>NZ_JACJEE010000004.1:0-185066 GCF_014163915.1 Pseudoalteromonas sp. SR41-8
TACACCTAGCACCTAGCACCTAGCACCTAGCACCTAGCACCTAAAATTATCTGCAAGTGTAGGAGCGCTAGCAAGGCAGTGAGTTTATTTATGCCGCCAAGGAGCATGCGTATTTTGTATGTGACTTAGGCTAAATAAACTCATTAACGCAGCTAAAGCGAACTACACACAGCAGACGTTCACCTAAGTAGTTTAGTCTAAGATAAGGCGGACACTCGACTTATCCCTATGAGCATACGTAGTTGTATGTGATTAGGGTCAGTCGAGTGGACAACGCAGTATTAGATTAAAATACGACGGTGATTACATTTGCTCCATGACTTCAATGCCTAAAAGATCTAGGCCCGTTTTCAGTGTATCCGCTACCAAATTACACAGCACTAAACGGCTATCGCGTACACTTGGCTCTACGCCTTCTTTAAGTACTGGGCAAGCTTCGTAGAAGGTCATGTATAGGCTGGCAAGCTCGTATAGGTAACTACATAATACGTGCGGTGTTGCCTCACTGATCATTTGATCAAGTACTTCTTCTAATTGCAGTAGTTTAAGCGCAAGGGTTTTTTCTTGCGGCTCAACAATAGCGACATCTGCGTTTAAACTTGCTGCGTCTACGCCTGATTTACGGAAAATACTGCGTACACGAGTATAAGCATATTGTAAGTAAGGTGCTGTTGCCCCCTCAAAGCTAAGCATACTGTCCCAGTTGAAAATGTAATCACTGGTTCGGTGCTTAGAAAGGTCTGCATATTTAACTGCGCCAATACCTACTTTACGGGCAATTTCACTGCGCTCTTCATCAGTTAAGTCAGACTCACGCTCAGCAAGCTTAGCAGCAGCTCGAGTGATTGACTCTTCAAGTAAATCAGCAAGTTTTACCGTGCCACCTGTACGCGTTTTAAATGGTTTGCCGTCTTCACCCATCATGGTGCCAAATGGGCAAAATTCGTAGCTAGTTTCATCGCGTAGTAAACCGGCTTTACGTGCAGTAAGCTCTACTTGATTGAAGTGTAGGCTTTGACGCGCATCAACAAAAATTAAAATGCGGGCTGCGCCTAACTTGTTTGAACGGTAATCACAGGCGGCTAAATCGGTGGTTGCGTATAAGAAACCGCCACCTGACTTTTGCACGATAAACACTGATGGCTCACCATCTTTATTTGCCAGCTCATCTAAAAACACTACCTGTGCGCCTTGTGACTCAACGGCAATATTCTTATCTTGTAATAACTTAATGATATTGTTCAGTTCACTGTTATAAGCACTTTCAGCCATGATGTCGTCTGGTGTAAGCGTTACATTTAAGCGTTTGTATACTTCTTCAGAATGCTTTACCGAGGTTGCGATAAACAACTTCCATAGTTTTTCACAATGCGCGTCGCCACCTTGTAGTTTTACTACGTAATCACGCGCTTTATCTGCAAAACCTTCTTCATCATCAAAACGCTTTTTAGCGTCGCGGTAGAAGGTTTCTAGATCAGCAAGTGCCACAGAATCTAAATCAACACCTTGGCTGATTTGATCTTCCAGATGCGCAATCAGCATACCAAATTGCGTGCCCCAATCGCCCATATGGTTTTGACGAATAACCGTGTCGCCACGAAACTCCAGTGCGCGTACTACTGCATCGCCAATGATCGTTGAACGTAAATGCCCAACGTGCATTTCTTTAGCAAGATTAGGTGATGAGTAATCAACCACTACTTTTTGCGGTTGTGCATGCTCAGCAACAGCCAGCTTTGCATCTTGGTTTGCCGCTTTTAAGCTTTGCGCTAAAAACTCAGGTTTTAGGTGAATATTGATAAAACCAGGGCCGGCAATTTCTGTTTTATCTGCGATATCACTTACATCTAAGTGATCAATAATTTGTTGTGCAAGCTCTCGCGGGTTGCTTTTCATTTTTTTAGCAGCGCCCATTGCACCATTAATTTGGTAGTCACCAAATTGTGGGCGGGTACTCTGTGTTACCGCAGGGTTAGTATCTGCTGGTAAGCCAGCGCCAGTCATGGCTGCGATGGCTCTTTCAATTAGTAGGGTACGAATATTCATGTAATTTATTACCTTTACCAGCCCGCGTTAGCGGGCTTTAAATTAAAATTTGAGTCTAATTTTCACGCGTGTGGTTAAATGTCACTTCTGGATAGCGCTCAATTGATAGGTTAAGATTTACACGACTCGGCGCTATGTAAGTTAAGTTATCGCCACCATCAAGCGCTAAGTTGCTTTCGCACTTACGTTTAAAATCTTCAAACTTTTTAACGTCAGTCGAACTTACCCAACGTGCGGTATTTACATTTACGCTTTCGTATAAAGCATCTACGTTATATTCTGCTTTCAAACGCGCTACAACCACATCAAACTGCAATATACCAACCGCGCCTACAATTAAGTCGTTATTAATAAGCGGTCTAAATACTTGTACAGCACCTTCTTCAGAGAGCTGCACCAAGCCTTTTAATAATTGCTTTTGCTTAAGTGGATCACGCAGACGAATGCGGCGGAATAATTCCGGCGCAAAGTTTGGAATACCAGTAAATTTAAGCTTTTCACCTTGTGTGAAGGTATCACCTATCTGGATCGTACCGTGGTTATGTAAACCAATAATATCACCTGCAAAAGCATCACCTGCACGCTCACGATCACCCGCCATAAAGGTTACCGCATCAGAAATACTGACTTGTTTACCTATACGCACATGGTTCATTTTCATGCCTTGGCTGTATTTACCCGACACAATACGCATAAACGCAATACGGTCACGGTGCTTAGGGTCCATATTCGCTTGAATTTTAAATACGAAGCCAGTGAAGTTCTCTTCTGTTGCAACAACAGTACGGTCTTCTGTTTCACGCGGTAATGGCGTTGGTGCCCACTCAGTTAGGCCATCAAGCACATGATCAACACCAAAGTTACCAAGCGCAGTACCAAAGTACACTGGTGATAACTCACCCGCTAAAAATAGCTCTAAATCAAATTCGTGCGATGCACCAATAACAAGTTCTAACTCTTCACGCAGTTGCCCAGCAAGCTCATCGCCGATCGCTGCATCAAGCTCAGGATTATCAAGCCCTTTAATGCTGCGTACTTCTTGAATAGTATGACCTTGGCCGGTTTTGTATAACAAGGTCTCCCCGCGGTGAATATGATAAACACCTTTAAACTCTTTACCGCAGCCAATTGGCCATGTGATCGGTGCACAAGCTATATTTAGCTCTGTTTCAACTTCGTCTAACAACTCCATCGGATCACGAATATCGCGGTCACATTTATTCATAAATGTGACAATTGGCGTGGTACGTAAGCGCGTTACTTCCATTAATTTACGAGTACGATCTTCAACACCTTTAGCCGCATCGATCACCATCAAACATGAATCGACCGCAGTTAAGGTACGATAAGTATCTTCAGAGAAATCTTCATGTCCTGGGGTATCAAGTAAGTTTACTAGCGCTTTATTGTATGGGAATTGCATAACAGAGGTCGTGACCGAGATACCACGCTCTTTTTCCATTTCCATCCAGTCAGACTTGGCATGTTGATTAGAGCCACGGCCTTTAACGGTACCCGCTTTTTGAATAGCTTGTCCGAACAACAGTACTTTTTCGGTGATGGTAGTTTTACCAGCATCCGGATGCGAGATGATCGCGAACGTGCGTCGCGTATTGATTTCGTTTAATAAATTAGACATGTAAGCCGCTTTAAGTCATAACAAGGCGCAACCAAAAACAAACCTAAGCACAGGTCTTCGCTACGCACTGTAAATATAAAATAGAATTAGTCACATTATACCTTGTTTGTCTTAGCCAAAAAAGCAACGATTGCAAGTAATTAGCCGATAACTTGGTTTAAAATCAGCTCAACCCGTTTGCTGCAGCGAACGCACTAAACTTGTGTAATTTTACGCTAACGCATACTATTGATAGATTACATGGAGGATATTTTGTTTGGGTATGAGAACAAGTAAGTTAAGTATAAGATTATTATGGTATATCACGCCTTTGGTGATTTTACCGTTATTGTTTTTAGGTGGCTTTACTCTCACCAACGTTACCAGCTCCACACAAAAACAAGCCGAGCTCATTGTTAGCCGTTTTGTTGAACAGCAACAACAAAAAATGTTCAATTACATCGATTCATTCCACTCTACTACAAAGTTACTCTCGGCCTCCCCTGTACTAAGTGACTTTTTAGCAGATGACTTACGCGATAACGGCAATTACACCCGTCGTCTAGGCGCACTAATGGATGTATTTGCAAGCTATTCAGAAGCTTACCCCGATATTGTTAGCGTAAATTTAGTCTCTCCGGATGGTCAAAGCGACGCCTATTACTCCAGTAATTTAAATACCGCACCAACCAGCTATCCATTTTTCTCACAAGTTTTACAAAGTAACTTACGCCAACAACAGTTTATGGTGCAAAAACAAGATGGCACTACCAGCTTGTATTTTATTCAACGTATTTACAGTGCTGATTACTACCTTAAACGCCCGCAACAACTAGGGTTTATTGTGTTGCATGTTGAGCCATCGATTTTAAATACCAGCATTTTAGAAGCGCCCTATAACAATACCTTAAATTTATTACTGACCAGCAATGGCAAAATATTATTTAGCTCAGACTACAATAAGCGCGGTCAATATATTAGCGAATATGAGCTGCAACAAATTCACGACTTAGCCGATCTAGGTAAGCTCTCAACCATAGAGTTATCGAGTATTGATAAGGTTGAACGGATGATTTACGCCATCCAAATGAGCGGCGGTTATTATTATGTCTCGACCATCCCCAAAGCCTTGCTTTATCAATCGGGCAAAGCGATCAGTTTGATCACCGCCTTGATTGTGATTATTTCAGTGATCACCCTGCCGATGCTGATTTTTATTGTGGTACGTAATTTACTACTTAACCCAATTGAGTTACTTGGGGCAGCCAGCCATCGAGTAGGAGACGGCGATTTGTCGGTATATTTGCCTGCCCATAATAATGATGAGGTGGGGGTATTATTTAATGATTTTAATCACATGGTGAACCAAATTCGTCATTATCAAGACGAACTTGAAGAATATAAACATCACTTAGAAGATAAAGTCGAAAGCCGTACCAAAGCACTTGAAACCATGAATAGTCAACTCGAGGTGGCCATTGCCCAAGCGGAACAAGCGAACCAATTAAAAAGCCGCTTTTTAGCCAATATGAGTCATGAGATACGTACACCACTAACCGCTATCATGGGCTTTACTGAGCAGCTATTACACAGCCAAAATACAACCGGCGACGCTTGGCACCTAAATACTATATTACGTAACTCTAAACACTTACTTGAACTCATCAATAATATTTTAGACTTGTCGAAAATCGAAGCCGAAAAATTAGCAGTTGAAAAAGAACCGCTAGATATTGTGCAGTTAGTTCATGATATTGATTCGATTATTCGTCCTTTATCACAAGAGAAAAAACTTAACTGCAATATCAATTTTCACTTACCATTACCGCGCATAATTAATAGTGATAGCACTCGTTTAAAGCAAATTCTCATTAATATTGCCAGCAATGCAGTGAAGTTTACCGAGCAAGGTTTAATTGAATTAGATATTACCTATAACAGTGATTTACAACTCATAGAATTTGCCATTAAAGATAGCGGTATTGGCATGTCAGAGCGAGAAGTTGAGCGGGTATTCAAGCCTTTTGAACAAGCTGATACAACAACAACACGACGCTTTGGCGGCACTGGCTTAGGCTTATGTATTTCTAAAAATTTAGCACAATTGCTCGGTGGTGATGTTTATGTAACAAGCACGCCAGGCCAAGGAAGCTGTTTCTGCGTGCAAATTGCCTGTAACTTACCTGCTGATAAACAACAAACAGTGCCAATGCTGACTGAGTTAAGCCAATTAACTCCCGCTAAGGACTTACAGCTTTCATTCGCAGAAAATAGCTTTGATGCCAATATATTAGTCGCCGAGGATAACCCTGACAACCAAGTACTAATCAAGTTATTACTGCAAACATGGGGGCTTGAGCCTGATATAGCCAACAATGGTGCAGAAGCTGTTGAAATGGCGCTGGTGAATGACTATCAATTAATCATTATGGACATGCAAATGCCGGTAATGGGCGGCTTAGAAGCCACACAAATGCTCCGCCATGCAGCCTACGATGGGCCGATCATTGCACTTACCGCGAATGTAATGAAAGATGACGTAAACACCTATTTGCAAGCCGGTTGCGACGAAGCACTGGCTAAGCCTATCGATAAAGATGCCTTAGAAAGTGTGCTTGTTAGCTATTTAAATATTGAAAAAGACAGCCAAAATAAATGGGATAGCTTGCTAAACAGCGATAAATTTCAACAGATCAACGACAACTATCGCTTAAAACTGCCAGGTTATTTAACCGACGTTACGCAGCTATACAATAATGGTGAGTGGGAGCAGCTCAGAGCACTGGCCCATAGTTTAAAAGGCAGTGCTGGTTGTTTTGGTTTTAGTAATATTCACCATGCGGCGGCCACACTTGAAGATAATTTACGTGGCCGTGATCACAACCGCCGTGATTATTTGGCACTGAGCTTAATTGAAGCGATAAAATATACCTTGCAACAAGAACAGTCATTAACCAAAAAGTAATGTCATTCCCATTAAGATAGCATCTTCATGGCCATTTTTTGATGGGTCACTACTTGGGTAGTAATTTTTACGTACCGACATTTCACTAAAGCCTGCCTGCTCATATAAGGCGATGGCACGAGTATTGGTTTCACGTACTTCTAAAAATAAGTTTTCAGCGTGATGCTTTTCGCCGTATTCAATAAACGCTGCAAGCAATTGTTTGGCAATCCCCTGCCCCTGAAAATCAGGTGCCACGCAGATATCCATTAAAGTAAAATCAGGCCCTGCTTTTTCACCGATATAAAAACCAATAAGTTGCTGCTCATTAAACGCAGCTAGATTAAAGTAACGCCCAGCGAGACATGATTGCATAGTGTTTACTGTCCACGGATGAGTGTGACACGCGTTCTCAACACGCATCAGCGCATCAATGGATAATTCATTAACAGATTCAAAGGTTATCAAGGTGTGTGCTCATCAGCGCCCATAGCGCGCGTTTATTATCAGCATTAAGCTGCTGGGTTGGTAAGCTCAATTGACCATCATGCCATGCAAGCTTATCGCTTTGCACTACTTGGCTAATTTTTAATGGCGCAATAGCGCGATTTAAATCAGCCAATAGCGTTGTACTTAGCTCTATATTTACCTGCGGCGCTGCACTTGGTGCATCAGAACGTTGTTCAGCGACTGACTGTAATCGGAAATGCTGATTTAGTTCGAGGTTTTCTATACCAAAAATAGCTGCGTATCGTGGATGCATAAAAACTCAGTAGATTTAAACACTGGAACAATATAAGAAGTAATCAAGGCTATGTAAAGAAGAAGTGGCAGGGGCGGAGAGACTCGAACTCCCAACCATCGGTTTTGGAGACCGCTGTTCTACCAATTGGAACTACGCCCCTGCAATGACGACGAATTATAGAGAAGTTTCGCTAAAGGTAAAGAAAAAAATCACTCTTTTAGTTTAACTGCTTTTTAAATAAACAAAACGGCGAATTAGCCAACTAATTCGCCGTTTTTATAATTACTTACCTAAACTAGGATAAGCCTTCATATATATCCATGCTCAGCATTTTTTACTTTTTGCTACTCGCAGACGTTTTAGTTCAGCTTTGGCCCAGACTGATGATTCGGCCATATCACAACGAAGCCCGTGCTTCTTTTCAGTAGTAAGCGCGGTTAAGTTCAATTCTATTCACTTTTTATACGCAACTTGTTGTCCATTTTTAAAGCGTATCAAAACATGAGCGACCAGCTGCATATCAAGTCATACTAAGTGATGCAGACTCTGTTGTTAAAACTCATAACTCGCTTTTGCCCCAAAGTTATTTAACGCTCGTCGATATAAAAATATCCTTACTATTTTTTTCTTATTGTTTTTTAAGCGAAACTTTGTTGTTTGTGCATGTACATAAAACCTTTCAGGTTGCTTAATAGCATCGGCAGTACGATCAATGCGAAGGCAATGTTAGATAAAGGGACGGCTAACCAAACATCATCGATACCTAGATATTTCGGCAAGATGAATAGGAAAGGAAACTGTATCAACATATTGCCGACGGAAACAAACAGGGCTTGTCCGCTTTTACCAACGGCGACGAAGTAGATGGACGCCATGAATAAGAAGCCATCTAAAAACAATGCCATTAAGTGTAAACGAATACCGTTTTTGCTTGCTTCAAGTAATGCATCATTGCCTGTAGTAAAGATGCCGATAAAGATTTCTGGAAAAATGTTAAACAGTATTACCAAAGCTATACCGGACCCAACGGTAACAGAAAAAGCCAGTTTTACGGTTTCGCTAATGCGTTTGTATTGCTTGGCGCCTAAGTAGTGACTCACTGGTGGCTGCAAGCCGCTGACTAAGCCTTCAGCGAAGAAGTAGTAACAGCTCGCTAAGTAGCCAACAATCGCAAATGCGGCTAACTGCGTGGTGTCTCCGTAGGCCATAAATTGCATGTTATGGAACGCCATGACGAAGCTGAAGTAGATAAACATCACTAAGTTTGACGACCCTAATTGCACGATACGAGTGGCGATGGTCTTATCAAGTTGTTTGACCGATAGCTTGGTTTTAGCTTTTGACAACGTAAAGTAACGTATATCGGTAAAAAGTACCCTCTCGCTAAAGAAGATATATTGACTCTTTCGCAACTACAACAATGTCGTCAGTTCGAACTCTGTAACCGCTCAGGAGAGAACCGCGAAAATGCCCTAAGCCCAGATCATTGGGATTTAGACAGTTATTATTTGATTTGTGAATTGGTAACGCAGAATCAAGGCTGGGCCATATTTTGACTTATAGAACAAAGTGTCAGAGCATTTTTTCAGTGATGTTCCGAACAAAAAAGTCCGCAATTACGCGGACTTAATTAAGATTTAATGCCTGTTAGTGCCAGACGTTTCAGGCCTAAAAATTATTCCCACTCGATTGTCGCAGGTGGTTTTCCTGAAATATCGTAAACAACGCGTGAGATACCGTCGATTTCATTAATGATGCGGTTTGAAACCAGACCTAAGAACTCATACGGTAAATGTGACCAACGTGCAGTCATAAAGTCGATAGTTTCTACACAACGAAGACTTACAACCCAATCATACTTACGTGCATCACCCATAACGCCTACAGACTTCACCGGTAAGAATACCGTGAATGCTTGGCTTACTTTATGGTAAAGCTCGGCTTTGTGTAGTTCTTCGATGAAGATAGCGTCAGCACGGCGTAATAAGTCACAGTACTCTTTTTTGATTTCGCCAAGTACACGCACACCTAGACCAGGCCCAGGGAACGGGTGACGGTAAAGCATGTCATACGGTAAACCTAGCTCTAAACCAATTTTACGTACTTCATCTTTAAATAATTCACGCAGTGGCTCAACTAAGCCCATTTCCATGTCATCTGGTAAGCCGCCCACATTATGGTGAGACTTGATCACATGCGCTTTACCAGTTGCAGACGCTGCTGACTCGATAACATCTGGATAGATAGTACCTTGACCTAACCATTTTGCATTTTTAAGCTTTTTAGATTCGCTATCAAATACCTTAATAAATGTATGGCCAATCGCTTTACGCTTGTCTTCTGGGTCTGATTTACCAGCAAGATCCGCTAAGAATAATTCTTCGGCATCCACTTTGATAATGTTTAGGCCAAACTTATTGCCAAACATATCCATTACTTGCTGACCTTCGTTTAAACGCAGTAAACCGTTATCAACAAATACACAGGTTAAACGGTCGCCAATCGCGCGGTGAATAAGCATAGCCACCACTGATGAATCAACACCACCAGATAAACCTAAGATTACTTCGTCATCACCCACAGTATCTTTAATGCGCTCTATGGCGTCATCAATGATTTTTGCTGCAGTCCACAGTTTTTCACAACCACAAATATCAATCGCAAAGCGTTCTAGTAAACGTTGGCCTTGATGGGTGTGGGTTACTTCTGGGTGGAATTGTACGCCGTAAAAACGCTTTTCTTCGTTAGACATTGCCGCATGTGGGCAAGTAGATGTTTTAGCAGTAGTTTTGAAAGTATCTGGAATTTCCATTACTTTATCACCATGGCTCATCCACACGTCTAAAATGCCTTCACCGCCATCGGTAATGCTGTCTTCAATGGCATCAAATAATGCACAGTTACCGACTTTTTCAACTTGCGCGTAACCAAACTCTTTCTTATCAGAGCTATGAACGCTACCGCCAAGCTGAGTAGCCATTGTTTGCATGCCGTAACAAATACCAAGTACAGGTACGCCTGCATTGAATACATACTCAGGGGCACGCGGGCTGTTTTCTAAGGTTGTTGACTCAGGGCCACCAGATAGAATGATACCTTGTGGATTGAACTCACGGATCTGCTCTTCCGTTACGTCCCATGCCCACAGTTCACAGTAAACACCAATTTCTCGCACACGGCGGGCGATCAATTGCGTGTATTGCGAACCAAAGTCTAAAATAAGAATTCGTGAATCGTGAATGTCTTTGCTCATTGAGGGTCTCGTTAGTCAAGAACTAGCACTCAGGTTACCTGAATGACTATAATAAATAAGGGCTAGCGAAGCTAGCCCAGTAATTTTAATAGATTTGAAGCTATTAACCTAAGCGGTAGTTAGGTGCTTCTTTGGTGATTTGCACATCATGAACATGTGACTCACCCATACCTGCTGAAGTAACACGTACAAACTGAGGTTTAGTGTTTAATTCTTCAATCGTGGCACAACCGGTTAAACCCATTGCGCTGCGCAGGCCGCCAACTTGTTGGTGAATGATTGTCGCGATTGGACCTTTATAAGCCACACGACCTTCAATCCCTTCTGGCACAAGCTTGTCTGCTTGATTTGATTTTTGGAAATAGCGATCTGATGAACCTTCTTTTTGGTTCATCGCACCAAGCGAGCCCATACCACGGTATGACTTGTAGTAACGGCCTTGGTAAAGCTCGACTTCACCAGGCGCTTCTTCAGTACCCGCTAGCATTGAGCCAACCATCACACATGATGCACCAGCAACAAGTGCTTTTACAATATCACCTGAGAAACGAATACCACCATCAGCAATCACTGGAATGTCACGACCTTTTAGGCCATCAACAGCATCAGAGATAGCTGTGATTTGTGGTACACCACAACCAGTAACAATACGCGTAGTACAGATTGAACCTGGGCCAATTCCTACTTTAACTGCATCAACACCGGCGTCGGCAAGCGCAATCGCACCTTCAGCTGTTGCCACATTGCCAGCTACAATTTGTAGTTCAGGGTAAGTTTGACGAGTTTGTGCAACACGGTCGATAACACCTTGAGAATGACCATGTGAGGTATCAATTAGTAATACATCAACGCCCGCTTCGACTAATGCAGCAATACGCTCATCAGTACCTGGACCTACACCAACGGCAGCACCTACACGTAAACGACCTTGTTCATCTTTACATGCATGTGGTTTGTCTTGTGCTTTTTGATAATCTTTTACTGTGATCATGCCCTTTAATTTAAACGCATCATCAACAACAAGGATTTTTTCGATACGGTGTTCGTGCATTAATCCTAAGATTTCATCACGCGCAGCACCTTCTTTTACAGTGACTAACTTTTCTTTTTTAGTCATCACTGTTGAAACCGGTTGCTCAAGCTTGGTTTCGAAACGCATATCGCGGCTGGTAACAATACCAACAAGGCCATTTTCAGCGTCCGTTACCGGAAAACCTGAAAAGCCTTTTTCTTCAGCAAGTACAATTGCATCTGCAATGGTTAAATCCGCTGTCACAGTAACAGGGAAAGAAACAATACCCGCTTCATACGTTTTAACTTTACGTACGTTTTTGGCTTGTTCTTCAATTGTCATGTTTTTGTGGATAAAACCTAAACCGCCCTCTTGCGCTAGCGCAATCGCTAAGCGTGCTTCGGTAACAGTATCCATAGATGCTGAAACTAGCGGCAAGTTAAGTTTGATACCACGCGTTAAGCGAGTTGAAATGTTTGCCGTGTGTGGCAAAACAGTAGAATGACCGGGTACTAAAAGTACGTCATCAAAGGTAAGAGCTTCTTTAGCAATTCTAAGCATTTTGGCAACTTCTCACATGTGGATCTTGTTTAAGGAATTGCGGCCAAATTTTATCAGCGTTGTGGGCACGAGTAAATAAGATTTCACAATTATTTATGATAAAATACCCCCATCATCGCTTTTTAGAGTCGCTTTATGGCCGTAACATCCCAGCAGCAAACGATTTATACCGTTTCTAGGTTAAATAGAGAAATAAGAACCGTACTCGAACAAGGATTCGCATCGTTAAATTTAACCGGCGAAATATCAAATTTCATTACACCAGCCTCTGGTCATTGGTATTTCACGCTCAAAGATGATCGGGCTCAAGTAAAAGCGGCGATGTGGCGAGGCAACAATCGAGGCCAACGCTATCGCCCTGAAAATGGCGCACAAGTGACAGTTCGAGCCCGAGTATCGCTGTATGAACCGCGTGGTGACTATCAGCTGATTGTTGAACACATGGAAGCTGCTGGCGAAGGGCAACTAAAGCAACAGTTTGATGAATTAAAAATGCGCTTAGCCGCCGAAGGTTTATTTAGCTCCGCCCATAAACAACCATTGCCTGGGGTTGTGCATCGTGTTGGTGTTATTACATCAGCCACAGGGGCGGCTATCAAAGATATTTTAACGGTACTTAAGCGTCGAGCGCCACAACTTGAAGTCGTGATCTACCCTGTTATGGTGCAAGGTAAAGACGCGCACCTACAATTAATTGATAAAATCAATATTGCTAATGCCCGCAATGAAGTTGATGTAATTATTTTAGGCCGCGGTGGTGGATCACTAGAAGATTTATGGTGCTTTAACCATGAGCTACTGGCACGCGCTATTTTTGCCAGTAACCTACCAATTATCAGTGCTGTCGGTCATGAAATTGATACCACCATTAGCGATTATGTTGCCGATGTGCGCGCCGCAACGCCAAGCGCGGCTGCAGAGCTTGTTAGCCCCAATAGCAGCGAACTTTATAATCAAATCCAACAACAATTAAATCGCTTAGCCAATGCGTTTAAACATCAGTTATCTGCAAAGCAAAGCGTTGCAACAGCACTTGAGCACCGTTTAACATTATGTCATCCGCGTAATCAGTTAAATCAACAAGCGCAACGTTTAGATGAATTGACAGTAGCATTACAGCAGGCGATACAAAATCGGCTCTATCAATATGAGCGCCGCTTAAATAATCTAACGCCGCGACTAATGCAGCGCTCACCAGATCGCAAAATTACTCAGGCAAGTCATCAATTACAGCAACTGCAAGGGCGTTTAACACAAACCATGCAGCAACAATTACACAGTGCCCAAAATACCCTCGCAATGCAGGCTAGCCGATTAGAATCTGTAAGTCCGCTCAATGTACTCGCTCGTGGTTATAGCATCACTAAAAATGAGCAAGGGCAAGTGATTAAGTCTATTAAGCAAGTAACTCAAGGTGATTTAATTGTAACCGAGCTTGCTGATGGCGTGATTCAAGCTCGTGTCAGCTGAGGCTCGTTATTCTGACTCAGTACTTAATAATAATGAAAAATCGCGATCGCTTGATTTTGAAGTACTGACTTTAAATTGCTGCCAAAAGTCTTGTTGTACCAACTTATCGTTGAGTTCGCGCCATTGGGTATGATCAAAATCATCTACATCCTTTGGCGCTGCAAGTTCAAATTTACATACCGAACTTTTACACTGCGCACTAACTAATTCAGGGGTGATACCAAGATCAGCAATCTGTAAAAAGTCTTTCATAGCAGTCTCGGTACGATAAGCCCACTCTTCATTGCGACTTTGCTCAGTAAACTTGTCTAGCAAAGCTTGTTCAAAATCGGACGGTGCTTGTAATTGTTGTTCGTAAGCTTTTACTAATTTTTGCTGTTGCAGTAACTCACGCTTGAGCTGTTGCACTTGTTGCTCAAGCGTTTGTTCATCCGTTGTTTGCGCTGATGTATCTTGGGCAGACGAGGTAATATCAGTCACTTGTTGGGACTGGGATACTGTATCTAGCTCTGCAGCTACGGTACTGGCAGGCATTATTTTGACTTCTTGTTCAAGTACCTGTGTTTGTGTTGTAGTCACAGGAGCTGCTTCGTCAGAGCTCAACGCAAAATAACTCCACGTTAGAACAACACCTGTGATAAATGCTAACAACAGCGAAAATGGATCATTTTTACTCATACTTAATTCCTTTTAAGTTTTTTACTTAGAGCATTGCACTGGTGTGTGATTCGTTTTGCGGCTCATCAACCTCTAAAAAATTCTGATTCATACTTTTCGCTGGACAGGGGCAATTTGGTTTACCAACAATTTTAGCTGGTACGCCTACAACCGTGGTGTGTGGTGGTACGGCGCTCAGTACCACTGAGCCTGCGCCAATTCGGGCGCCCTCGCCGACCTCAATATTGCCGAGCACTTTAGCCCCAGCACCAATTAAAACACCGGCGCGAATTTTCGGATGACGATCGCCTTTTTCATTACCAGTACCACCTAGAGTAACTGATTGTAAAATAGAGACGTTATCTTCAATAACAGCTGTTTCACCAATCACTATACCAGTTGCATGGTCAAACATAATACCATGGCCGACTTTACAAGCAGGATGGATATCAACGCCAAATACTTCTGAGGTACGGCTTTGAATAAAGCGAGCGAGCTCTTTACGGTTTTGTAACCATAAGCAATGGGCGAGTCGATGTGCTTGAATTGCATGGAAACCTTTTAAATTTAATATCACAGTTAAATATGTATCGGCAGCGGGATCACGATCTTTAACGGCTTTTATATCATGGGCGACATGAGTAAGCATTCGATCACATTCAACAAAAGCCTGATCAAATAACTCCCGGATAGTAAATGCAGATACCACAGCATCAGATAACTTATTGGCAACGATAAAACTCAACGCAGACCCTAAACACTCATGATTTAAAATACATGAATACACATGACTTGCTAATAGAGGTTCACGGGTAACGACTTCTTTTGCTTCGGTGCGGAGCTGTTGCCAAATTTCATGACGCATAGGACGGCCTTAGATTAATACGAAGATAAGCTTTTATGCAGTTTAACGGATTTCAAGTCAGATGTGTTAACGCTGCGGTTATTTGTTCTAGTTATTAGATATAACTAAATTTCAAAATCATTCTTTAATAATCTCATTATAGTTTTACATAATGAGTTACGACAGTAGATAAAATTAACGTGTAGCCATAAAAAATATAAAACTTTAAAATTCAATAACTAAACATCAATGACAGTTATACTGTCATATGACAAAATAACAACTGGCGTAAAGCTGACGGCGTAAAAAATAATAATAAACGCTAAATTAGCATCATCAACTTAATAAGGAATACGATGATGAACAATGACATACTCAATACAAAGAAACTAGGCTATAAATTTTACTTTCAAGATGGCGACGATCAAATAGCCTGCTTTGGCAGTTACTTCACCGGTAAGGAAGAAGTCTATATTAATGATGAGCTAGTTAGTGAAAAGCGAAGTATTAATGTCACAAGTAAACACCAATTTGAACTATCAGGTAATACTTTTAATGTTAAGTTTGAAATGCACAATATTTTAACTGGTAGGCTTGAGTGCTCACTGTTTAAAAATAAAAAGTTAGTTAAAAGCTTAGAGCAAACAACTTTATTTAGTAACCCTAAAAAATCAGCTCTTTTTATTGCTGGATGTTTTGTTGTTGGTTTTACTGTTGGGTATATTATTTCAACATTAGCTTTGGGGAAATAATCATGCAATTAAACCCCAAAACTATAAAAGCATTAAGGCAAAAGCTTGATTGGACTCAACAACAGCTTGCAGATGCCTGTGACGTAAGTTTACGAACTATTCAACGGGTAGAAAAAGAAGGTGCAGCGTCTAAAGAAACCACCATGGCCTTGTGTGCAGTGTTAGAAGTACGTCAAGGTGAGTTAATAAAACTTGAGGAAAATACAGTTTCAGTTGCTCAGACACATACTTTAAATACGCAAAGTATCACAACAATTTTAGCGCTGTCGTCCATTGCCAGCTTTGCGCTTGGCATGATCACCGTGTTTTTAATTATGAAATAAGGAGATTTAAACTATGTCAAAGGAATCGCGAGGACACATCACCTTACTGCTTATCGTCAGTGCAATTATACTTTTTGGATTAGGTGTAAAAATTGGCGCAATGTTATAAAAATGCCCCAAATTTGGGGCATCTAAATTAAGCTTCTTAGTTATTTAAATGCTCGTTATTCAAACACCTTATCTACAGCAAGTACTTCAATATTTTTCGCTGGTATTGCCAGTTTGTAATTAGCGATTACTTTATCCTCAGCAACTAATTCAGCTGGTTTCTCTGCATTATATACCATAGGGGATGTTTGCTCTGACGCTAGGCGCTTTTGCATATCTTTTCCGTCGCCGGTGATAAACACATACTGAATATCATCCGTTTGTAAGTTCTCTTTTATGACACGATTTACATCAGCTACTGTCAGTTTTTCAAGCTTGCTCGTTACATATTTTACGAAAGTATCGGTGTTGTAAAACTCACTATCTAGCGCATACCCTAATTGACGGTTTTGGCTTGCTACCATTTGCGGCACAAAGTTAATTAAGAAGTTACGCGTTGCGTCAAAGTCTTTTTCTGTCATGCCATTTTTGATTAGCTTATCAAGTTCAAATAAAGCGGTACGCGTTGCAAAATGAGCGTCATTGTTCGAGCGCAGCGGGCGAAGCCATACTTGAAATATTTGCTCAGAGCGGCCTAAGTTTGCATCAGGCTTAGTCTGGAACATACCTCGTGGGAAATACTCAATATACGCGTAATCGCCGTAGTTCATACCGCGGGTTTGACGAATGCGCTCATAAAGATATGAGTTTGAACTGCGGTGCTCGCCAAAGTATGAGCGAACTAACCACAGTGCCGTCCAGTCTTCACTACTACGAATGGTATCAATTGGGAAGCCAAACGATACCGCAGTCGATTGCGCTGATTTTTCTACAATTGTAGCGTGATGACCTTTTAGCGCTGGTGCATCAGGAATCGATAAACGACTTTGCTGACCTTTAGGCAAAGCACTTAAATCGCTAAACATGGTTGCTTTAAGTGATTCAGGTACTGCGCCAATTAAACCGACAGTCAGTTTAGCTTGAGTAAATTCTTTCGCATAAAACGCTTTCACGTCATCAAGTGTTAATGCTTCTAAATCAGATAGATCACCGTAGTTATAGCTCTCATATGGGTGACCTTGATACAGCTTATGATAAAGTACTTCTTTACCTAGCTCTTCGTCATTTGAGGCTTTTAGGCCAGATTTTATACCGTCGATGAGCTCTTTCTTAAGGCGTTTAAAGTCATCTTCTCTAAAGCCAGGATTTAGTAACTGCTCACTAACCAGTGCATACCATTGTGCAGCGTTATCTTTATGGACACGCCCTTGTAGCGAAATCATTTCTTTATCTATCTGATAACCAAAGCTACCTGCCAATGGATAAAGTGCCTGTTTAATGTCGTTGTAGCTCTTCGCCTGTGAACCACCTTGAGCAAGCATGGCCGCAGTGAGTGCAGCTACGCCTTTTTGACCTTTAGGATCAGCCGCAGCACCGGTATGGAATAACCAGTTAATATCAATCAATGGCGAACTATTGGTTTTATCTAGCACTTTAAAATGACGCTGTTGCACAGTTTGCTTGCTAGCAACGAGAGTGTTTAAGTCCACTTCTTGTTCAAAGCCAGCCACTTTATCCAGTGCAGACATAGTCACAGTAGTACGACCACTGTCTACAAAATACTTATTAGCAATGTCTTTAATATCTTGCGCGGTGATGCTATCTGCCGTTGCATATAACTGATTGACGACTTCTGGATCGCGCTCAAAATGCATATAACTGGCAAGGGTTGAACCTATAGCTTGTGATGAGTCTAGGCCGTTAATAAAGCTGTATTTAAGATTGGATTTTAAATCAGCTAGCTTTTGGCTATCAACCAACTCAGTGCGAGCTTTTGCGTAGGTGCTATTAATTGCATCACGAGCAACCGCTAAATCAGCCTCATTTTCAACTTTCACAAAAACATGTAATAAGCCGGGATCTTTGGTATCAGGATTATAGCTAAACATTTGGCTAGCAATTTGTTTATCAACCACTAACTCTTGGTAAAGCTCTGAGTTGGTTGAAAAATAAAGCTGTGACAGTAAATCAAGCGCGGCTCTGTCTTTTTGTTTTGGCTGCCAGGCTGTGCCTTTATAAGATACTAATAACCAATGCCCTGGTAAGCCTTCGTTTTGCTCATGTATATATTTCGCCGCTTGCTGTTTTGGTTCGGTTGGAATATCAGCAACGAAATCGCCTTTTTGCCATTGGCCCCAGTGTTTTTTAACCATAGCCATAGTTTCAGCTGGATCAACATCGCCTACAATCACTAATGACACATATTCAGGTTTATAAAACTTAGCAAAAAACTCTTTACCGTATGCCATTTGATCCGGCATGGCTTCAATATCTTCAAAAAAGCCCATGGTGGTATGTTTATAAGTATGTTTTTCGAATGCTTCATTACGTACTGCAGAAAGTAACTTACGAACCGGGCTGGCATTATTTTTAAGGTATTCGCCTTTAACTGTTAATGCTTCGGTACGAAATTGCTCTTCTGAATAAGTCAGGTTTTGAAAAATATCCGCTTCAATTTCAAGTACTTTATCAAGATGTTGCTTTGAAAAGTTTAAGTGATAGTTAGTGTAATCATTGGTTGTATAAGCGCGATTATCAACCCCAGAATTTTTTAGAATATCAGAATACACATCTTGCGGATATTTTTCAGAGCCTTTAAACATCATGTGTTCAAAAAAGTGTGCAAAACCGGTTTTACCTGCTTCGACTTCATTACGAGAACCGACAGACACTGGAATTTGTAGTGATACCACATCAGGGTAATCAGTTTTCACCACCATAACGCGTAAACCGTTATCAAGCTCTTCTAATAAATAATCTTGTGAGAACACCCGATCATTACTACTGGCAACCGTTGACTGTTCAATCTCAACCTCTTTGACCATGTTTGAGCCGCTGTTATTTGCACAGCCGCTCAGTGCAAGCGTTACCGCAAGGCTCGTTGCTAATAATTTAAATTTCATTGCTATCCCTTGTTAGTTGAATAAATTTCTTGTTTTTAGTCATCCGATTATGCAACAAAGCAAGTCAATATAAGACCCCTGAGGTAATAAATTATGTAAACAGTTGTGTATCAGAGAACTCTTCATTCAGAGCAACATGAATAAAACTCACCTTCGTTGAAAAAGTTTCACTAAAAAAATCTATCTAGACGTCTAAATGGCTGCTATATTATTTGCCATAGACACTAACTTAGCTGGAATGAGGATTATGGCTTTATCACTACAAGAGAAAATTGAAGACACCAATCAGGGTGTGTACTTAATTGGTACCACCCCACCACGTATTGGTACTGATAAAGCGCAGCTTGAAATTATCGCCCAAAAGCTCTTAGCTCGTTTGCATGAAATTGAATACGATGGCGTGATTATTTATGACATTCAAGATGAAAGTAGTCGCACTGAGATGCCTCGCCCTTTTCCGTTCAAGCAAACAGTAGATCCTCGAGAATACAGTAACTTACTACGTAATTTATCGCATCAAGAAGTGATCACTTATAAAAGTGTTGCACAGCGCGGTGTGGCCGAATTTAAACAGTGGTTAAGCGAAACTAAAAACCAGTTTAATTTAAAAAACCTAGTATTAGTCGGTAGTCCATCATCTGACGGGGATATTAAATTAAGCCTGCCTGATGCTTATAAAGTCTTAAGCGAACAGCCTCAAGACTTCTTTTTAGGAGGCGTTACCATTGCCGAGCGCCACGCAAGTAAACGTAATGAACATGAACGCTTACTTGAAAAAACCACGCAAGGCTGTAAATTTTTTATCTCACAAGCTGTGTATAACGCGCAAGCAACCGTGGATTTGATCACCAGTTATGCGCGCAGCTGTAAAGCTCAAGGTATCGAACCTAAACGTATTATTCTAACCTTTACACCCTGCGGCAGTGAAAAAACCTTAGAGTTTATGCAATGGTTAGGAATTTCCGTACCTGATGCAACTAAATGGCGGATGCTTGATTCGCAAAACCCACTGAGTGAATCTGTACGTATTTGCCGTGAAAACTTAGATTTAATACTAAGAAGTTGCGCGCATTTAGACGTGCCACTGGGGTTAAATATTGAAAGTTTAACCAACCGTAAAGAAGAAATTGATGCATCTATTAATCTTTACCGCTTATTAAAAGCGACGATGGAATTAAACTTAGCTGAAAAACAAATTGCGTAAGTATCCGTTTTTATAATTTATCACTCAAAGTAAGCATATCCGTTTGCTTATTTTGAGCTTGATAATAAATACTATACTATGCAATGAATTAATAAGTCACGACTGAGAACGATTATTTGCGTCTTCTGTTTGGTGTTTTTTGCCCTGTAATACGTTTTTTGTCGCGCTCTTTACGTGATTTATTGGTGTTTTTACGGTTGTCTTTTGGCTTTTTATTTGGATCAGGTTCATAGCCAGCTAACCACTGCGGCGTTAGACGAGTATCAAGCAACACTTCAATTTCTTCAAGTAACCACTGCTCGTCAAGGCTGACTAATGACATCGCTAAGCCTTGCTCGCCAGCGCGCCCTGTGCGGCCAATACGGTGGACATAATCTTCAGCTATATAAGGTAATTCAAAATTAATCACATACTTTAACGAGACTATGTCTAGACCTCGAGCTGCAACATCGGTTGCCACTAGCACACGAGTGGTACCTTCTTTAAAATCTTGCAGTGCTCTATCACGTGCACCTTGAGATTTATCACCATGAATTGACTGTGTTTTTAAGCCATCTTTACACATTTCTTTGGCGAGTTGATCGGCCATTTGCTTTGTGCGAGTAAAGATCAGTACTTGGCGCCAGTTTTTCATGCCAATCATGTGCGAGACAAGCTCACGTTTACGGTCTTCATCAACCGCGTAAATGATTTGCTCAACTTCTACAGCCGCAGAATTACGTTTATTGACTTCAACAAGTTTTGGATCTTTTAATAACTTTTTACTGAGCTCAAATACACTATCGTCAAAGGTAGCTGAAAATAGTAAGGTCTGACGATCACTGGGAACATGGCGCAATATACGTTTAATTTCGTCAATAAAGCCCATATCAAGCATGCGATCGGCTTCATCAAACACCAGTGAATCAACACTTGATAGTTTAATGCTGCCTTTGATTATATGATCAAGTAATCGCCCTGGCGTTGCCACTACAACTTGTGCATCTTTCATGGCTTTAATTTGCGGGCCAATACTGGCACCACCATAAGCGAGTGCACCTTTAATATCAGTACCTTGCGCGTATTTCTCAAAGCTAGCGAAGACTTGCTGAGCAAGCTCTCGAGTTGGTGTCAAAATAAGTACTCTAGCAGTACCCGGCTCATCTTTACTTGGTGTATTAAATAATTTATGTAACAGAGGTAATACAAAAGCAGCTGTTTTACCTGTTCCTGTTTGTGCACTCCCCATAACATCATGACCAGCTAAAATCAGCGGAATAGTTTTTAGCTGTATCGCCGTAGGGGTATGATATTCATTTTGTTCAAGTGCATTAAGCAGTACAGGATCGAGTTTTAACTCAGAGAAAGTAGTCGCAGACATAAGTTTAGCTTTGTGTAACAAATAATGGCGCTATTGTACGCCCAAAGCGAATAACAAAAAAGGCGCTTTGCAGCGCCTTTCTAAGCTTGCTAAATGTTCAAGCTGGTTTGAGGGTTTCTTTTCGTTGGTTATAGAACGTAATTAGATCATCCACCGTATCTTGGCAATATTGTTGAATACCTGATACCAACATGTGCTTTTCACCACAGCCGACTTTTACGCCATTTTCTAACAAGTTAAAACGCAATGTGATTTTTCCACGCTTGCCTGTATATTCAAAACTCGGCTCTGCGTATTCTAACGTAGGTGCATGGATCTCTAATGTATCGAGATTAATCAACATTGACTCATAGATAACCATAGGGCGAGCTGGATTGATCATGACATCTTGCTTGCCCATAAGTGGAATAATAACATGCGGAAAAGTTGTACCTGAAAACTCAACATAATTTTTTATTAGACTATCTGTGAGTGTTTGGCACTGGCTAGTTTTACCTTCGCGCTTAACCTTCAGCATGACTTTATCGCCACTGGTAATATCAAACTCATCTGCCCCCTCAGGGAAGTTGAGTTTGGTATTCTCATCAACCATGCCGGCAAAGGTAAATTCCATTTTTTCACTGATGCCATAACGACTTAATACCAATGAAAATAATAAATCTCCAGGCACACAAAAACGTTTTGCATCTTTATCATGAAGTGGATTGTAATCATCAGCAACGCACTTTGCGAAACGACACCCTTGTTCACGAGAAATAGAGACATAGTCAGCATGTTGCTGATAAAAAGGACTTAACATAGTTGTTCACTGCTTAAACTGCTTATAACCTACCTATTCTACCAGATAAAATTACAATAGAGGTCGAATCTGTTAAACTTTTGTTTCAGATACAAAAAAGCCGCGATATCGCGGCTTTTTTAATAATTCATTATAACTTATAAACCAGCACGTTCTTTAATAGCTGGTATTAATGCAGAACCGCCATGACCATTTGCTTCGGCCCATGCTATGTCAGCTCCATCTTCTAAAGAGCTTTTAGATAAGTTTTTCACAATGTATTCACCAGTATCAACTGCATTACTGGCAACCGCATGGCGTAGCAAGTTAAGACCATTACATTGTACTGCATCATAAATATTACGAATTTTCACACGTGAGCTTTTTAATTTATCACGTAGACGGTTTTTATCATCCGCAGCTATGTATTCACAGATTGAAACAGCTAACTGATCATCCGCTTTAACTGGCGCGCTAAAAGCAACAGAACCAGAAATAACAGCTGCAGCAATAACGAGTGTTGATAATTTAATCATTTTATACCCTTGTGTAATACTTTATAACTACCTTAGTTGTTTAATATTGTATCAACCTATAAGCTTAACCGCAATAATGTTACTTAACTTTATCCAATGTGACGAATCTATAACCATAAATGTTTTTATCGTCAGGTTGATTATACAGCTCTTCTACAACTTGCCAGTTTGCTGATTGTTCATAATCAGGGAACTGAGTATCCCCTGCAACATCAAGGTCAATAAACGTTAAATAAAGTGTATCGGCACTTTTTAAAAATTGTTGATATATATTCCCGCCACCAATCACCATTACCTCATCAGACTCACACAGCAATGAAATTGCGGCTTCAGGAGATGTTACTACATCAACCCCAACTGCAGTATAGTCTGTATTTCGGCTAATAACGATGTTGCGTCGACCAGGTAAAGGGCGACCAATTGACTCAAATGTTTTACGTCCCATGATCACGGGCTTATTCATTGTAACCGCTTTAAAATGCTGTAAATCAGCAGGTAAATGCCATGGCATATCATTATCTTGGCCAATCACTCTATTTTTAGCCATAGCTGCAATCATTGAAATTTTCACATTAAAACCCAATACTTTTTTATTATAAAAAGAAAAAGGAGCACCAGCTCCTTTTAAAATATTTTACTTTAGTCTAACGCTCATAGACAACTTCAACGTCATAATCGTCATCATCCCAACTATCCCAGTCGTCGTCATCATTCTTCTTAGTGGCATCTTTATGATAAGTATCCCATTTGAATTCAACTTCTTCATCTTCAACTGGTACAAACTTTTCTTTTGGCATGCTATCAAGTAGCGTCATGATGTTATGAATTAATGGCTGAGTATTTAGCTTATTAATTGCAGAAATATGATAAATATTTTCAGTCTCGCCTAACTCTTCAGCGATTTGCTCACATAGCTCCTGAGCTTCATCTTCAGGCAATAAGTCTATTTTATTAAAGACTAACCAACGTGGTTTTTCAGCCAGCTTCGGGCTGTACTGATGCAACTCATTGATGATCGCAAATGCATTATCTACTGGGTTTGAACCATCGGCAGGCATAACATCGATAATATGCAGTAATACACGGCAACGCTCTAAATGTTTCAAGAAGCGAATACCCAAGCCAGCGCCATCAGAGGCACCTTCAATTAACCCTGGGATATCTGCAATAACAAATGATTTATTTGCTTCTGGACGTACCACACCTAAATTTGGAATCAGCGTAGTAAATGGGTAATCAGCTACTTTTGGTTTCGCTGCCGATACACTACGAATAAAAGTAGACTTACCTGCATTTGGCAAACCTAATAAACCAACATCAGCTAATAATAATAGCTCTAGTTTAAGGTTACGTACTTCACCCGGTGTGCCTAATGTTTTTTGACGAGGCGCTCGATTAGTACTTGATTTAAAACGCGCATTCCCCAAGCCGTGGAAACCGCCTTTTGCAACCAAAATTCTTTGACCATGTTGAGTCAAATCACCAAGACCTTCTTGGGTATCAACATCCATGATCCGAGTACCTACAGGCACCATCACATATAAGTCATCAGCCTTTTTACCGGTACAGTTACGACTGCGGCCATTAGTACCACGTTCAGCTCTATGAAAACGCTCAAACTGATAATCGATTAGGGTATTTAAGTTTTCATCAGCTTGTAGATAAACACTACCACCATCTCCACCGTCACCGCCGTCTGGTCCACCATCTGGGACATATTTTTCACGACGGAAAGATACGATGCCGCTGCCACCGTCTCCAGCTTCTGCGCGAATTTCTACTTCATCTACAAACTTCATGATTACTCACTTTAGGGATTGGCTTGTTAATTTCACTATTATATACCTAAGCCAAGCTGATTGCAGGCTTGGCTTAGGTATATATTTATTTTCAAAACAAAAAACCCCGCAAAGGCGGGGTTTTTTAAGAACCGATTCTGATTACTCAGATACGATGCTTACGTATTTACGGTTTAAAGGACCTTTTTGTTCAAACTGAACTTTACCATCTGCTTTTGCGAAGATAGTGTGGTCTTTACCGATACCTACGTTTGTGCCAGCATGGAATTTAGTTCCACGTTGACGAACAATGATGCTACCCGCTAGAACTGATTCGCCACCAAAACGCTTAACACCAAGGCGTTTGCTTTCTGAATCGCGACCGTTACGAGTACTACCAGCTGCTTTTTTATGTGCCATTTCTAAGTACCTCTAATTAAGCGCTAATGCCAGTGATTTTAACTTCTGTGAACCATTGACGATGGCCCATTTGCTTACGAGAATGCTTACGGCGTCTAAATTTAACAACCTTAATCTTCTCACCGCGACCATGTGAAACAACCTCAGCTGTTATTTTACCACCGTTTACGAACGGTACACCGATCTCGATTTTCTCACCATCAGCAACTAAAAGTACTGAATCAAATTCAACTGCTGCACCAGTCTCAACGTCTAATTTCTCAAGACGAATTGTTTGACCTTCAGTCACACGGTGCTGTTTACCACCACTTTGGAAAACCGCGTACATAATTAACTCCGTCTGTGCGCCCTCAAATCGACGCAACTAAAATATTATTCAATAGGGCGCGAAGTTTACGCTAATGTGCAAAAACTAGCAAGCCTGTTTTATTAATTAAATGAATAAAAAATAGCTGCATTGAAGGCGATTCAATATTTTCACCTATTTTATATTAAATTGGCATTATGCCAAGCCTTTTTAGCGTTTCATGACAAATAAATTACACCACGAACAAACACGCACTAAGAATAAAAAACAACCATGTTGAATTAACGTAAATTTTCTCAAATAAAAAAGTTATCTTTCCAAATTAAGGCTAAATTAAGCTGCTTAACCGTGTTTTTTCAGCGAATCGTCACAAACTGTCGAGCAAAGCTGTTTTTTGTTGTACAATCAGCCCCGTATACCCATTAAAATTGGCTCGGAGATCAATGGATATAAAAGCTATCCAGGCGTTAATCGAAAACGATATGAATGACGTCAATCAACTAATTTACGCGCAAATGCGCTCTGATGTAGCATTAGTCAATCAACTAGGCTTATATATAGTAAACAGCGGCGGCAAGCGTGTTCGCCCTATGTTGGCTATTTTAGCGGCTAAAGCACTTGGCTATGAAGGCAAAGATCATGTTACTTTAGCAACTATTGTTGAATTTATTCACACAGCTACATTACTGCATGATGATGTCGTTGATGAATCAAATTTACGCAGAGGAACACCGACAGCAAATGCTGAGTTTGGTAATGCAGCCAGCGTACTTGTTGGTGACTTTATCTACACCCGCTCATTTCAGCTGATGGTTGGTATTGGTAAAATGCAAGTTATGCAAATACTCGCTGATGCAACCAACGTGATTGCCGAAGGTGAAGTGCTGCAATTAATGAACTGTAACGACCCTGATACCACCGAAGATAGCTACATGCAGGTAATTTATTCTAAAACAGCTAAATTATTTGAAGCTGCAACAGGCCTTGCTGCGATTATTACCGAAAAAGACGACTCTACGCTGCAAGCGCTTAATCTTTATGGTATGCATTTAGGAACCGCTTTTCAATTGGTGGATGACGTACTTGATTACAATGCTGATGCTGAGCAGTTAGGTAAAAACATCGGTGATGATCTGGCCGAAGGCAAACCTACCCTGCCACTACTTTATGCTATGCGCCACGGTAATGCTGAGCAAGTACAGTTGATCCGTGATGCCATTGAGCACAGTAATGGTATGGACCACTTAGAAGCTATTCTAAGTGCCCTCAATGAAACCAAAGCACTTGAGTTTACGATGAATAAAGCCAACGAAGAAGCCAATAAAGCGATTGCATGTTTATCTGTATTAGATGAATCACCGTATAAAGAAGCACTCGTTAGCTTGGCTCGTATTGCCGTTGATCGTAATCACTAATAAACACCTAATGTATAAAAATCCTTCGAGCATAAAAAAGCCTGCAAATGCAGGCTTTTTTGTATCAATCGACTTAGCAATTAAGCGTTGATGAAATCAACACCTTCTTGGATGTCTTTTTTCAGCGTATCAAGCATGTCGTTTTTAGCTTGCTCTTCAAATGCGCTTAGTTCACCGTAAGAAAGAATTTCTTCTACGCCGTTTTTACCTAAACGTACTGGGTGTGCAAAGTATGCAGCATCGCCATTTTCAACAGCAACGTAAGCGTAATCTACAACGTCTTCACCTTGTAAGCCTTTAACTAAAGACATACAAAAACGTGCAGCAGCAGCGCCCATTGATAATGTTGCAGAACCACCGCCCGCTTTTGCATTTACTACTTCAGTACCTGCATTTTGGATACGTGGAGTAAGTGCAGCAACTTCTTCATCAGTGAAAGTAACGCCTTCAACTTGAGATAGTAACGGAAGGATTGTTGTGCCTGAGTGACCACCAATTACTGGTACTTTCACAGTTGCAACGTCAACACCTTTAAGCTCAGCTACAAATGCTTCTGAACGGATCACATCAAGAGTGGTAATACCGAAAACACGTTTCGCGTCGTAAGTACCTGCTTTTTTGAATACTTCCGCAACAATTGGCACAGTGCCATTTACTGGGTTAGTGATAATACCCACTAATGCTTTTGGACAGTTAGCAACAATACCTTCTGCTAATGTTTTGATAATACCAGCATTAACATTAAATAAATCAGCGCGGTCCATACCAGGCTTACGTGGCATACCAGCAGGGATAAGAACGATATCACAACCAGTTAACGCTTGATCTAGTGCATCAACACCAAAGCCTGCAACTTTAACGTCAGTTGGGATATGAGAAAGATCAACAGCAACACCAGGAACAACTGGAGCAACATCATAAAGTGATAATTCAGAACCAGCTGGTAAGCCTGTTTTTAATAATAAAGACAACGCTTGGCCGATACCGCCAGCAGCACCTAATACAGCAACTTTCATTGGAATTCTCCGTAATTTGAGGTAGGAAATATTTGTGGCTCTAAAGATAATGAAATTAACGACTAAAGACAAATTTATCCTGCTTATTTCACATATAATTTAGACCATAGTTGTAAACTTGCTGGTTTACAGCACTAAAATCCATCGCAAAAGCAAACAACTACTGCATAAGTATGCAACATTGTGTACAATTAGCGCATCACTTATGAATAAGAACCTATAATATGCAACCACAAGATAAACAAGAAGCATTAGTAAAGGCCTTTAAGGCACTTTTAAAAGAAGAAAACTTTGGTTCACAAGGTGAGATTGTTGACGCCCTAAAAGAGCAAGGCTTTGATAATATTAGTCAAAGTAAGGTGTCGCGGATGTTAAGCAAGTTTGGCGCGGTACGCACTCGTAATGCCAAACAAGAAATGGTCTATTGTTTGCCTGCTGAAATGGGCGTACCTACAGCGAAAAGTCCATTACGTCAGTTAGTGATTGATATAATGCATAACGAAATGATGATCATTATTCGAACCAGCCCAGGAGCTGCACAATTAATTGCTCGACTATTAGATTCATTAGGTAAAGCAGATGGCGTACTAGGTACCATTGCTGGTGACGATACTATTTTTATCGCTCCAGCTAAAGTATCTGAAATTGATGTAACTCTTGAACGTGTGCGTATTTTATTTGATACGGTATAAATCTACCGATTCAAACTTTTTACAGCTGCTTTAAAAAGTTAATTGATGGGGCAAAAAACGCAGAACCCATATCGGCTTGAGTAAAATCAAGCCAATGATCGTAGCAATCGGCATCACCTAATCGACTTCGTAATACTTGCTCAAATGCATTTCCCTGTGCTGCATAACTAATCGCTAATATACCCTGTTCGTAAACGTCACCATAAGGCATGTTTTGATTTAATTGCAGTGGTTGCCCTTGCTCATCTTTTAACTCAGTGCGTACAGCATGACTATTCTCAGTCGCAGGCATAATCAAGGTATTATCTAAGCGAGTGCGTCCCATTATTTGCTCTTGCTCACTCAGAGGTAGGTTTTGCCACACACTTAAGTCATGCTTATAGCGCTGTATATGTACGTAACTGCCTTGATCTTCAAAATGGTTGGGTTTATTGATTAACGCTGTGATGCGCTTTTGGCGACCATGAGGAGTGTCACCACCGAGTATAAAACCATTAAAATCGCGACCATCTAAAAATCGAAAGTTTCGCACTTGCTCAACCAATTCAACATCGGGGGCAAATAACTTAAGAATTTGCAAAGCAAATAAATGGTTTACATCTTC
The DNA here is from genome assembly GCF_014163915.1 of Pseudoalteromonas sp. SR41-8. NCBI lineage: Bacteria > Pseudomonadati > Pseudomonadota > Gammaproteobacteria > Alteromonadales > Pseudoalteromonadaceae > Pseudoalteromonas > Pseudoalteromonas sp. SR41-8. Next base: position 29,386 of record NZ_JACJEE010000004.1, read on the forward strand.
CCTATCGGAACGAATTTGGACAAATAAATCAAAAGGCTGAGCACCCATAATATGATCATTATGAGTAATATTAGGAAAGCTCTGTAATTCACTAGGCAGAAATTCAGGCAGAATGTGCGGCCAGTACTGTGCCCCCACTGCAACTAGGCTGGAGAGCATCGATTCAGAAAACTGATCTGAAAACTCATCTTGGATAGCGCTCACGTATTTTAACTTTTTGCGTAATGACTCATCGTGGCCATCAAATACATTAAAAAACAAATGTAAACCGTGCAAGTTTGCCTCAGCACAAATTCCAGATTGCGCTTGCGCCATGGTATTTCCTTAACTCAAAATCTCATACACGGCGTTTTTAATGAAATTAAAAATACTAAAGCACTTAATCTGCGAAAAAGTTAACCGTGTGTGGTGTTATTTTTATTGTCACCTGTTCATTTGCTAAAAATGAGTGGCCCAACTGAGCAGCAACTTCAATTTCTTGTCCATCAACCATAACCTTATACACAAAATGCGAACCAACAAAACGACTGTTTAAAATAGTCACCGTATTTGCACTACAGCCTTGTGATTGAAAAGGTATTAACTCAAGATGGTGTGGGCGAACATAAAGTTTCCCAACTTGCTTAACATGACGATGCGTAACTAATGACTCAACACATCCGAAAGCAGTATGATATTCAGTTGCTGTTAATACTTCTGCATCTAAGTATATGCCCTGACCAAGAAATTCTGCAACTACCTTTGAGCTTGGAGCACTAAATAGCTGCTCAGACGTACCTTGTTGAGCAATTTTCCCACAGTGCATTACTGCTAATGTATCAGCAAACGCAAATGCCTCTTCTTTTGAATGAGTAACAAATACAGCTGATACTTGCTGGGTTTTAATAATACGACGAATATCTGCAATTAACTCAAACCGTACTTGCGTATCAATATTGGAAAACGGTTCATCTAATAACAATAAACTAGGTTTATAAGCCAGTGCCCTAGCAATTGCCACTCGCTGCTGCTGACCCCCAGATAACTGATGCGGGAAACGTTCTGCACAATTAATTAAATGCACTAATTCAAGCATTTCAGCAACGCGCTTTAACTTATCCGCTTTTGTCATATTGGTTAAGCCAAAGGCAATATTATCAGCCACAGTTAAATGTGGAAATAGCGCATAATCTTGAAACATCATGCCAATATTTCGATACTCTGGCGCTAAAAAAGTATGCTCATCACTGACTAACTTACCATCAATAAATACTTTTCCTTGCTTTGCTTCAATCAGCCCAGCAATAGCTTTTAATGTGGTGGTTTTTCCACAGCCACTAGCACCGAGTAAACACACTATTTCATCTTGTGCGACAGTTAAATCTAAGTGCTCAATCACGGATGTGCCGTTGTATTGATACGATAAATTTTCTAATACTAAACTGCTCATTAACTGCGTTGCTCCATCGAGCGATTAATAAAGTATAAAGGAATTAACCCCACCAAAACAATTGCTAACGCTGAAATAGACGCCAGCTCTAACTGCTCATCACTGACATACTGAAACACATGAGTCGCTAAGGTTTCAAAATTAAATGGCCTTAATAACAATGCGGTAGGTAATTCTTTCATGCATTCAATGAATACCAACAATCCTGCGGTTAAAATACCACGACGTAATAACGGGATATGTACTTTGCGTAGAGTTTGGCCTTGGCTTTTCCCCATTGATTGACTCGCCATATCAAGCGATGGGCTTATCCGCATAAAACTAGCTTCAATTGCACCATGAGCTATAGCGTAAAAGCGCACCACATATGCAAATATAATTGCAAACAAAGTACCGCTCAATAATAGCCCCGGTGTAATACCTATTGGCTCTAACCAAGTATTTAATTTATCGTCTAACAAGGTCAATGGTAACAACACTGCAATAGCGAGTACTGTTCCAGGTAACGCATAACCTGTACTGGCTAATCGCCCAGGTACAAGTGGATATTGCTGCTTAGCAATGCGCTGATAAAATACCACTAACAGACTCAAAATAATGGTGATAATGCTCACGATGGCCGCGACTTTAAAGCTTTGCCATGCATAGAGAAAAAATACGCTATTCCATGCTTGTCCGAAATATAAAATGGCATAACCCATTAACACAGCGACAGGTAATATAAAGGCAAAAAATAACACTGCAATACAAAAGATAGTTGCCAGCCATGCACTTTTGCCCGTTAAGTTATATAGCGCATCACTGTTGACGCTTGGTTGGCGCTCAAATACAGCTTGATTACGACGACTAAAACGCTCCATCGTTAACGCTAAAAACAATATAAGTAACATAATACCTGAAATTTTAGCCGCAGCTGTTAACGAATAATACCCTAACCAAGTATCATAAACCGCTGTAGTTAAAGTACTTACCGCAAAATAATTAACGGTTGCAAAGTCAGCCATTGCTTCCATACTGATCAGCGTCAGTCCAGCCACAATCGCCCCTCGAGCAAGTGGTAAACTAACTTTGAAAAAGCTCTGCTTAGGTGATAATCCCATCAACTGACTCGCCTGCACCAATTTAAATGACTGTTCGCGTAATGCAGTTTTAAAAATCAAATACAAATAAGGATAAAGCACTAAGGCAATCATAATAATCGCACCAGATAAAGTACGAATATCAAAAAACCAATAATCATTAGGTGATTGCCAACCAAACCATTCGCGTAACCCTATTTGCACCGGACCGGCATAATCAAACAGATCAGTGTAAACGTAAGCAATAATATAGGTCGGCATCGCAAGGGGCAGCATAAGCGCCCACTCAAACTGTTTACGGCCGGGAAAATCACAATAAGCGGTTAACCAGCCAAGCGGAAGGGCAATAATACAACTGACAACGCCAACACCCAAAATAAGTAACAGTGTATTGCGGGTATAATCCCACAGCACGGTATCCCAGAGGTGGCTAAATACGTCAGAATCGCCTTGTAGTGATTCGAACAATAAAAAACACAATGGGGTTATCAACACTATGCCAATAACCCACGCGAATAACTGCCATCGCGACAGTGAAAATTTTAAACTCATTAAAGGTCGAACTTCACCTCATCAATTAGCTTAAGTGCTAAAGGACGATATTTGCTAATTTCATCAAGCGCTAAGCTATCTTCCTTAAAGCTACCCCATGATGCTACTAAGCTTGATAATTCAACGCCCAGTCTTACTGGATATTCCATATTGACCGAAGCGTACATATTTTGCGCCTTATTGTCGGTCATAAACTCGATTAGTTTCAAGGCATTTTCAGGATTTTTAGCGTACTTGGTCATAACTACACCAGATACGTTAATATGTGAGCCTCTGTTATCTTGATTCGGAAAGTTAATATGTACGGCATCAGCCCATGGTTTTTGCTCGGGATCTTCCATCATCTTACCAAAGTAATAACTATTACCGATCGCTAAATCACATAAGCCTTCTTTTACTGCCTTTACTTGCCCGCGGTCATTACCTTGAGGTTTACGAACTAAATTTGCTTTCACACCTTCAAGCCATTTTTTAGTTTCTGCTTCACCATGGTGTGCAATCATTGAAGCGACCAAGCCTAAATTATATGGGTGCTTACCCGAACGGGTGCAAATTTTGCCTTTGTATTTAGGATCGGCTAATTCTTCATAGCTTAAATGCGCTAATGCACCTATGCGCTCTTTTGATGAATAAACGTTACGCACCCGCTTAGTTAATGCAACCCATTGTCCTTCAACATCACGAAACTTAGCCGGTACATTACTATTAACGGTTTCACTATTAATTGTTTGGGTTAAATCTAATTCATCTAGCTGCACTAAATCACTAAAATTAGAGGTTAAGACTAAATCAGCTTGGCTATGCTTTCCTTCACGCTTAACACGCTCTATTAATCCTTTTTTAGCAAACACCACATTTGTTTTAATGCCTGTTTGCTTAGTAAAATCATCTAATATTGGCTGAATTAAAAACGGTTGTCGAAAAGAGTAAATATTTACTGCTTCATCTGCAAACACAGGGGTTGTTAACACTAAGCCAACTAAAGCTGCTAATGTCTTTTTCATAAATCGCTTCCAACTAAATAATAACTATTATCATGTAATGATAACTTGCTCCTTGAAAAAGTGCACTTATTAAATCTTAATCAATGATGACCATGCCCATAATGGAAATCACTTGTGCGATATATCTCACGGTTATGACAGCTATTGAGTATAAAACATCATAAAAAAAGTCTAAAAACAAACTAACCACATGAAATATAATAACTATTATAAAATTTCAAAATAATGACTGTATTTTCGTTACTGTTTTTAGCCTATTTTGTTTGCAGATACTCTCTATACTTACTTCATCGGTTAAGCAGTGACGCTTAAATGAGTAAACGGACAAGGAATGATTACTCATAAACCTCGAATTAAAGGTTACGTTAGGAAAAAATGGATTCACGGACAGGCTCAGGATGAGTAGCACTAAGGATAGTAAATACACGGACAGCGTCAAGATGATGCGAAAAGGAATAACAACAGGGCTCGCAAGAGAGTTGTTAGACAGGATGTTATAAAAGCGGACAGATGGACAGGCCCTAAAGGGTATCACAATGGAACTGTTAACTAAGGGATAGCATCAGGACGATGCGTAAAGGACCGGTAATAGAGATTACCAAAAAGGATCAAAAGGAAGCACATAGGACAGAGGCACGGATAGCCTATATCACGCAGAACGAATAAGTAACAGTGTGATCACATGGATTAGTAAAGTTTAGGAGTTGATTAAGTTCAATTGCAGGATGCAGAAAATTAGAAGATTCCGCAAGCGCGACTAGCAATAGTTCGCGCTTTTCTTTTGCCCAAAAATACCCTCTGCTTAACGACTACTTGCCAATTAACTCGCTCATTAATACTCTCGCGTCTAATCTAATACGTTATTGATTGTGTATAAGCGATGACTTCTCTAAAATAGCGCGCTCACAAATCATTGAGGTCGGCCGTGTTAATTAACTACAATCCTCCATTAGATCCGTATTTAACCATTTTATTTCAAGATGATGATTTACTGATCGTCAACAAGCCCAGTGAACTTTTGACTGTGCCGGGAAAAGATCCTAAACACGCCGATTGTTTGATAGCTCGCGTTAACCGTGTTTTTCCTACGGCAAAAATAGTTCACCGCTTAGATATGGCAACCTCTGGAATTATTTGTTTAGCAATGCATAAATCGGCTCATCGTCATTTAAGTATGCAGTTTCAAGAACGCCAAACTGCAAAGCGCTATATTGCACGAGTGTACGGTAAATTAGAGCCATTAACGGGATCAGTCAATTTGCCACTGATCTGTGATTGGCCAAACCGCCCTAAGCAAATGGTTGATCATGACAAGGGGAAGCCCTCTTTAACTCATTACACTGTACTGGAGCATGAGTTGCACGCCACTCGTGTGGAACTTACCCCTATTACCGGACGTTCACATCAATTACGTGTGCATATGTTGTCATTGGGGCACCCTATTTTAGGCGATAGGCTCTATGCTCACCCTGATGCCCTGGCTGCTGCCCCGCGCTTGCAATTGCACGCACAAATGCTACAGCTCACTCACCCGGGAACAGCACAAATTATGACTTTTGAAGCTGAGCCAGAGTTTTAATTACGAGCTTAAAATCACACTAAACTTTTTGCTGTACACGCCGATAACAACTTATTGATTCATCGTGGTGGTTTATATGGCTATCGGCAAACAGTTTAAAGTATGGCAATTAATTAGTTTGGTTTACGCGACTGTCTTGGCCATGCCAGCCCAAGCAGCCGACTTTATTGCACCCACACCATGGTCAACAATCAGCAGTAATGATTTATCACGCTTAATGCCGCAAGATGAACTAAAACCGCTACTTGCCGGTGATACTGAGTTTTTAAGTTTATATCGCCAACACATGAGTGCCCAGCAGCGCGGTGTGGTGTTGATTATCCCTGATTGGCAACACTTACCTACCAATAACAACGGGCTCAACTTTTTACGCACGCAACTTAACGATTTAGGCTATGCCACAATTGCTATGACGGTACCCGATATTGATTGGCAAGCAGTGCCACCTGCGGATGCAAGTGAAACAACTGAACCTGCAGCGGCTAAGCAAACTACAAGTTTAGACAATGGCGAACCATCAGCTGACACAGCCACTCCTGTTGTACATGTTGATGCTATCGCTCATATAAGCAATGCGATAATAGATAATTATAAACTCAACTTAATTGCACGCTTTAATGCGTTGTATCAAAGTGCATTGGATGAAGATGGAAAAATTGTTGTTATTGCACAAGGTGCCTCTGCTGGAGTATTGCTCGAACACTATGGCGAATATCCAAATACCAACATAGATGCATTTGTCAGCCTTAGCAGTTATTTACCAAACAGTAAACGTAACCAACAACTTAACGCGATTATATCGACTATTAGCCCGCCGTTATTGGATATTTACTACAACATAGATAACCCAGACTTACTGCTGAGTGTGGCGGATAGAAAACGCTGGGTTAAACGTCACAGTAAATATGATTACCGCCAACGTGAGCTGTTTGGTTTGCGCTCTGAGCCTGAGCAACATGAGCGCTTGACCAAAGAAGTAGACGGGTTTTTACGCCGCCTTTTTTAAATATTCGTAAGCGGCTTGAATATCTTGGCTTTTCTTGACTGCCAGTTCCATCATATGTTTAGGTAAACCTTGAGAAACTAATTTATCAGGATGGTGCTGCGCCATTAATTTACGGTACGCTACTTTTACTTCTCGTTCACTCGCCTCATTATTTAGCCCCAGCAAAGCCAGAGCTTGAGTACGGCTCATGCCACTATTTGGCGGTACATGATGCCCTGAGCCTTCACGATAACTACTGCTTTGCCCTTGTTGACGTTGTTGCTGCTGTTGATAGCGTTGTTGTTGCTGACGAAATGAAAATTCAGCTTGGTAACGTTTAAGTACAAATGCAAAGTGAGTTTTAGAGATCCCTAATAACTTACTTACCTCTTGGAGTAGCTCCTTTTCTTGCGCAGCTAACACCCCATCAGAAAACGCCATTTGGATTTGAATTTCTAAAAACAGTTGTAATAAATCATGGCGACGAGCAAAACGCTCTTTAAAATCGAAAACAGTTTCTTTTAATGAAAAATCAGCGTCTTTTCCCGCTTTAAATGCATCTTGTGCCTCTTTGCGATCATCACCAGTGAGTCCCATTTCATCCATAAATAAACTGGCAGCACGGATGTGGGTTTCGCTTACGCGGCCATTTGACTTAGCAATGTGCCCCATTACTCCAAAACAGCTGGTAAAAAATAACGCTTGGCGCTGATTAATATCATCATCGCCTTTAAATAAGCTTGAAAAGCCGCCGGCTTTATCAAAGTTCTGCTTTAAACTCTTGTCAAACATATGGCCCAGGTATAAGCCTATAAATAAGCCTATAATACGCCCAAACATAAAGCCAAAGCAGGCACCTAAAATTTTACCCCACATGAGGCGCTCCTATTATATGTGAATTACTTAATGAGTTTTTTGTTGCTCTATCAACAACTCATTCAATTGAGCTAATCGTTCTGGAGTTCCGATATCGTCCCAGTTACCTATGTACAGCTCCGTAGAGACAACATGCTCAGCCAATTTACTTTTTAATAATGGCCCTAAGCGATGAGTACCCGCTGTAATTCCTGCAAAAAATTGCTGATGAAAGCGACTAATACCAGAAAATGTATACTTGGGGCTATCTGCGCTTAGATGACGCAACGTAAAGTCACCATTTGGGTTGTGGGCTGGATTTTCAACCAACACAATATGTGCCTCGCCCGCATCTAAGTGAATATGCAGTAATGAACTAACATCATAGTCGGTAAATATATCGCCATTAATAACAATAAATTGCTCACCAAGCAAAGGTAATGCTTGAATAATACCACCTGCAGTTTCTAATCCCTGCTCAGGCTCTTGGCTATACTCAATATGTACACCAAGCCGGCTACCATCGCCAAAGTAAGCACGGATCTTATCTCCTTGCCAAGCAAGGTTAATAATAAAATCAGTGATCCCTGCTGTTTTTAGTCGCTCAATATGATGCTCGATTAATGGTTTTCCTTGCACCTTTAACATAGGTTTAGGTAATTCTGCGGTAAGTGGCATCATTCGCTGACCGCGACCCGCGGCTAAAATCATCGCTTTCATTATTTAGTTGGCACTTTATTAAGTGCGACTAAGGTAGCAGGAATAATCTTACTGTTGATCCATTTACCCAGCTCCACCAACGATGAATGATCTTGCGCCACATCACTAATGTAGCGCAGTGTCGGTAATACATTATCCATATAACCGAGTTTACCATCGCGTAAATTTAACCGGCAAAAAATACCCGCCGCTTTTAAATGGCGTTGAATACCGGTTAAATCAAACCATTGTTTAAAGGTTGCAAAGCTGATGTTACTGAGCAAGCCCTGTTGCTCAAACTCAGCAAATGCATGCTCAAGTAAGTATTCAAGTTCATCGTGAGGAAGTTTAAAATAACAATCACGCAGTAACGATACCAGGTCATAGCATACCGGGCCTTGCACGGCATCTTGATAGTCAATAATTGCCCATTGCTGTTCACTGTGCATAATATTACGGCTATGAAAATCACGGTGTACGGTGACGCTAGGTTGCGCGAGTATATTTTCAATTAATAACTCACAGCTCGTTTGCCATAAAGTACGTTCTGCAGCAGTAACTTCTAGCTCTAAAAATCCCTCTACCAACCATTCTAAAAAAATACTTAGTTCTAATTCTAAAAATGCCCGATCAAAATCTTTCATGTGCTCAACAGGCGGCATTTTTGCCCATTGTGCACTAAGTTTTATAAGGTGTTTATAGTGATTAATACGTTCTTTATCATCTAGCATATCAGCAAGATGTGTGTTGCCTAAATCGCTTAATAAGAAGAACCCTTGCTTTTCATCAGCATGTAATATTTTTGGTAGTTTGAAACCATGCTCAGAAAAAACTTTGTTGAGTTCTATATAAGGAGTGTTATCGAGCTTAGCTGGATCTGAGTCCATAACTATATAGCTATCTTGACCGCGATTTAGACGGAAATAACGACGAAAGCTGGCGTCTCCGGTGATCGCAGCTAGCTGGTATACTTCATCTTCGAAGTGCGGATTTAAAAACTGCTGTAAACTTTTATAACGATTCATTTTACAAGATATCTATTTTTCACTAAGTCAATTACTGTATTTGCCATTGTTTTCCTTTATTATGTCATTCTTACATCCAACGACAGCATATTAAGGTTAATAAATGAGCAAAACCTGGGGCATGATGATGCTAAGTGTGATCAGCGCACCATCGTTCGCCGAAACTGAACTGACACACAACTTTTGTGGCAATTCAATGCAAACCAGAGCTTGGCAACCGCTTGCTGGCCTTGACTTAGGCATGATCGATATCCGTTCAGATGATATTGAACTGCTTGGCACCCAAAGCGCAGAATTTACCGGTAATGTTGATATTAACACCCTTACTATGAGTTTGTCCGCACAAAGTGCGCTAATTGACAAACAGCGTGGGTTACTTAATGCAACTGGCCCTATTACTTACCGTGACACTATCAGTGAAGTAAATAGCTCAGGTCTTAATGCTGATTTAAATAGTTCTGAAATCAGCCTACTTGGTGCCGATTATAAGCTGACGGATCAACAAGCACACGGCGGAGCAGAAAAGCTCACTATTAATAAGTCTGGCTTAGATCTGCTGAACGCAAGCTTTACTACCTGTCCAAGCGATACGCCCGTGTGGGCAATTCAAGCTGAACAAATTTTATTATCCAGTGATGAAGGCTGGGGCGAAACCCATGATATGGTATTGCGTATTATGGATACGCCTGTACTTTATTTACCCTATTTCACTTTCCCAATTGATAATCGCAGAAAGTCGGGCTTATTAACACCCAATATTTCCAGTTCAGATCGCTACGGCGTAGAAACAGTTACTCCATATTATTGGAATATTGCACCAAACTTTGATGCCACGATTACACCACGCTATATGTCTAAAAAAGGCTTGCAGCTGCAAACCGAATTTCGTTATTTGAGTGATAGCAATGAAGGTCTCGTAGCACTTGAATACCTTGACAAAGACGACTCCGAACCAGAACTCAAAGAGCGCTTTCTATTTCACTGGCAACAACAAAGTTATTTTGCCGAAAATTGGCGTGCTAATGTTGATATAACCAACGTCAGCGATGATAACTATCTCACTGATTTGGGTTCTAATTACGCAACACGTACTGACACCCAACTGTACCGTACTGGCTCGTTATCACACTTAGGTGATACTTGGCGTACAGATATAAAAGTACAAAACTTTGAAGTGCTCGGTGATCATGTTGAATCGTATGCGGCGTGGCCACAAATTAGCTTTTCGCAAACAGCACCATTTAGTTTTCAGGATATTGAACTTACCCTAGACGGTGAACTGAGCCACTTTACAAATGACACTCAAGTTATTGAAAAGGCAACTCGTTTACACATCGAACCAAAAGCAAGCTACGGCTACCAAGAGCATGCATGGTCGTTTTTATCTGAATTTAGCGTATTGCACACTAACTATAAGCAAGAAGGTGATTTGGCAAATACTGATTATGCTAAATCAGTATCGCGTACTTTGCCTAAAGTGCGTTTATACAGCCAATTAAACTTTGAGCGTGAAACCACTATCTTCGCTGATGATGGTATTCAAACCTTAGAGCCACAACTGCAGTATTTGTATACACCGAATAAAGATCAATCCAATATAGGTTTATACGATACAACAAAATTACAAGATGATTTTTTTGGTTTATTCCGTGATAGTCGTTTTTCAAGTGTGGATCGTATAGCCGCAGCAAATCAATTTACATTAGGTGCAACCACGCGTTTATTTAATAATAAAAGTGAAGAGTTGTTTAATTTTAGTGCTGGTCAAATATTTTATTTAAGTGACTCAGCCAAGCCAACATCGCAAGGGTTAAACTCAGATACCAACTATAATGCCTTGTTTGCCGCACAAACCATGTTACATTGGCACCGCCGCTGGTATTTATCAGGCGGAATTCAATATGACACCGATGGTAAACAGATTATCCAGTCAAATGTGACCTTAGATTATAAAGGTGACGATAATCAACTCGTTCAATTGAACCATCGCTATGCAAATGATGTCTCAGGCAATACAATCGAACAAGTTGGCTTTTTTACTAGCATTCCGCTCAGTGATCAATGGCAGTTTGTAAGTAGCTATCACCGTGATTTAGAAAACGGTCGTAGTGTCGAGGTGTTCAGCGGATTGCAATATGAATCATGCTGTTGGGCCTTTCAAGTTACCGCCCGTCGCCAAATCGCAACTGATTTAAATCAAGCGATAGGCCAAGAACAAGCCACTTTTGATTCAAGTATTGGATTTAATATTGTCTTAAAAGGGTTAGGTAGTAAAAGCCGTTATGATGCACAAAAATTATTACAACAAGGTATTTTTGGCTATCGTAGACCGTATTTTCTTAATAACTAGTATCACCGTACTATTAGCAAGAGTATTAGAAAAAGTATGAATTTAAAAAAATTATTAGCATCAGCATTTTTGACGCTTGGTTTATGCCAAAGCGCTTTCGCAGCCCCTGTTGAAATAGACAAGGTGGTTGGTATTGTAAACCAAGGGGTTATTTTACAAAGTGAAGTAAACACTATTGTTAACCGCGTAAAAACCCAAGCCAAAGAGCAAGGACAAGAATTACCTTCGGATGATACGCTACGTATTCAAGCAATGGAGCGTTTAGTAAATCAAGCGTTGATGATGCAATTAGCTGAGCGTATGGGGTTAGAAATCTCTGATAGCCAACTGGACCAAACTTTGGTTGGTATGGCGAAAGAGCAAGGCGGAACAATCGCAGACCTACGCCGTACTATTGAATCATCAGGCGAGAGTTTCCAATCTTATCGTGAAGAAATTCGTAAAGAGATCACCACTCAACAAGTAATGCGCGCAAACGTAGACCGTCGTATTTATATTAGCCCACAAGAAGTTGATAATCTCTTAAAAATAATGGAAAGCCAAGGTCAAAATACGGAAGAGTATGACATTGGCCATATCCTCGTTGATATTCCAAATAATGCCACTGCGGATGAAATTGCTAGCGCAAAAACTCGCGCAGATAAAGTTATTGAGTTTTTACAAGACGGGAAAGAATTTAAACGTATCGCCATTTCATCATCAAGTGGTTCAAAAGCACTTGAAGGTGGTCAATTAGGCTGGATGAGCATTAATGAAATGCCATCACTCTTTGCTGAAGCAGTTAAGGGCACCAAAAAAGATGCCATTATAGGCCCGCTTCGTTCAGGCGCTGGTTTTCATATTATTAAAGTTCAAGACATTCGTGGTCGCCAGGTTGTTGAAACAACCGAAGTGCGCTCTCGCCATATCTTAATCAAGCCGTCAATCATCTTAAGCGAAGAAAAAGCCCGCAATATGCTTAATGGCTTTGCTAAAGATTTACGTGCTGGGACTGCTGACTTTGGTGAACTTGCTAAAGAGTATTCAGAAGATCCAGGCTCTGCACTTAAAGGTGGAGAGTACGATTGGACAGATCCTACGACCTATGCGCCACAGTTTAGAGATGCCCTACTATCACTTGATAAAAATGAGATCAGTGACCCGTTTAGAACCACATTTGGTTGGCATATAGTGCAGCTATTAGACAAACGTATAGCTGATAAAACCGAACTAGCTAAACGTAACCGTGCTCACGGCATGCTCTTTAATCGTAAATTTAAAGAAGAAAGCTTTAACTGGCAGCAAGAAATGCGTGAGCAAGCCCATGTTGAAATTTTCCCAATTGATGAATAACCAATGATCCTACGTATTGCAATTACTCCCGGCGAACCTGCCGGGATCGGCCCAGATTTACTGTTGCAACTTGCACAGCATGATTGGCCTGCGCAGCTGGTTGTGATTGCTGATAAGCAATTATTACAACAGCGAGCCAAACAGCTTGGTTTAACAATCAATTTAATTCCATTTGATGAAAATGCACCAGCTGTAATCGCCCCTGCAGGGAGTGTCTATCTGCACCAAGTTGATTTAGGTGCCGACGTTGAGATGGGTGTGTTAAATGATGCCAACGGTCAATACGTACTCGATACCTTGCGTATCGCGTGCGAAAAGAATATGAATGGTACGTTTGCAGCCGTTGTAACTGGTCCTGTTAATAAAGGTATTATCAATAAAGCTGGCATTTCATTTAGTGGCCATACCGAATACTTTGCCCAACAATCAAACACCCCTGATGTGGTGATGTTATTAGCTACTGAAGGCTTAAGAGTTGCACTAGTGACCACGCACATCCCACTGGCTTATGTATCACGTGCTATTACAAGTGAGCGTTTAAGTAAAGTTGCAGGTATTTTAAACCATGATTTACAAACTAAATTTGGTATCGAAAAACCACGTATTTTAGTCTGTGGGCTTAACCCTCATGCGGGTGAAGATGGCCATTTAGGGCGTGAAGAGATTGACACCATCACCCCAACCATTGAACAGCTAAATAGTGAAGGTATGAATTTAATCGGGCCATTGCCTGCTGACACCTTGTTCCAAGACAAATATCTATCACAAGCTGATGCAGTGCTGGCAATGTATCACGATCAAGGTTTACCTGTGCTAAAATACAAAGGTTTTGGCAAATCAGTTAATATCACCCTTGGTTTGCCGTTTATACGCACCTCAGTTGATCACGGTACGGCGCTCGATTTAGCAGGTACTGGTGATGCTGATGTAGGTAGTTTTGAATTAGCGATCCGCGAAGCAATTAAGCTCGCCCATGAAAAAGCACAAAATCAATGACAGATAAAGTACATTTAGGACACCGCGCCCGCAAACGTTTTGGGCAAAACTTTTTATGTGATGAGATGATCATCGATAAAATCGTCACCGCGATTGATCCTAAACCTGAAGATAATTTAGTTGAAATCGGTCCTGGTCTAGGTGCTATCACTGAACCGGTAAGTGAGCTAAGTGGCCACTTAACGGTTGTTGAACTAGATAAAGATTTAGCCCAGCGCTTAACTGAGCACCCATTTTTAGGGCCTAAGCTTACTGTGCATCAAGGTGATGCGATGAAATTTGATTTTTCAAGTTTGATCAAAGCTGACCGCAACAAACTAAAAGTGTTTGGTAATTTACCATACAATATTTCAACACCATTGCTGTTCCATTTATTTGAGTTTGCCGACAACATTGAGCATATGCACTTTATGCTACAAAAAGAAGTGGTGAAACGCATGGTAGCAGGACCTGGTAGTAAAACATTTGGTCGCTTGAGCGTAATGACACAGTATTACTGTAATGCAATGCCTGTCATCGAAGTACCACCAGAGTGTTTTAAACCAGCACCGAAAGTTGATTCTGCCGTTATTCGTTTAATACCGAAAAAGCCAGAGCAACGTACAGCAAAAAGTACTAAAATTCTTAACACTGTGTGTTTAGAGGCCTTTAATCAGCGCCGCAAAACATTGCGCAACAGCTTAGCTAATTTACTCACCGCAGATGAATTAACTAGCATTGGTATAGATATCACGTTGCGTGCTGAAAGCCTTTCGTTACAACAATTTATTGATATAGCTAATTGGATTTATGACAACAAGCAGTAATTTGGGCTCACCCATCAAAGTATCGGTAGAAACATTTTATGTTGAGGGTCAATCACAACCTGAACTTGATAAATATGTATTTGCTTATTCCGTTACCATTAAAAATCACAGTCTATGCAGCGCAAAGTTAATTAGCCGCTATTGGTTGATCACTGATGCAAATGGTAAAGAAATCGAAGTACAAGGTGAAGGCGTCGTCGGTGAAAAACCAACTATTGGTCCTGGTGAAAGCTATAAATATACCAGTGGTGCAGTGCTAGATACTCCCGTAGGAACGATGCAAGGTTATTACACCTTGAAGAATGAGTTCGGTACAGAGTTTGATGCACCTATTAATGTTTTTCGTTTATCACTGCCTAATATTTTACATTAAATAACCTGAAATCGGGTTAAGATATTTATTAACGCATTGATTTAATGATATAACTAGCCTTTAAGCTGTCCTGTCGGAGATTTTCAGAGATAACAAGGCGAATTTACGCGTCAATAGCTGGCTTATTGCAAGTAGATTCAACGCAGTTAGCGTTGAAAATAGCCACAGGAGATAGATTTATTACCCCGAATTTAGGTTAAATAATGGCAAATTATGCGATAGGTGATCTACAAGGTTGTTATAAAGAATTTCAAGCTTTGTTGCTGCAAGTTGACTTCAACCCAAGTAAAGATCACCTTTATTTAGTGGGCGACATTGTCGCCCGCGGCCCCGACTCTCTTGCCTGCCTAGATTATTTATATACACATCAAGATAGTATCACCGTTACCTTAGGTAATCATGACTTACACCTGATTGCCAATTATATGTTAGATAAACCCGCTAATCCAAAAGACAAGCTCACCGCCCTGCTTGGTTCAGCAAAGCTACCTGCTTATATAGCCATGCTAAAGCAGCAACCATTGGCTCTATGGCTTGAAACAGAACAGGTATTTATTAGCCACGCCGGCCTCAACCCCGCATGGTCCATTGAGCAGGCTCTGCAACATGCTCAATTTGCTGAATCCTGCTATCAAGGTGAGAATGCGCGCGATTTTTTCAAACATATGTATGAGCAGCACCCAGGCCTTTGGAGTGAGCAACTCAATGAGTTTGAGCGATTTCGTTATATTGTTAACTACTTTACCAGAATGCGATTTTTAACCCTTGATGAACAATTAGAGTTAAGCTATAAAGGTAGTATTACTAACGCTACTGCAATGATGCCTTGGTTTGAGCACCCAAAATTTACAACTTTTAAACAGCACATTGTATTTGGACATTGGGCTGCTCTTGAGGGCGTAACTAATCATGCAAATATCCATGCTTTGGATACAGGCTGTGTATGGGGTGGGAAGCTGAGCTTGATGGAGTTAAAAAATAAGCAATACTTTAGCGCTAATTCTACTGATTTCATCTAATTTAACTGAAAAATTAATCATCTTCTGTTAGATTTATAGTAACGAATGTTAAAAGTAATTGAATTTAATTACTTAACTTATCCGCAATAAAGCCGATAAAGTCTAATTGCTACTCTCTTTATGGAATTTTTATATGAACTTAACTGTCAGCCAACGTATTTGGGGTGGTTTTATTTGTATCACCTTATTACTTCTTTTAATTGGGGGTAATTCACTGTTCAGAATCGCAAATATTAATAATTCAGCACAGCAAGTAAATCAATTATCATTGCCGGCATTAGAACAAAGCTCAGAACTACAGGTTGAGTTTATCCTGATGAGTAAAGCCGCCCAAGCTAGTTTTTATACCTCTTCAGCAGCAGAGCTTGCGCCAATTGAAAAGTTGGTGTTCGAACAAAAACAACGCTTTGATAAAGCTTATTCACAGTTAAAACTCGTTGTACGTGACAACGATCAACTAAATCAAAATAGTCAAAACGTTGAGCGAACTTACAAAAGCTTTATTAAATTAGTAGAAGATTTATTAAAAGATAAAAAAACCCAATTAGAACTCAATAAATCATTACGAGCACAATTAGAAACGATAGAGCTTGCAGCGGAAGATGCTAATTCTGTGGTTTTGGATATTATCGATATTGATGGTTTAGAAAGCAGTGATAGCAGAGCCTATCAAGCGGCTAATAAATTAGAAAATAACTTTTTGTCTTTAGTCACCAACAGCACTGACATGCTGACAGTTAAAACCCAAAATACCTTAGATATCGTCAAAAATGAGCAGCTTTATTATTTAGAGGAGATTGAGCGTAGCTTAAAGCTACTAAAACCGGTTGTTGAAGCAGCAGAGCCTGGTTTATATAACGATCTAAACAATTACTTCGTCTCTCTTCGCGATAACATTCTCGGCAACAATAGTATCTCAGCTAACAAAAAGCGTTTAATTGATGTAATCGCAATGACTGAAAAGGAACTTACTGAGGCAGAGCAAGCTACGGCAACTGCAATAAAACAACTTAATGAATTAGTTTCTCAAGCTAGTAATGTTGCTTTTGAATTGCAAAAAGAAGTTAGGACCGACGTAGATTCAGCTAATTTATGGACCTGGGTTGGTATGATCAGCGCAACTTTGTTAGCCATAATCGTAGCTTATATAACGGTTAACCGCATTACTAAACCGCTTGCAGAAGTAAACCGCATTCTTGATATTGTTGCTAGTGGCGACATGACACAACGTCTAGACGATACAGCTAAAGATGAATTTGGTGAACTATCGCGTAGCTGTAATACACTTATAGCCAGCTTACGCAGCTTGATCCAAGGTATTATATCTCGTTCCACACAACTTGCTGCGGCCTCAGAAGAAACGTCTGCTATCACCGGTGAATCAAGTCAAGCAATTCGTAATCAACAAGCACAGGTAGAACAAGCTGCAACAGCGACAACGGAAATGAGCAGTACCTCACAAACAGTAAGCAATAGCGCACAACAGGCACTTAAAGAAATCAAAAATGCCGATAAAGAAGCTGAGCGTGTTAAGGGTATTTCTAGCCAAAATAAATCGACCATTGAGCAGCTAGCTCGTGAAGTTGAATCAGCCTCACTAGTCATTAATAAGCTTCATCAAGATAGCGCCTCAATTGGTAGTATTCTTGATGTTATTCGTGGTATCGCGGATCAAACTAACTTACTAGCACTTAATGCAGCTATTGAAGCAGCACGTGCTGGTGAACAAGGTCGTGGTTTTGCCGTTGTTGCTGATGAGGTTCGTTCATTGGCTAGTAAAACACAAGCCTCGACTCAAGAAATTCAAGCCATGATAGAATCATTGCAAACAGGCGCGGAAGCAGCCGTGACTGCAATGTCTAAAGGCAAGCAACAAGCTGATTCTTGTGTTGAACAATCAGACCTAGCCAACGCAGCACTGGATTCAATCACCTCAGCGGTTGCTTTAGCACATGATGTGAGTGAAGAAATATCGACAGCAGCACAAGAGCAACAACAAGTCTCACAAGAGATTAGCGAGCGCCTTGAGTCTATTGTAGCCATTGCAGAACAAACCGCAGAGGGAGCTAATCAGACTAATATATCAAGCTCTGAGGTCGCTAAACTTGCCGAAGAGTTACGCTTATCTGTAGATGAGTTCAAAGTCTAGGGCAAAGCAAATTAAAACAACAAAGCCGTGTTGATTTAAAACACGGCTTTTTTTTGAAAAAAATAAACCACCGATATCCCACTTCTCACTGCTGAGCTAACAAATTGCGTGAGAACAGCCAATTATTATTTCATCGTCCACAAACTAGCTTTGCTTGTTGGCAATACTCCATTATTTTTCCACAAAAAAGCCGAACTCCACGTTAATAAAGTTCGGCTTCTAATGATCATCAAGCTTAGCTAGATTACTTTACCTATGCAGCAGGATACTCGCGATACGCACGCTCAATATTCTTCGCTTGCTTTTTAGAGATACCTAAATGCGCAAGTGCTACACGTAAACGTGCGCGCGATAGATCTGAGCCTAATATTTCCATTGCATCAAGTACTGATGTTGAAGACGTTTTGCCAGTAATAGCGACAAATATCGGCTCTAAAAAGTCTTTAATCTTCAGCTCATGGAAAGTAGACACCGCTTTAGCTATAGCAAATATTGCTGATTTCTCCCAGCTTCGTAAGCCCTCAAGCTCCCAGATAAAGAACTGTAAAGCTTGGCGAATTACATCTTCATCGGCTTTACCAGCGGTCAGTAACGCAGGGTCGTAAGTTGGAATACCACCGACAAAATGACCGGCTAAATCAACCATATCTGATAGGGTATTAATGCGGGCTTTCGCCTCTGGTAATACTTTAGCAAGCATTGCCCCATTAAACTTCCAATCTACAAAGCGCTGAATTAGCTCTTCGTTGCTGAAGTTTTCGCGGATCCACATGCCGTTTAACCAGCTTAGTTTATCAACGTCAAATACTGGGCCACCGAGTGATACACGCTTCATATCAAAATGTTCAATCATTTCAGCAAGCGTGAACTTTTCACGCTCATCCGGCATTGACCAGCCCATGCGTCCAAGGTAGTTAAGCACCGCTTCAGGTAAGTAACCCATTTCTTTATAGTAATTAATAGAAGTTGGATTTTTACGCTTAGATAGCTTTGACTTATCTGGATTACGTAATAGTGGTAAGTGACCAAGCACCGGCGCTTGCCAACCAAAATCTTCATATAATTTTAGCAGCTTTGGCGCAGAGTTGATCCACTCCTCACCACGGAAAATATGGCTAATTTCCATGTGGTGATCATCAACCACATTTGCTAAGAAGTACGTTGGGAAACCATCGGCTTTTAGTAACACTTGCATATCAACGTTTTCCCACGGGATCTCAATTTCACCACGTAAGTAATCGTTAAATTTAAAGGTACCTTCGCTTGGAATATTCATACGTATAACGTAAGGCTTACCGGCAGCTAAGTTGGCTTTAATTTCGTCATCAGTAAGGTTTAAACCACGGCCATCGTATTTAGGACGCAGGCCTTCAGCCATTTGCTCTTCACGCATTTGGTCCAGCTCTTCGCTAGTTGCAAAACAATAAAATGCTTTGCCATCATCAACTAACTGATGTGCATATTTTTTATATAAATCGCTACGCTCTGATTGACGATAAGGACCAAACTCACCACCGACATCAGGACCATGATCCCATTCAAGCCCTAACCAACGAAGACTATCCATAATCGCTTGTTCTGATTCTGAAGTGCTACGTACTTGGTCTGTGTCTTCAATACGAAGTACAAATTCGCCACCTTGCTGCTTAGCAAAACAGTAATTAAATAAGGCGATATAAGCGGTACCAAGATGCGGGTCACCGGTTGGTGACGGCGCAACACGTGTACGAATTGTCATGGTTATGTTCTCTTTCAATGGGCAATAAAATATGCGCTAAATGCTAACACAGCAAATGCGCTTGAAAAATGAATATTAAGCTGCAGCTTTATTTAAGTAAGCAATGATATCGTTTGATTCATATAACCAAGTGACTTGGTTATCTTTTTCGATACGTAGACACGGTACTTTTATTTTTCCGCCTTGTTCGAGCAATTCTTGACGATACTGTTCATTACTTTTCGCGTCGCGCGTTTCAACTTTTAACCCTTCGCGTTTAATTGCACGGCGCACTTTTACGCAGAATGGGCAAGCTTTGAATTGATATAGTTTAAATTGTGCAGTGAGTTGATCAAGCTGAGCTTGCTCTCCCGCAGGACGTTTTTTACTACGTGGTGTAAAAACAAAATCAAAAAATAAGATCAAACTACCTAATAACCAACGAACTAATTTCATCAACGGGGCCCTGTTTACAACAATTTAAGGGCACAGATTTTAGCACAGTTAAAGCAACTGCAAAAGATTCAAAAAAGCTCTATACCATCATCACTAGCAATATCATCCACTAAGTTTAGATCGCTATAAGCAGTAACTCGGTTACGCCCATTATTTTTCGATTCATACAATGCTAAATCCGCTTTATGTACTAAAGATGCAACCATATCAACATGGCTAAGTTCCAAAAAACCCGCACTGACGGTTAAATTACCTATTTGTGGAAAAGGATATTCAGCAATATTCGCTCGTAATCGATTTAACCTACCACGAGCTGCTGCTTTATCGAAGCTTTGAAATAATACGGCAAATTCCTCACCGCCATAGCGAAATACATAATCTTCCAAGCGAAAATTATTTTTCAGTAATCGCGATACTAATAAAATAACTTCATCACCAATTACATGACCAAAATTATCATTGACCCGTTTAAAGTGATCAATATCGACAATCGCTAAATACCAACTTTTACTTACTGCGAATGCCTCATCTTTGGCCAAAAAGTCTTCTTCTGAGAGTATTTCAATGACTTTTTTATCAAACGTTTGCCGATTAAGTAATTCTGTTAAAGGGTCTAATCGTGATTTATGGATCAAGGCTAATTGATTAGCATAAACATTTAAAATATGTAGTGCCAACACGCCAATGCCTTCGGGCAATTCGTCTTTCGATTTAACCATTAATAGGCCAATGACAGTGCCTAAATAAGACATCGGCACATACATTGTAACACTTTCAAATGCACTGCTTACACGCACTTTATTTTTGCTTACTTTATCTAATAAAAGCATCAGTTCATCGGATCTAAGCGGATCTATTTTGCTATCAACATTCAATAAGGTAGGATGAAGTTGCGGATTGAAATGTTTATTAATATATAGCGCAAATACTTTGAGCTTAGACAGGCCAGAAATAGCTGTAATAAGCGCGGCATCTAAAGCCTGCTCTTCGGTTTGTTGCGTTAAGAATACAATCCATTCATGTCCACAAGGGTTTGCTATCATCTAAACCAACCTAAACAAATACATAACATTTAGTTTAGGTTAGCTTTACAGTTTTACTAAATTATTAGTTTAGAACAACACCAAGTCATCTCGATGGATCACTTCACTACCGCAATCAAAAGCTAGCAACTTTGTAATTTCACTTGAATGACAACCTTTAATAGTGTCGGTTTCAGCTTTACTAAAACGTACTAACCCACGGGCCACTAATTGTTGATCACTGGTGACTAAATCAATCAAATCGCCACGTTCAAACTGCCCGCGCACACCGCGTACGCCTTTGGCTAATAAACTAGCGCCTTGTTGCTGTAAAGCATTTACTGCGCCATCATCAATCACTATTTGGCCACTACTTTTAGGTCCAGCTAACAGCCATTTTTTACGGCCATCTCTTGGCGCTGTTAGCTTTACAAAGCGTGTTCCTGGTAACTGTTCGCTCATACAATTAAGGATCACATTTTTACCAGCACCTTTGGCTATAATCACTTCCACCCCGGCTCGACGAGCGATATCAGCGGCTTGCAATTTCGTTGCCATACCACCCGTGCCTAGACTAGTTCCACTGCCACCAGCAAGCTGGCGTAACTCATCATCAATATGTGCCACTTCGTCAATTAATTGCGCATTAACATCAGTACGTGGATCACTGGTAAATAAACCTTCTTGGTCGGTTAGTAATAATAATTTGTCGGCATTAGCTAATATAGCGACCAGTGCTGAGAGGTTGTCGTTATCACCTACTTTAATTTCAGCAGTTGCGACCGCATCATTTTCATTAATGATTGGCACCACGTCATAACTTAATAATGCAGTTAAAGTATCGCGGGCATTGAGGTAGCGTTCTCGGTCATCAACGTCAGCGCGAGTCAGTAGCATTTGCCCTACATTCACGCCATATAAAGCAAATAAGCTTTGCCAAATGTGGATAAGCTGACCTTGACCAATCGCGGCAAGCATCTGTTTATCAATCAATGAACGACCGCAGGGTTTTAATAGTTGCTCTCGGCCAGCAGCCACCGCGCCACTTGATACCAGCACAACTTGATGACCTTGCTTTTTTAATTCACAACATTGGCGAACTAATTCAACCATGTGTGCTTTGTCGAGTTTATCGGTTCCACCAGTGAGTACACTCGTTCCCAGCTTAACCACTATTACCTGTGCCCTTTGCATGCTTTTTACTACACAAAAATATTGAAGGATTTATTTATACCAGTTATCGATTTTTGAACAAGTTAAAAATATTCAATCACGGTGCTGACGTGCTAGGATCGTGTTTTAATTCACTTTAAAGCGACCTTCATGCCAGCCAGTTTATGTTTAATAATCGCCACCTTTTTATGGGGCAGTTCTTTTATCACGCTGAAATACGCGATCGCCATTTATGACCCTGCACTGGTGATTTTTTTACGCATGTTAACCACCTTAGTCATGGCATTGTGCTTATGGCGTTACGTTATTCGCTTTAAATATCATCAAGGTGACTGGAAATATCTGGTGGGGATGTCGCTGGCTGAGCCCTGTTTGTATTTTTTATTTGAAGGCCATGCGATGGAATATACTTCAGCTTCTCAAGCGGGGGTTATTGTATCGTGCTTACCGATTATCGTAGCACTTTTAGCGTTTTTTATGCTCAAAGAGTACATTAGTAAGGCCATTGTTATTGGTTTCACTTTTTGTATTGGCGGCAGTATCTTATTAACTTTAATGTCGCCAAGCTCAGAGCAGGCTCCCAATCCATTGCTGGGTAACTTTTTGGAGTTAATGGCAATGGTCTGCGCTGCATTTTATACTATTTCAGTTAAACATTTAGTTGCTCGCTACTCACCATTAACCTTAATTGCACTGCAAGGTTTTAGCGGTAGTCTGTTCTTTGCGCCATTTTTACTGTTTATTGATTTCCCCAGTGAAAATCAACACGACCTTGGCGCATTATTAAGTATTTTATATTTAGGCTCTTGCGTCACCTTAGGCGGCTATGGTTTGTATAATTACGCAATTAGTAAGGTGTCGGTGCTCACTGCCGCAGCCTATTCAAATTTAATACCGATTTTCACCCTAATATTATCAGCAATTATCTTGGGAGAAGTGCTTTCTCTTAGCCAATGGCTCAGCATTGGCGTGGTATTTGTAGGTGTAATGATAAGTCAGCGTCATCAAGAATTGGTAGTAGACATAGATAACACCGATGCAGGTGATGGCAATTTATCGGCAGAGACTAATAATCGTAATTCAGTCCCGGAGGCTAAAGAATCAAACGGATAACAGGTTAATAAATACAAGCCTTTATGCGCTAAAAAATCGTACTGGGACTGATGAATAACCGCAATCCCACGCACTCGATAGCGATCAATTTGGCCATTTTGCGTTTGTAAGCTAAATTGCTCACCCACATTCACTTTTTGTAAGAAAGCAAAGTGAGTGTCATTATGTCCAGCAATTAACACGCCTGCTTGCTCAGAGCCTAGCTCTGCACTAGCTAAAAAGTGACCCGGGGCAAACGCTAAGTTACGGCCACTGGCTCCTGCTAATATTGTTAAGGTTTGCTTTTGGCTTGGCCAATTCAGTTGTGCAGTTACATAACTATCAGCATAGAACCAGGGTTTAACTTGTTGCTCTGGCGTTGTAAGTGCCACTTGCCAAGCCTGCTCTATAAGGCGTTGTGCCAGCCACGCTTTAGCTTGCATATAACTACCATGACCAAGCAACGCCAAGCCAACAATCAACAATATAGCGCCAATCACTGCTTTCATTTTTTCAGTCTCAACACTGCAAATCCAGCCAACAGCATGCAACCGAGTAAAATATGTAGTCTGCTTTGCCCATCAGTTTGTGGCAAACTCATTGCTAGACCCTGAGGTCGTTGATTAACCACTTGCACATTCTGCTCAGCAACAGTGCTCGATGGTGTCTGTTCAATCGCTACAAAGGCGGTAAACGGACTAAGTAATTGATGTTCAAGCGCTAGACTCTCAACCTGTGCTTTAACATGCTCTTGCTCGTTATAAAGTAATAATGATTTAATTTTTTGCCGTGCCCACAACCTTGCAATTCCATGAGCCGGTCGCCCTTGTTGTGTATTTAACTTTATCGACAACGGTCCTTGCGCCGTTTGCCCCGCTAAAGTAACGCCGGCATTATTATCAAGCTTTATAGCAACCATCACCGGCTCTGAAAAGTACAGGTCGGGTAACGGCGATGGCCAATATTCAAGAGCTTGATTTGCCAAATCACTGCTAAGCGCAAGTTGAGTAATTGCAGGATGAGCTAACTTATCAAATAGTTGCTGCATTTTTGGTTGCACGTCACTACTGCTGCCAATATAAGTAAACGTTCCGCGTCCAACATCTGCAGCTCGACGCATAAAGTAACTATTAGGCGCACTACCGATACCAATCGTAAACAAACGACTATCACCTAGTTGCGCACTAATATGTTTAAACAATGCATCTTCATTACTGACACTGCCATCGGTTAAAAATACCACTTGACGCACATACCCTAGATGCTCACGAGCATCTAGTACACCATCTAATGCCCCTTTAATATCTGTGCCGCCATCAGCTTGTAAATTATATACAAAGCGCTCAGCACGGCGTAAATTAAAATCATTAGCCGGCAAAGGTTTATCGCTCATAGGCATAATTTGATCGTCAAAGCCGACAATATTAAAGCTGTCGTTACTATCAAGTAACGATAACGCATAATGAAGTGCACTTTTGGCTTGCTCCATTGACTGTCCGTGCATAGAGCCGGAAGTGTCGACTACAAAAATCATTTCTCTTGCTAGACGCTGAGTCTGCGTAAAATGATCATCCGGCGGCAGCAACATTAATAATCCATAACGTTCACCATTACTGAGCTGCTCAGTAAAAAATGCGGCTTGCGCTTGCTCTTTTTGCAGCGGTTTAAACTCCAGTAAAAAATCACGATTCACGGCACGTTGTTCATTTAAAGTAACTTGATACTGACCAAATGCCAGATTTTCGGTATTAATACGATGATATTTAGACTGAATATCCACCAGCTCTAGGCCAACATCAATATTAACCGTTAGCTTAAACTCGCCTTGAACCGAGCCGGTATTTTTAGTGGCCATGTAAATCGGTGCTATCCAACCGGTGGCAGCAATACTCGCTGATGATAACTCATTACTCTGCGAGTCAATCATATCCTCTGCTGTTTCATTTAATACCCCATTAATCGGATGGTAACGCGGCGTTATCGTGGTTGGAAATCGTAGTGCAAATGTACCACTGCGATAATCAATCACTTCTTGGTATTGCAGCTCTATTTGCACTTCTTCGCCGGGGCCGATGTTTGCCACATTAGTGACAAACATGTTTGCACGCTGCTGGCGCACTAAAGCGGCTTGTTTACCCGCTTGTTGTGCCTGTTGAAAACGCAGCTCGGCTTGTGCTTTTTTATCAATTTCACCTTTGATCACTCGCTCACCAATGTGCATAGTCATAGCATGAACCGCACTTTCATCGGGCAGCGGAAAGACATAGCGTGCATTAACAGCAAACGGGTTTTCATTGCGATAATGTTGAGTTACCACGACATGGTTTATCAATCCGGTGACTGTCATGGTGGCATCACTTTTTAAGATAACGCCAGGCGCTGCCTTTGCACCATTGCTGTCGAACATAGTTAGTTCTGGCGATGTGCTAGCGTTACTCGCACAGCTAACAAACGCGATGAAGGTAAAAAGGCTTCCCCGTAACCATAAATGGCTACGGGTCAGCACTTTGCTTGGTTTACTCAACATAAAAATCACTCCCTTGGCGGCTACTTGGCAAAATGGCGATTAGTTACTCGCGGTTTGGTTATACGGCTGCGTGCTTGGACGAGTTGTTAACGTTACACGGCGGTCAAACATGTTTTCTTCATAATTATCGCTATCTGCCACAGTTTGTTGCTCACCAAATGCGGTAGTCGTTAAGCGGGTATGGCTAATACCTTGCTTTATTAAGTAGCTTTGTACATTTGCGACTCGCTGTTTTGAAAGCGCTAAGTTAGCGAGCTCATCACCACGTTGATCGGCAAAGCCATTTAAATCCAGCTGCAAGTCTGGCTGGCTTTGAAGTAAATTCACTAGTTGATCAAGTTGGCTGGCAAAGTGCGGGGCAATCTCACTTGAACCGGTTTTAAATTGAATGGTCATTGCCATTAGGTTATGCATTTTGGCTAATGCAAGGCGTTCGTTATTACTCTCAAGCTTATCGAGCTGCTCACTCATTTGCGTATTTTGAGCAAGTACATGCTGGTAATCATCGGTTTTATCTTGCAGCACAACTAAAGCTCGTTGTTGCTCGGCAATTTTATCTTCTGCCACTTCTTGCTCGCCAATCAAGCCTCCGGCAAATGCACCAACAAAGGCACCAATTGGGCCGCCAACAATACCGCCAACAATTGCCCCCGTACTTAAACCTATCACCGTTTCTTTATGAGTTTCTTTTGCTTTAACTGCAACTGTGTCAGCGTGGGCTAAGTTAGGTGCTGCAAAAATAGTAGCGACAGTGCAAGCGATAATCATTTTTTTCATGGTGTAATCCTTTTTTGCTTAATTACTTAATAGTTGGCAACTCATGGGTTGGTAGCTGCCCGATTTGGTATAACGCCATTAAAGCAAGCTCAAGTGGCAACAAAGGGGAGCAAAAAAGGCAAACTGCTGAGCAATTGTGGCAAAAAAAAGGCAATTGCTTTTTCGCCAGTGCGAAAGCAAAAAAATTAGGTATAGTGCAACTAGAATATAAGAAGGTGCTGTAAATGAAGAAGATTGCAATTATTGAAGACGAACCCGCGATCCGCGAAAATTACATGGAAATGCTCAGCGCGCAGGGTTATCTGGTCAGCGGCTATAGCAACCGTCAAAGTGCAGAGCATGCTTTTAATGACGCACTACCAGACTTAGCGATTGTCGATATTGGTTTAGGTCATGAAATTGATGGCGGTTTCTTACTATGCCAAACTCTGCGTTCGCTTTCTAAAACCTTGCCGATTATTTTTTTAACCGCCCGCGACAGCGAAATAGATACAGTGTGTGGCCTACGCATGGGCGCTGATGACTATCTCACTAAAGATATCAGCATGGCGCATTTGGCGGCTCGTATCGGTGCACTGTTTCGACGTATGGAAGCACTCGAGCAACCCGCTGATCAAAATGCTTTACTCAATCGCGGCCCGCTCACGCTTGATACTAAACGCATGCAAGTATTTTGGCAGCAGCAAATAGTCGATTTAACCGTAACTGAATTTTGGATGCTGCATTCACTGGCACAGCGCCCTGGGCATGTAAAAAGCCGTAACGAACTAATGAGTGATGCAAAGATTTACGTTGATGACAGCACTATCACTTCTCATGTTAAACGTATTCGCAAAAAATTTATCGCTTTAGATACTGACTTTGATTGTATAGATACCGTGTACGGTATGGGTTATCGCTGGGAGCAAGTGTAATGCTGCGTTTTGGTTTGCGCAGTAAATTTATATTGCTGTCGTGTTTTTTATTTTTACTGCCTTGGCTTGGCTATGAATACGTGTGGGAAATGGAAAAATTTCTGCGCCAAGGTCAAGAAAAAACCTTAGTCGGCACTACTCGAGCACTCGCCACGGCCCTGCATGAGCGCCCAGCATTATTTGACTCGCAAACCAATTTTTTAGATCAGGTTATAAAAGGCCGTGATCTCTACGCCTATAACCTTAGTAACCCCATTCAACTTGATGGCAAACTGTCGGACTGGCAGCCTTATCAAAGTCTTTTTTGGCATTACGACGAGCGCTATTTACAAACTAATAAACCAGACCATCAGCTTGAGGACTTATCGTTTGAGCATATGGTTGGTAAATATGAAAACTTTTTATATGCAGTATTTAAAGTTACCGATGACTCGGTGGTTTATCGCGCTAAAAACACCCTAAGTTTAACCCGTAATGATCACTTACAGATCATGTTAAAAACCCCACAAGGAGAATTTAAGCACTATATTGTTACCGCTCGCCAAGATGGCTGGATCAACGCATTTGACGCACAAAGCAAAACCCCAATAACAAAAATTCAAGGCTATTTTGTCAGTACAGAGACTGGCTACAACATAGAGTTGCGGTTTCCGCTAACGATGCTTGGCAATAAGCTCGGCTTTGCAATTGAAGATTGGGATCAAGGCAAGCCTGAGCCACAGACTATGTCGACTTCAAACTTACAAAACCCCAATGATATTGGCTCAGTGCTGGTGCCCTCCCCTGAAATAAATCGTATATTAAAAGGTATGGGTCACAGCGGCAGCCGAATTTGGGTGGTTGATAATCATCACCGCGTGTTAGCGCAGTCGGGATCAATTCATCATGCCGACGGCGTTTGGGCTGATGGACTTAATGACCAGCCAGCAAAAACCTGGTGGCAACGATTTGAGAAAAACTACTTACATCCACTTTACTATAAAGTACTTACCCGCCCTGAAAATGAATTTTTAGATACATTGCACGATGTCGCAGCGATGCAAGGCACACATATAGGTAAAGCACTCAGTGGCACACCAGCATCGTCTTGGCGACTCACTCCAGATAACAAAGCGGTTATTTTATCAGCCGCATATCCTATTTGGATCCAAGATAAGGTCATTGGTGCTGTAGTGGCCGAAGAGACTACCAATGGTGTTCGCACATTACGCAACAAATCGTTAGAGAAACTATTTAATGTGATTTTAGCAGTGATGCTAATAGGCACAGTAACGTTATTCTTTTTTGCATCAAGGATATCCAGTCGTATTCGTCGCTTAAGAGATACCGCAGAGCAAGCCATTGATGCTCAAGGGCGAGTAACTGGCACTATTAATTACAGCGATTCAAACGATGAAATTGGCGATTTATCTCGCAGTTTTGCAAATATTGTAAGTCGCTTAGGTGGTTACACTAACTATTTAGAAACCATGTCGTCGCGATTATCTCACGAACTCAGAACACCCGTTGCGGTCGTACGTAGTTCCCTTGAAAACTTACAAATGCAGCCACAAAGTGAGCTGAGCCAAAAATACCTTGATCGTGCCAGTGAAGGGGTCGAGCGTTTAGGTAAAATAATCACCACCATGAGCGAAGCAACTCGCCTTGAGCAAAGTATTCAAAGCGCTGAAGCTGAACCATTTGATTTGCGAAATGTGATCAATGGTTGTATGCAAGGCTACCAGCTAACCTATGCAAAGCAACAATTTAGCCTTAATATTTGTCCGCAACCATTACTACTTAGCGGCGCGCCTGAGTTTATTGCTCAGTTGCTAGATAAACTAATCAATAATGCCTTAGAGTTTAGTGTTGAAGATAGCGCTATAAGTGTCAGCCTTGATCAACATGATAATGAAGCCCTGTTATGTGTCAGTAATCTAGGTCCACTTTTACCCGAGGGATTAACAGAGCATATTTTTGATTCAATGGTGTCGGTACGTAGTCAACAACTGCAGCAGCAACCACACTTGGGTTTAGGGCTTTATATAGTACGTTTAGTATGTGAATACCATAAAGGCACAGTTAGCGCGGCTAATAATCAACAAGCTGATGGTGTGACTTTTACCGTTCGACTGCCTATTAATAATAATTAAGGATTACATTTATACACATTTTGTACGGTTAATGTTCACTTACAATTCAGTCGCGCAGACATATGCTTACTACTTAACTAAGTTGATAAGATAGGAGGCAATATGCAAGCGATACTGAAACGTGAAGAAATTGATTTTATTTTTGATTTATACAGCTATGAAGATAGTGATGAGTTAAACAGTAGCGAACCTAACTCTGATACTGAAAAACATGACATAACACAATCAAAAGTAATTTATCAGCCTAGTTGTTTGACCTAAAAGCGGTTTGCTCATTACAATGGCGCACCTTGTAAAAGTACTGCCTAATAATGAAAACTCATTCTGCTAAAAAAGAACTTATTTTATTACCGATCTTACTAATTGTTATTTTACTGTGTATTGCTGGGCATTTTTTACTACAAGCCAGCTTCCAAGATAGCAATGTTACCGAGTATATGCTTGCTGCGTTACCTTTTGCTATGTTTGGCTTAGTGATTATCGCTTTTAAAATTGCCAGTAACAGTGAAGACAAAGAGCGTGCAGAACAAAGTGATAACGGCTAACGCTTGCACCACACACACTCTTGATTATTTATAATATATGGTAACCAAACCAATCGGGCTTAATCGCTTGAGATTGCTCGCTCGGGGTTAGCTTGATATGTAATTGACTGTCGAGCAAGTCAATTGCAAAGCAATCATCTACATCATGTAAGTCATCTTTATGAATATGACTTAAACCAGCTAGTAAATCCTCTTTTGCTCTTTGTTTAGCTTCGTCGCTACTACTTGCTACATATAACGCAAAGTCATGCTGCTCAGCTAAGCTATCAGCACGATACGCTCCTAAATTTACAAAGTATAACTGCTGCGATTGGGCCACGGGTTCATCAACCACGGTTACTGCAAAGCCATCAATGTGATTTACCGCCATATAGCTGTCCATGTGCACGCTACTTTTATCACCGACCCACTGCGCTTTTAATTTTGAGTAAGTTTGTTCAATCGATTCCCCAACAACAAAACGAACATCATGCATTTCAATATGGCAGCCCTGAATACGCCCACCTAAATACACCATAAATAACTGCATTTTCTCTCCTAACAAATAGTATCAACGTCAATGTTGTGTTTTTTGATCAACTTATAAAAATCTGAGCGATTACGCTTAGCTAGTTTTGCCCCTTCAGCCACGTTACCGCCAGCCATCTTTAAAGCATTAATCACATAATCACGCTCAAATTCTTTTTTAGCATCGTTAAGAGAAAGCGGCTCAACATTGTTGGTATTACTATTAAGCGCACTTTCAACCAGCTGTGCTGATATTACTTCACCTGGGGTAAGTGCGACAACCTGCTCTACTACATTTTGTAACTGGCGAATATTACCCGGCCAATCGTGACGTACTAATGCATGCATTGCATCATTGGCGAAACGCTTTTCTTTTTGATCCATACGTTTAGCAATGGTAGCGCTAAAATACTGCGCTAATAAACTAACGTCTTCTCTGCGCTCACACAGTGGTGGCAATTTAAGATTCACAACATTTAAGCGATAGTATAAATCTTCGCGAAATTGCTGATTAGCAATCGCATCAGGCAAGTTTTTATGAGTTGCTGATACAATCCGCACATCAATTGGAATTTCTTCTTCAAAGCCCACAGGGCGAATAGTTTTTTCTTGTAATACGCGCAGTAACTTAACTTGTAAATTAAGTGGCATATCACCGATTTCATCTAAAAATAAAGTACCGCCTTGCGCTTGCTGAAATAACCCTTGGTGGTCTTTAATCGCGCCCGTAAAAGCCCCTTTTTTGTGACCGAATAGTTCTGATTCGAGTAATTCCCCCGGTACCGCACCACAGTTTATTGCGACAAACGGACCTTCACTAACATGGCTATGTTGATGAATAGCATTAGCTAGTAACTCTTTACCTGTACCACTGGCCCCCGAGATCAGCACATTGACCTGAGTCGGACCTAGTAATTTAACTTGCTCAAGTAAATGCAGCATAGCACCACTGCGGGTCACGATATTACTGTTTGATGCGCTTTCATCGGCACTGAGACCATGAATTTCAATCGCTTTTGCTAAACTATCAAATAACTCATCTTTATCTACCGGTTTAGTAATAAAGGCAAAAATACCTTGCTTCGTCGCTTCAACAGCATCAGGAATAGACCCATGAGCTGTCATCATCAACACTGGCAGCGCTGGGTAGCGATTTTGTAACTGACGGTGTAATGCCATACCATCCATTTCATCCATGCGTAAGTCTGTAACCACAGCATCAAACACATTATTTTTTAATAACTGTAGCGCAGCAATACCACTTTCGCAGGTAGTCACTTGATAGCCTTTAGATTCTATGCGAATAGCCAATAGTTTTAATAAACTTGCATCATCATCGACCAGTAAAATTCGCGCGCCTTGGTTTTGCTCTGTTGACATAATTACTGCTCCTTAGTTTCTTCGCGTAGTAATAGTTGCTGCTCGATGGCTGCCAGTGATGACAGGGTTTCTTGCATTTTATTATTCAGCGCTTGCTGCTGTTTTTTAGCGTTGATCTGCTGTTTTATTTGTTGTTTTTGCAGCCATAAATACTGTTTTATATCATCTGGCCAATAATAAGCTTGATCCAGTTTTAGCAGCTGCGTTAATACTTTTTCCGGTGCTAATACATTATTTTTGCAACTAAAATCAAAATAATTCTGAAGCTCTTTAGCACCAATATAAACCGTTTTACTCGCTGCCACTTGAAAACCACCGCACGACTTTGCATGCCAACCAATGACCGTTTCGGCAGGTGCATACATAGGATCGGTTTTCGGCCTAGGTTTCGGATTTGGTAAACTATCCCCTTGTGGTGTAGTCACCTTACCCGCTTGTTCAGCTTCAGGGTTGCTTTTATTTACTGGCTGCTCAGTTAACTCACACCCTGCGAGCCCTAAGGTTGTAATGCAAACCACTAAAATGGCATTTAAACGCACGCCCATGCTAATTAACTCCTTGGTTTTTATTGGTTGGAGGGATGATTGGGATTTGAATTATAAAACGACAGCCTTGTGGCTCATTATGCTCAACGTGTAAAGTACCCATCAATTGCTCAACAGACTCTTTTACAATGGTAAGCCCTAAGCCACTACCTTGAGCGGTTATATCTTTAGCATTCTTACCTTGATAAAAGGCACTGAATATATGTGATTTCTCTTGCTCTTTAATACCGGTGCCTTGATCGCTAACGCTCATAGTCAAAGTACGACCAGCTAATGACAGAGCAATATTGACCGCCTGTCCTGCTGGTGAAAACTTTAAGCCATTAGAGATCAACTGAATTAAGATCATTTCAACAAGCTCTGCAGCAATTTCCAGTGGTTGCTCGGGTAACTCACAATGCCAACATAAGCTTTGCTTACGCGCCACTAAACGATGTTCAAAATGGCTGTTTATCTTGGTTATTAATTGCGAGAATTCCAGCTCACTTAAGTCTTCTTTGCTGCTGCGAATCGCATTGTAACTAAGTAAACTATCGATCATAGCGCGCAAACGCACCATGCTCTGGGTAATTAACGCCAACACCGCTTGCTGCTCTTTGTTAATTGGCCCAACGATTTCATCGGCGAGTAAGTCAGTACCCTCAACCATTGACGCTAATGGAGTTTTCAATTCATGGGTAACATGGCGTAAAAAAGTATCTTTTTGTTGCTCTAATTGATGCAACTGCTCTTGCACCCATTGTAATTTATTTCCTAGTTCAACCAACTCAGCAGAGCCTTGTACAGCTATTTTTTGTTGCCAATGACCTTGCCCAAGCTTATCAATAACCGACGTTAATCCTTTTAAGCGACCACTTATACGCCATAAAAAACCACCACCTACTAGTAAAGTTAATGGGATAAGTGCTATTAACCAATTGATAAATGAGCTTTGCAAAGCTTTTAACTGTTGCTGATTTTTAGTTATTTGCAGCTCATTTTGATCTCTTAGCCACACCGTTTGACGCGCAATTAATTCACTCACAGGAATAAACAATTGCGCATCTTGTTGTCCTTCAGTAACGAGTTGAGTATGCGCTAATTGCAATACCTGTGTGAGTTGCTGCCATTGCTTAATATACTCCCCCGTAGAACTTATAAAAGTTAGTTCATCAATGCTTTGTAGTGATGATTGCCACTTATCAACAATCAATTCATCGAGTGATTCGCTTTTCAGCACCCAGTTTTGTCGCGTTGCGCGCTCTAAGCTATTGAGGTCTTGCTTAAGGTTATTAAATGACTTGGTAATTTGATAATTTTCACTGACGATTTGCTGAGTTACTGCTAGCTGTTTATTCAGCGCATTTAAAAATACAATCACTACCAGTGATAATGGCAGCAGCGATAACAAAGTACTAAACAAAAACTGGCCTATTAAATTGGGTCGCCAACTAAGTAATGCACTGTACTTTTTAGCGAATGAGGCCACTATCGCCACTCCTTTAGTTAAAAGTCTGATTATGGAAGGTGTTACTTATACACTAGCTGAATCAATAAGAATAATGAATAAGGCGAACTGTGTAGCGCTATATAAAGCGACTGACGCTAAATTGAAACAACTTAACCAACTGTTTTTTAAAAACTTAATGAATACCCGTTAAAAGTTGTTGCAAAAAAGACACACTGCTCGGTCATTTTTTCCCACTTATTATCATGCCAAAAAATTAAACCACTGATATTTATACAATAAAAAAATTGGCATCGTTCTTGTAATATCCGTATCAACGACTGTTTATAAGGAAATAATATGAAAATATTAACACCGCTGTGCTTATGCATCAGCCTACTGCTTAGCTTTAACAGCTTTGCCATTGATGTCGAGGCCACCTTCGCAGAACTTGATAAAGACAGTAATGGCACATTGAGTGAAGCAGAAGCATCTGAAGATGCGGTATTACACGAAAGTTTTGAGCAAATTGACAAAGATCAAAATGGTCAAATTTCATTTGCTGAGTTTAAACAATTTTTGCAATAAATTTCCCAAAGGAAACACTGCTATGAAACAACTTATCGCCGCTTTTTCACTGATGTTTTTAGTCATTAGCGCCACTGTTTTAGCATCACAATTAAATGTTAAGTTTGCGCAATTAGATACCGACTCTGACGGACAAATTTCATTACTTGAAGCCAAGCAAAACAACACGCTATTAAAGCAGTTTACTGATCTTGATGATAATAACGACGAGCAATTATCTGAGCAAGAGTTCGCAAAGTTTAAATTTTAAAAGGCTTTAAAGTATTTGCCATAATCCCGGAGGGAATGTGTAAACGGATTTAATGTTGGGATTTAAATTATGGCAAATGCTTTATTCTTTTTGTTGGTAGGATGTAAATAATGAAAAGCATATTAATAATATTAAGTGTGTCGCTAGCCACTAGTTTTAGCGCAATGGCACTGGATGTAAAACAACGTTTTGATCATTTAGATAGCAATAAAGATGGCTATTTAACGCATAATGAGCTTGAACCACAACCACAATTGTTGAGTAACTTTAAACGTTGGGACAAAAACCAAGACAATAAAATTTCCCTATCTGAATTTAAGCGTTTTTTAACTAATAATCTAGATTAACGAGTTTCCCCAATGACATTTTGTACACAACTGGGACTAAGTTGGTTATTTGTCAGTAGCTGTTGCAGTTTTGCAACAACTGATAATATAGCAGAACAATTCAAAAACTTAGACCGCGATAACGACGGTCTTATCACGCGTTCAGAGTCAGCAAAAGATCCTGCCCTGTGGTCTCGTTTTAAAAACTATGACCGCGATAAAGATGGTAGATTATCACTGTCTGAATTTACTCTATATGCAAATAAATGAATAGCTAATTCATCAGCATAGTTGAAATGCACAACGATAAATAATTTATTATATTTAATTTGCAGACTCAGTATTCTCTGTTACTGTTTAACTAACAAAAGCAGAAAAAGAATTCTAACAATGAAATGCTTACTCGCCTGTTTAATCACTTTATCTTTACCTGTGCTAGCTGATACCACGGTGATCTACAATGCTAATGGTTACACTCCAACTTACAGTGGCCAATTACAGCAATTTTCTACACTGGTTATTAAAGATGGCAAAGTAGTAAAAGTAGGAGACGATAAACTAAAAGCGAGTTTCCCTAATGCTGCAGTATTTGATGCCGAGCAACAAACCTTATTACCTGGTTTAATTGACGCCCACGGTCATGTGATTGGACTTGGTAATAATTTAGCGCAACTCGATTTACGTGGCAGTACGTCGATTGCAGAAATACAAAAAAAGCTTGCTGTATTTGCTAAAAATAACCGGGGCTGGATTATTGGCCGCGGTTGGAATCAAGAACTGTGGCCTAATAAGCAATTTCCTACTGCTGCTGACTTAGATAAAGTTGTCAAAGATGTTCCGGTGGTGCTTTCTCGTGTCGATAGCCACGCAATTTGGGTTAATAGCAAAGCGATGGAGTTAGCCAAATTAACACCCACAGTACAGTCACCAGCAGGTGGTGAAATTATTCGCAACCAAGCAGGTCAACCTAGCGGTATTTTTGTCGATAAGGCCGAAAGTTTAATTACTGCACATATTCCTACGCCATCTGATCAAGACGTAAATAATGCCTTAAATCAAGCTGGTCAACATCTGCTCAGCTTAGGTATAACCTCAACCCACGATGCTGGGATTGATAAACAAACATGGCAAGTTTACAAGCAAAGAGCTGAACAAGGCACCTTACCGCTGCGCATTGTTGCAATGCTAAGTGCAACAGATCCGTCCCTTGAAGATATGCTCAGAGCCGGTCGCTATAAAGATCTTAACGATTTCATGTCTATTCGTAGTGTAAAAATATATGCTGATGGTGCGTTAGGAAGCCGTGGCGCCGCACTACTGGCCGATTATGCAGATAGAAAGAATCACCAAGGTTTAATGCTCGAAACTCAACAAAAATTAGAGCAGCTGTACACATTGAGCTTTAACCATGGTTTTAGCGCCAATACCCATGCCATCGGTGATAAAGCAAATCATATTGTGTTAGATGCCTATCAAAATGTATTTAAAAAAACCGGCGGGATTTTACTACGTAACCGTATAGAGCACGCACAGATAGTTGATCCAGCAGATATTCCTCGCTTCAAAGCACTTAAAATCATTCCATCAATGCAACCGGTGCATGCAACTTCTGATATGCATATGGCAGAGCAGCGCCTTAGCGATACACAATTACAAGGTGCATATGCATGGCAAACGTTTTTAAAGCAAGGCTCAGTAGTAGCTGCAGGCTCAGATTATCCAGTTGAACTGGCCAACCCCTTTGACGGTTTGTATTCAGCAATTACTCGCCAAGATCACAATCAATTACCCGCTAATGGCTGGCGAGTCACTGAAGCACTGAGCAGAGAAGATGCACTCAGAGCATTCACGTTAGGTGCTGCGTATGCCGCACATCAAGAATTTAAATTAGGTAGTTTAGAGCAAGGAAAGTGGGCTGACTTTATTTTAATCGACAAAGACTATTTTAAAGTGCCAGTACAAGAAATTTTTACCATTGTCGTAAATCAAACATGGATTGGCGGTGAATTACGCTACCAAAAAGCGCAAATTGATAACCAGAGTAAGGCGCAATAAACCACGCTATTATTGCGGTTTTTGTTGTTGACGTTTGAGCTTAATTAAATGATAAATATTTACGAAGGTTAGCAAACCATTGGTGATAGCCACAGGCCATGCAGCAATCGCAATACCGTAGGCTGTGAAAGCAATACAACCGGCAAGATTAAACCAACGAAGTTTGCTCACATCACTCATAGTTAAAGAGGCAATAAGTAAAGCTGAGGCAAAATACCCCAAATATTCCCAACTCATTTGTTCTCTCCGGTACTTTAGGTTAGCATTGCAAATGTTGTAGTTTAGGCAAAGTTATTCCACAATATAGCAATAGTATAAAAAAGCTAACTTACTAAAAACCCAAAGCTGCTAAAAGCACACTTTAATAATCATTACACGGGATATCAGGTATTAAGCTTAATTAACCGAGTTAACTAAGCTAGTAAGTTAGCGTAAATTCTTAGAATCTTAATGCTAACGTCATTAAGATGTAATAAATAGGACAATTGTCCGAAGGGCATTGTTGATGTTTCAATATCATTTTTCTAGTTATCTCGTCGACCAGCTACTAACCTTTGCTGGCAGCCGTTATCAACAATCTAAAAAAGAAGTACTGATCCACCAAGATCAACCTCTTACAAAATTAGTGTTAGTCAGAAGCGGCACCGTATCGTTTAGTTATGATGTCGGTAATGGCCGCCGCTTACTGCTGGGCCAACTTGATTGCAACAACACCTTAATTGGTGAAATTGAAGCGCTAAACAATAACCCCTGCATTTATACAGTTACCTGCTTCAGTGACGTTAGCTACAACCTAATAGAACTAAAGCACTGGCGTGCCCTGTTACTTGAAAAGCCAGAGCTGAGTTTATACACAGCACAAACTATTGCCGCTAAGTTTCAAGAAAACCAAAAAATTAATTTAGATAAACTATTGTTGCCATTGGGTTACAATATCGCCAAAGACTGTTTATTACGTGCCGAAAATAATAACCCAACCCTGCTGCGCGCATACCCAACGGTAAATGCTGAAGCTGAGCGTTTTGCCACCACAGAGCGAGCCTATCGCCGCGTAGTATCGGAACTGGTAGAAAGAGGTTTAGTTGCACGCTCAAATGATGGACTCAAAGCGGTTGATTTAGATAAACTTAGCGATTACGTGGATAGTTTTTCGCAGCTATAGTTGCTAATTTAAGTAATTTAGCATTACTGCAATATCTTCTGATTATAAAAGATAAAAAGGCCTAGGGGCGATTAACTCTTTGTTACTTACATGGATGTAAGTAAGGGGCGTGAGCAGGACGCGGAAGCTTTGCTCGATTTTTACTTAGCCCACTAGGTTACAAATCTCGCGCCGCGATTAAATCGCCCCTAGATTGAACAAATTTCAATCCACAAAGGTCAACAGACCCTAATTAAGGCCTTTTTTATTTTTACTCAATAGATTTATTTTGCTAATAAAATATCGTGTATTTTTACTAAATCTGTCTTACCAGCGATGATCTCATCAGGTGTTAAACCCGATAGTTCATGCGGGAATACTAACCACTCTTCTGATTCATGAATGTAGTAGTCAGGTTTCATATCAACTTTAGAATTTTTTGGTTTGTAATACGGGCATGCAATGCGGATATCTTTAGGTAAGTTTAAACGCATCAATTCCGAAAGCTTTTCTTTCAGTGCAAAAATACTACGCCCTGAATCAAATACATCATCAACAATCAATAACGAGTCACCTGCGTTAGCATTTTCAATAATGTAGTGTAGGCCATGTACTTTAATTTCTTTAGATTGCTTATTAATACCGTAATACGATGAAGTTCGCACCGCGATATGATCTGTCTCTATGCCCTTATAATCATAATACTCTTGCACTGCAATCCCAATTGGGGCACCCCCACGCCAAATACCAATAATAAAATCAGGACGAAAACCATCTTGGTATACTTGCGCCGCAACGCGAAATGAATCTTCAAGCAATTGTTGCGCTGTGATGTAGCACTTATCTGACATAATTAGAATTCCCAGTGTGAGTTGATCATTCAAGTATAGTTTATGAATACGACTTAAATAAAAGCAGCGCTTTTAATATAAGAAATATAACTTCAAACCTTAATCACTTGAAATGCAAAAGTGGAGCGAGATTTTAGCGCAAATAAACTAAAAAAGCTTGTTTCTGTTTGTAATTACATTTTTATAGCCAACAAAAAAGCGCCTAAAACGGCGCTTTTTTAAACATATTTAAGATTACGCTTTTTCTAGTAAAGTACGTGCAACCGTGCGCATCCCGACTGTTGTCGCGCCCGCAGCCCATTGACTCGTGCTACCCATATTAAACGCTGCCGCTAAATCCATATGCACCCAGCCTTTGCCGTCGTTTGGTACAAAACGTGACAAGAAACCAGCAGCATTTGATGCGCCACCATAACCACCGCCTTTTTGGGCACGGCTGTTAGCTGTATCAGCGTATGGTGAAGGACAGTTTTGTTGATGCCACTTTTCAAGTGGAAGTGGCCACGCGCCTTCCATTTCTTGCCCAGCAAAGCCTTCAACTTCACGTACAAACTCTTTATCAAGTCCAAATAAGGCATTGTACTCTTGACCAACAGCAACTAGCGCAGCGCCTGTTAGTGTCGCCGCATCAATAATTAAAGGTGCACCGGTTTCAGCTGCAGCCATTAAGCCATCAGCAAGTACTAAGCGTCCTTCAGCGTCAGTGTTAACAATCTCAACTGTCGTGCCGTTTTTATAGGTAAGGATATCACCCAGCTTATATGCATGGCCTGAAATAAGGTTCTCAGCACAGCATAAAAACAGTTTAATTCGTTTATTAATACCGCGACTAATAGCCAATGCCAAACCTGCGGTAACCGTTGCAGCACCGCCCATGTCGCACTTCATACCTAACATACCTTCGCTGGCTTTAATTGAATAACCGCCAGAGTCAAAAGTAATCCCCTTACCAACAAGCGCTGCATCTACAGGCGCATTTTCATCGCCAGTTGGATTGTAATCAAGTGCAAGTAATACAGGCGGGCGCTCACTACCGCGACCAACAGCATGGATACCAATCCACTGCTGCTCAAGTAGCGCATCACCTTTGATGATTTGATAGCTCACGTGTTCAGGAGCTAGTGATTGAATAAATTCAGCAGCTTTACCAGCTAAACTTTCAGGGAAGATATCATCCGCCGTGCCATTGATCATTTCACGCGCCCAAGTAGCAGAACGAAGTAATGAAGCAAGCTCTTGGCTATCTGTTTTAGCATTTTCAGCAAATTCAACACCGTGTAATGACTTAGGCGATACAAACCCTTGATAAAAAGCCCACTGTGTTTCTGTACACCAGCAATCACCAGCTAGCACGACATTTTTAACGCCTTGATTGGCAATACTGCGCGCGGCTTTTTGTACATTTACTAATGTTTCTTGTTCAGATAAATGAACCGTTGCACCGTGCTCATTAAAAGATAACGTGGCGGTTTCGCCCCAATGCGATGCAGCACCCTGCTCGCTTAATTGAACAACAAATTTTTCAGACATGTTAGAATACTCTTTGCGCTAAAATAGTGACAATGAGTTTACTATAGCCACAACAACTTCCCAACTGCTTGAGACCAAATAACTAAAATAATGAAATATACAACGCCACTCCAACACGCTACTTTAATCAAACGCTACAAACGTTTTTTAGCCGATTTACGCCTTAGCGATGGCTCAGAGTTTACCGCCCATTGTGCCAACACAGGTAAAATGACTGGTTGCGCGGAGCCTGACTTTGCAGCCTTTTATTCCACCAGTAGCAATCAAAAAAGAAAATATCCTCACTCATTAGAATTGACGCAAAACCAGTTTGGCCATCTGATCTGTGTAAATACGGCAATCGCGAATAAAATCGTTGCAGAAGCACTTCATGCAGCGCTAATCAGCGAGCTTAACGGCTACACTAAAATACAGCCAGAGGTTAAATATGGTGATGAAAATAGCCGTATCGATTTTTTACTTACAGCTCCCCAACGCCCAGACTGCTATGTAGAAGTAAAATCTGTCACTTTACTCAGTCAAAATGCCCCACAAAGTGGCCAAGGTTACTTCCCTGATGCCGAAACTCTTCGCGGTCAAAAGCATATTCGTGAATTAATTGAAATGGTTGCACAAGGCCATCGTGCAGTGCTGCTGTTTGCAGTATTACATCAAGGGATTAAGCAAGTTAGTGCGGCGCGCCATATTGACGAAAAGTACGCCCAACTAGTTGATTTGGCAATTACTAAAGGTGTAGAAGTAGTTGCTTATAAAGCAGATATTTCGAGCGCTGAAATTACACTAATAGAAAAGCTCACTTTTAATTAAAAGCGACTTGTTTTTAAGGTTTTCGCCCATATAACAAGGCAAGTTTTTAAGCACTTATCTATAAGTAATGGGTGTAAAAACCACTTATCGTACCTTTTTTAATTTTATTGATGCGGTTTAAGTAGGACTAATTAATGAAAAATAAATTTGCCTAGGCCATAGGATTCTGTTATTTATAGCCGCCGGCTCATGCTGGGCATTATATTAAGGATTTAGGAGAAAGTTATGCCAGACCAAAAAAAATTAGGGTTATTGGCTCAGGCCGGATTAGAACCATACCAGGAAAAGCCGGGCGAAGAGTATATGAATGATGCACAACGCACTCATTTCAAAACTATTTTGGAAGCATGG
This sequence comes from Pseudoalteromonas sp. SR41-8, assembly GCF_014163915.1. Lineage (NCBI taxonomy): Bacteria > Pseudomonadati > Pseudomonadota > Gammaproteobacteria > Alteromonadales > Pseudoalteromonadaceae > Pseudoalteromonas > Pseudoalteromonas sp. SR41-8. The sequence goes on from NZ_JACJEE010000004.1 coordinate 71,730, forward strand.
CGCAACGATTTACGCAATGAAGTTGACCGAACTAAATCGCATATGCAAGACGAAGCTGCTAACTTCCCTGATCCAGTTGACCGCGCAGCACAAGAAGAAGAGTTCTCTTTAGAACTTCGTACTCGTGACCGTGAACGTAAACTGATCAAAAAAATTGAAAAAACGATCCAATTAATCAAAGAAGATGATTTTGGTTTTTGCGATTCGTGCGGGATTGAAATTGGTATCCGCCGTTTAGAAGCACGTCCTACAGCTGACTTGTGTGTAGACTGTAAAACGCTTGCGGAAATCAAAGAAAAACAATCTGGACGTGGTTAATTACTAGTAATTAATCAATGTCTACCACAGCCGTTACTGCGCCTATGCGCAACTATCGCGGTCGCTTTGCGCCGTCACCTTCTGGACCACTTCATTTTGGTTCTCTTGTGGCGGCTGTGGGCAGCTACCTTGACGCGAAAAGCAACCAAGGCACTTGGTTAGTCCGTATTGAAGATATCGACACCACACGTGTTGTAGACGGCGCCGCTAAAGATATTCTCAATACCTTAGAAGCCTATGGTTTGTACTGGGATGAAGACGTAGCCTATCAAACTCAACGCCATGACTTGTATGCGCATACCATTAATAATCTAAATAACCAGCACCTAATTTATGCTTGCCACTGCTCGCGCAAAGAAATTAAAGCGCTTGGCGGTATTTATCAAGGCCATTGTCGTCATTTAAAGCATAGTCAGAACAGCAGCGCACTGCGGTTAATTCAGCAACATGCTACATGCCAATACCATGATCTCATTCAAGGTGAGATAAATGTAGCTCATGATCTCGCCCACGAAGATTACTTAATAAAGCGCAGTGATGGGCTATTTGCTTATCAACTAGTGGTGGTCGCAGACGATATTGCCCAAGGTATCACTCATGTCGTACGCGGCGCAGACTTGCTTGAACCAACCGCACGCCAATTGAGTTTATTTAAACAATTAGCTGCCACGGCCCCCCATTACGCACATTTACCATTAGCAGTCGCTAAACCTGGGTTTAAATTATCAAAACAAAACTATGCCCCAGCTATTAGCAAAAGTAACCCCAAACCGGCTTTGCTGAGTGCATTCGAATTTTTAGGGTTGGCGCCCAAAGATGAATTACTTGAACTAAATATCGAGCAAATGCTAGCTTGGGGAGTCGACAATTACAGCTTGCAAAACGTCCCTAAAATGACACAAATTCAAATTTCGCAAAACCCGCACAGTCATACAACCGCCTTTACGCATTTAAACAAATAAAAATTCACTAAAAAGGGCTAATTTTAAGGCCTTCAACTTAATTTTTAAGCTGTGCTGGTATATGATAGCCCACCTTAAATGTGCAATTCATTTAATTAATACCAATTGCGTTAAGGTTGTACACTATTATAGCAACAGTCAAGTAGCTCAATAACAGGATAATAATTTCCAGCATCGTTATGCTAGAAAGTTTTAACCCTAGCAATGACTGTTTAACTGACTAGAATGAACAAGACTCTAATACCATAGGTATTACCAAGTAAACGCAACATATGTGCAGTTAATAGCAAAGTGAAGCTATACTTGGTTTGATTTTGATGGCGTCCATCAAATAACCGAATTCTGTAGGAGACAGATTATTATTTCCAAGCTTTTTCAATTTTGTCGGCAAATTATTGGCCCAACCGCCTCTGTAACAGCCGAACATACCCAAGTCTCTGCGCAGCCTTTAATAGTTGGACGCAATGAGCATGGTATTTCTCGCAAACAATTTAGCCCAAATGCAATCAAGGTATTATATCGCCTGAAAGACGGAGGCTTTGATGCCTACCTTGTTGGTGGTTGCATTCGTGATATTTTGTTAGGTCAACAACCAAAAGATTTTGATGTGGTCACCAATGCCACTCCTGATCAGGTTAAAAAGCTATTTCGTAATTGCCGCTTAATTGGCCGTCGCTTTCGTTTAGCACACATTGTTTTTGGTCGTGAAATAATCGAAGTGGCCACCATGCGTGGTCATCACGAAGCGCCTGAAGATAAAAACCAAATTAGCCAATCGAGTGACCAAGGACAACTGCTGCGCGATAATGTTTTTGGTAGTATTGAAGAAGATGCTGAACGCCGCGATTTTTCAATCAATGCGTTATATTATTCAATTAATGATTTTTCAATCCATGATTATGCTAATGGCTTAGCAGCTATTAACGCTCGACAAATCGAGATGATTGGTGATCCAGCAACCCGTTACCGCGAAGATCCTGTACGTATGCTGCGCGCAGTTCGCTTTGCAACCAAACTCGATATGTCGATTGCACCGGCAACCGAGCAACCATTAAATGAATTAGCAAGCCTGTTAGATAATATACCTGCAGCGCGGTTATTTGAAGAAACACTGAAACTGTTTTTAAATGGCAAGGCCGAAGCAAACTTTTTAATGCTACGTAAATATGGCCTTTTCAAATCATTATTTCCAGCCCTTGATAGTATTTTAGATAGTAATCCTGATGGCTTAGAATTCGCTTTAATTCAACAGATGTTCCGTAATACAGATGAGCGTATTAATGCGGAGAAAAAAGTAACTCCAGCATTTATTTTTGCTGCATTGTTATGGTTCCCATTATTGCAGATCACTAAAGCACTGCAAGAACAAGAGCAACTATCTGAATACGATGCTTTCGCTCAAGGTATGAACAAAGTACTCAGTGATAATGCCCAACATATCGCCGTACCAAAACGCTTTACCCTTGGCGCTCGTGATATCTGGCATATTCAACACCGCTTAGATAAACGCTCAGGACAACGTGCATATCGCCTGACACAGCAACCACGCTTTAAAGCTGCGTATGACTTTTTACTTTTGCGCGTACAGGCCGGTGAAAAACAGCATCAGCAATTAGTTAACTGGTGGACTGACTATTTAAAACAAGACATCAATGGTCAAAAAGAGCTAGTTAAAGCGTTAGGTACGCAAGGCGCAACAAAAGGCCGTCGTCGTACTCGCCGCCGCAGCCCAAAACCAGCGGCTGAATGATCATGGAAACCGTCTACCTTGGTTTAGGGGCTAATTTAAACGCCCCTCGTACTCAGCTAGATCATGCTGTTGCAGCACTGCGTGCATTGGCTGATTGCGAGTTTATTGGTGTATCGCATTATTACGCGAGTAAACCGATGGGCCCGCAAGATCAACCTGACTACGTTAACGCTGTTGCGGCGCTAAAAACCACGCTATTACCTGAGCAGTTGCTTGATTTAACACAACAGATAGAACTTGAACACGGTCGAGTACGAAAAGCACAGCGCTGGGGGCCGCGCACCTTAGATATTGATATTTTATTATTTGGTGATCAAGTCATTAATAGCGAGCGTTTAATTGTGCCACATTATGGTCTAACTGAACGCGAGTTTGTGGTTTACCCGCTACTTGAAATAGCCCCAAATATTACGCTGCCAAATGGTATATTACTTCACAGTATTAGCACTAATTTGGCACTAAACGAATTACAACAATTACCTCTGTAATTAATTTCAGGCCGTTGCCTACGAGGATACTATGTCTAAAATAACCGTTTCTACGCTTAATAAAATGAAAGCAGACCAACAAAAAATCACGGCATTAACGGCCTACGATGCCAGCTTTGCAAAGTTATTTCATGATAACGGCGTAGACGTTATTTTAGTCGGTGATTCGTTAGGCATGGTGTTACAAGGTGGCGACGATACACTGGCTGTCACCAATCAAGATATTGCATATCATACTCGCAGCGTACGCGCCGGGAGCCGTGATTTATTCGTCATTGCAGATATGCCATTTATGACCTACTCAAACCCAGCCGAGAGCTGTAAAAATGCAGCAGAATTAATGCGAGCTGGCGCTAACATGGTCAAACTTGAGGGGGGCGAATGGCTGTATGACTCAGTTGTTGCGCTGACTCAACAAGGTATACCGGTATGTGGACATTTAGGCTTAACACCGCAATCAGTACATGTGTTTGGTGGTTTTAAAATCCAAGGCCGTAGTGAACAACAAGCACAAAAAATGATTAGCGATGCTCAGGCGCTTGCCGCGGCAGGCGCACAAATGCTGGTTCTTGAATGTATTCCATCTGAACTTGCCAAATTAATTACTGACGCGGTTAATATTCCTACCATTGGTATTGGTGCAGGTAATCAAACTGATGGCCAAATTCTAGTCATGCATGACTTAGTTGGCATTTCAGCAGGTTACATCCCTAAATTTTCTAAAAACTTTTTACTCGAAACAGGCAATATGCCGGATGCGGTTAAAAAATATTGTAGCGACGTTAAAAGTGGTGCTTTTCCAAGCACGGAACATGAGTTTAAATAATGCAGTCGATCACTGAAATAAAATCATTACGTAGTCAAATTAAAGCATGGCGCCAAGCAGGGCTTAGTGTAGCACTAGTGCCAACTATGGGTAATCTACATCAAGGGCATTTTTCACTCGTTGAGAAAGCCAAAAACATGGCTGATAAAGTCGTGGTTAGTATTTTTGTAAACCCAATGCAATTTGGTGTCAACGAAGATCTTGATAACTACCCGCGCACCCTCATTGCGGATAAACAAGGACTGGCAGAGCTTGGTACTGATATTGTATTTACCCCAAGTGTGGAAGCCATTTACCCTAACGGTTTAGATGCGCAAAGCTTTGTCGATGTGCCAAATATATCAATGGGTTATTGCGGCGGATCACGTCCAGGTCATTTTCGCGGTGTAGCAACGGTGGTTACTAAATTATTTAACTTAGTACAACCTGACTATGCGTGCTTTGGTGAAAAAGACTATCAACAGTTGCAAGTGATTAAAACCATGGCTCATGACCTGTCAATTCCAGTAGAAATTATTGGCGTTGCAACCAGCCGTGAAGTGTCTGGGTTAGCTATGAGCTCTCGCAATGGCTACTTATCAGAAGCTCAAAAAGAAACAGCGACAGTGCTATTTAAAACCCTTAATTGGAGCGCAGAACAGTTAAACTCGGGGCTGCGTGATTTTGACGACATATGCCGACAAGCAAAGCAGCAACTAGAGCAAGCAGGGCTCAAAATTGACTACTTTGAAATAGCTCAGCGCGATACCTTAAAAAAAGCTACACTCAATGATAGTCAACTAGTGATTTTGGCGGCAGCCTTCTTAGGGCCAGTAAGGCTAATAGACAATCTGCTCGTTGATATTACATAACAATAATTGGGATAAGTATGAATTCATTATTAAAATTATCAAGCATTTCGCTGTGTATAGGCATATTAGCTGGGTGTCAAAACCAAATAGAAAATCCAGAAATGCAGCAATGCGCACAACAGAATTATCAATGTGAAGTGAACTGCGAACAGCAAAGCACCGGCGAAGGCATGGTATATAAAGTATGTAATACTAAATGTATTGAAGCCTATAACCAATGCAAAGCAAATGCCCAAGCATTAGGTAATGTGCAATAACTAATGTTAACTTGCCAATTATCATGATTGGCAAGTTTCCTCCCTCCCAGCGCCTACTTTAGGCAAACTTTCTACATCCAACCATCGTGATTTTTCTGCCATTCACCTTATAGCAAGGTTTACTCTAGTAATATCTACTGACATTAGTAATAAGTAGTCATACATTGCGTGTAATTATTTTCAGTTTATACAAAGAAAGTACACCCTCTACGATACTAGTAAATATAAAGTCATTGAAATATATAAGTTTATTTTAGGTTCGTTTTTTGCAAACTTGAATTCAACTAACTAAAGCATTTTAAAATTAACCAGATAACGGCTAAAGGAAAAAACCTCATGGAAACGATAACGCGGGCAGCTCTGTATCCATCATTTAAAACGAGGGTATTATTAGGTGCATTATTAGCCTTGTGTGCATGTAATGTCAGTGCGGCAGAACAACCAATAACAAAATCTGATGCGGATACTGCTGATGCTGTACCAACTACACAGCCAACTTTGCTTACAATCCCTTCTGAAAAATTATTTGCGGTGGTAACAGCTAGAGCCAAACAACTGGCTGCCAAAGACTACGTAGCAGCTCCCGTAATTGCTGTTGATGCGTTAAATAATATTAATTATCAGGACTATCGAGCGATTCGTTTTCGTCAAGATCATGCGATCTGGAAAGATGAAAGTTTATATGAGGTACAGTTATTCCATCCAGGTTTTCTCTATAAAAACCCTATCGCGATTAACACAGTTGATGCTGATGCAAAGGTAAAAAATCTACCATTTAAAACTGATTACTACCGCTATGATGGCACCGCAGCACCACTTGAGCAGGAAATTACCGCGGCTTTAGGCACCACTCAGTTGGGGCATGCCGGTTTTAGATTACACTTTCCTCTAAACAATAACGACTACAAAGATGAAGTTGCTGTATTTCAAGGCGCTTCATATTTTCGCATAGTGGGCCCTGATCAAGTGTATGGTATTTCAGCACGTGGCCTAGCGATTGATACAGCACTCAGCTCTGGTGAAGAGTTTCCAGTATTTAAAGAGTTTTGGTTAGTTAAGCCAAAACCTGAAGACACACATATTGTGCTATATGCATTACTTGATAGTCCTTCTGTTACTGGCGCATATCGTTTTGAGATCAGTCCATCAACAGCAACTGAAGTAACAACTAAAATGCAAATATTCGCCCGAAAAGATATCAAAAAACTAGGTATAGCACCGCTTACAAGCATGTTTTACCACGGCGAAAATAGCACTAAATTCTTTGATGATTACCGACCAGAAGTACATGACTCTGATGGTTTACTAATGCAATCACAAGACAATAAATGGGTGTGGCGTCCGCTAAATAACCCTAAACAGCTTAGTGTAACGTCATTTGGTTATGACAATCCAAAAGGTTTTGGACTAGCACAGCGCGACCGTGAGTTTAATAACTATCTCGATACTGAGGCACATTATCATGCCCGCCCAAGCCTGTGGATTGAACCACAAGGACAATGGGGAAATGGTCGAGTTGAGTTAGTAGAAATACCGACTGATACCGAGACCAATGACAATATCGTTAGCTATTGGGTACCAGAGCAACCACTTAAAGCAGGTGAAACACTTAGTTTTAGTTATAAATTGTCAACATTTAACGCGGCGCTTGCAAGCCAAGATAAAGCCCGAGTTTTACGCACTCGCATTGGCAGTGCTGCATTACCCGGTGAAGAAAATCCACCACCAAAAAGTCATCGCCAATTTACGGTTGACTTCACTGGTGACAATATTAACAACTTGTCAGCCAAACTAAAATTGCTTGCTAATTTGACCCTAAATTCAGGTGAAATAAGCGATAAAACAGTTCAACAATTACCAAATAATGAAGGATGGCGTGTTGCTTTTAAAGTCGCGCCAGAGGGCGGTAAGCCTGTAGACATGCGCTTATCATTAACACTACGTGACAAAGAAGTTAGCGAGGTATGGAGTTATGTCTGGTATCCAAATGACGTCGAGTAACAGTACAATGCCTTTTAAAAAGACTCGTGTATGGCTTTTTTCACTGTTAGTGTTAGCCATCTCAGCTTATGGTATGTGGATCATGTTTGATATTTTAAATTCAAATGGCATGACCCCGCTTGAGTATGCATTACTTGCGCTGTTTTCAATTACCTTCACTTGGATTGTGACCGCATTTTGCAGTGGCTGTATGGGATTTATTTTACAATTATTTAGAATTGACCCGCTGACACTGACGCGCCAAAAAGCAATCGAAATTGATCAGCAAGCATTGAGTAAAACCAGAACTGCTGTCGTTATGCCTATCTACAATGAAGATACGCAGCGAGTTATCGCAGGTTTTGAAGTGAGCTTACGTTCACTGATAAAAACAGGCCAATTTGCGCATTTTGATTTCTACTTATTAAGTGATACACAAGATAAAGAAATAGCTAACAATGAGCTAAAAGCGTGGCATGCCTTGACCGAACGCCTAGGTGATTTTGCCAAACAAACTTTTTACCGCCGCCGTGAAGATAACAAACACCGTAAAGTAGGTAACTTAACTGACTTTTGCGAGCGTTGGGGCAGTAAATACGAGCACATGATTGTACTTGATGCAGATAGCATCATGACGGGTCAGTGTATGCTTGAGCTCACCAGCAGCATGATCAACAATCCACAAGCTGGGCTTATTCAAACGATTCCGATCCCTGTTAGGCAAGATACCTTCTTTGGTCGCTTTCTACAGTTTGCGTCAGTACTTTATAGTCCAATGCTAGCAACCGGTTCAGCTTTTTGGCAGACTAATCACGCTAATTACTGGGGCCACAATGCCGTCATTCGGGTTAAAGCGTTTATTGATTGCTGCGGTTTACCGGTGCTCAAAGGTAATGCCCCTTTCGGCGGCGAAATTTTAAGTCATGACTTTGTCGAAGCATCATTACTGCATCGTTCTGGCTGGGATGTATTATTACTCAGTGATATACAAGGTAGCTACGAAGAAGTACCGAGTAATATTTTAGATTACGCTATTCGCGACAGGCGTTGGGTGCAAGGCAACATTCAACATTTAGGTTTGTTACCTGCGTCGGGTTTAAAAATAATCAGCAAGCTGCACTTTTTATTAGGTGCAACGGCATATATTTCATCATTAATTTGGTTATCAATGTTAGTGCTAAGTACCATAGATGCGGTCACCCGTGCACTAAACAGTAATGTCTATTTTAATCAGGCGTATCAATTATTTCCGACTTGGCAAATAGCAAAAACAGAATTAATTAACTCGTTGCTTTTTGTCACAATTGTGTTGTTATTATTACCGAAATTAATGGGGATTATTGTCACACTGATCCATCGTAATAAACAATTTGGCGGCTCATTTAAATTAATTTTAGGCTCAATCATTGAAACCGTGTTTGCCATTATTATCGCCCCGCTGATGATGGTTTTTCATAGCTACTTTGTGGTGTGTGTATTTTTAGGTAAAAAAGTAACGTGGGACGCCCAGCCTCGATCAGGCCGCATGGTTCCGTGGCAAGAAGCGATAGGTTACACATTACTATCAACCTTTATCGCCTTAGCTTGGGGCGGTATTGCTTATTACTTTACGCCTGTATTCTTTTGGTGGTTATCGCCGATTTTAGTTGGATTGATCTTAGCAGCCCCAATTGTACGATATTCAAGTAGCATAGGCTTAGGCGTTAAATTACGTAAAATGGGCATATTTATTTGCCCGAGTGAAGTTGATAATAACGACACCCTTGCAGCCTTACGTGTACATGAGCAAGAAATAGCATTACCGAATGATGATGTTGCTAACTTTACAATCCCTACATTGCCGCAAGAGCAATCTAGCGTAATGCCAATTCAGAGCTTTAAGCGCCAAGGTTTAAGTAAACGTAAACGCGTTTTAAATGCCCATCAACAGCTCAAAAAGAAACTATTTAACTAACCTGAACTTAGTTGATATAAAAAAACCGCGCAATTTACATTGCGCGGTTTTTTATTAATTCATAGTTGGCGTTAAGTTTAAAGAAGACCTAGCTTCTTAAGTTCGCCCATTGCCATCTTGCCAGAAAGTGGTACATAACCATCTTTCTCTACAATTTTTTGGCCATCTTGTGATAACACCATTTTTAAGAACTCTGCTTCAATAGGTGCAAGCGGTTTATTCGGGTGTTTATTCACATAAACATATAAAAAGCGCGACAGTGGGTATTTACCTGTTGCTACATTTTCAAGTGTTGCATCAACAAAGTTATCGCCTTTTTTCGCCAGTGGTACAGTACGTACGCCTGATGTTTTATAACCGATACCTGAGTAACCAATTGCATTCACTGATGAAGAAATTGATTGCACTACCGATGCTGAACCTGGTTGCTCGTTCACGTTGTTACGGAAGTCACCTTTACATAGCGCTTTGTTTTTAAAGTATCCGTAAGTACCAGATACAGAATTACGGCCATAAAGCTGAATGTCTTTTGCAGCCCAATTCCCCGTTAAACCTACATCACTCCAACGAGTCACATCTGCATCAGCACCACATTTACGAGTTGAAGAGAAAATCGCATCGATTTGGTCGATACGTAAACCTTCAATTGGATTGTCTTTATGAACAAATACTGCCAATGCATCAATCGCTACACGTACTTCAGTAGGTTTATAACCGTAACGTTTTTCAAACGCTTCGATTTCTTTTGATTTCATTCTGCGGCTCATCGGGCCAAAGTTTGCTGTGCCTTCTGTCAATGCCGGTGGCGCAGTAGATGAACCAGCCGCTTGAATTTGGATGTTCACATTTGGGTAAATACGTTTATATTCTTCAGCCCAAAAGGTCATCATGTTGGCTAAAGTATCAGAGCCCACAGATGAAAAATTACCTGAAATACCACTGGTTTTTTGATACTCAGGAATAGCTGTATCTACTGCCATTGCTTGTGCAGATACAAATGTTGTTACTGCCACACCCATTGCGGCTACTAGGTTTTTAAATCTCATTAGGTTGCTCCGATTTTGTTCGTCTATTTCTTAACTGTCGTCTACTCTAAAGAGAATAGATGACAGTTAGATTACTCTAAAATGACACTTTTATGACTTTGGGCTTTTTGGCTCAATTATTTAATAGCACTGTTTTTTCACGACTAAAAGCAAACGAAAAACATGATCCTTCGCCTAATTTACTTTTAATTATCAATTGGCTATCGTGACGAGTTAATACATGTTTGGTGATGGCTAAACCCAGCCCTGAGCCACCGGTTGTACGACTACGCGCTTTATCAACCCGATAAAAACGCTCAGTTAAACGATTAATATGCTCTGGTGCAATACCATCGCCATTATCAACCACTGAAAAGTACGCTTGATTATCTTTTAGCTGCCAGCTTACGGTTATTTTACCGCCCGCCTTGGTGTAATGAATGGCATTAAACACTAAATTAGAGAAGGCACTGCGCAGCTCCTCTTCAGCGCCTTTTATATCGACGTTAGCATCAATATCAAATATCAACTCATGCCCTTTGTCTTGATTCAATGATTGTGCTTCAGTCCTAATATAGCTAAGTAACTGCGGTACATTGATCGCTTTATCATTATCTTGACGTCGAGCGCCTTCAATACGTGATAACGACAATAGCTGATTTACCAAGCTATCCATGCGTTTACACTGTTCAAGCATAGTACCTTGTGCTTTATTCCACATTGCCGGTGGTGGCACCATATCGCCATCAAACATTTCTAAGTAACCTGTAACAACGGTTAATGGCGTACGTAGCTCATGAGATACATTGGCCACAAAGTCTTTGCGCATTTGCTCAAGTTGCTTCAGTCGCGTGACATCACGCACAACAACCATTAATTGTGAGCTGGCATATGGCATTACCCGAAACTCTAAAACTTGCTCAACACTGTGACCACTTTCAAGTTCTAATGCTTCATCAAACAATTCCGTTTGCATGTATTTCGCAAATTTAGGATCGCGAATAAGGTTGTCAAGCCGTTGACCATGATCCGCTGGCCACTGTAATCCAAGCACTTTTAAAGCTAGTTGATTACACCAAACAATACTTAAATCACGTTGTAGAACAATAACCGCATCAGGCACTGCTTCTGCGCCATCGCGAAAACGACGGATCAAATCAGCTAATTCATTACGTTTTTTACGGTTGCGATGTTGTAAATGGTAGATCCCTTCAAATACTTGCTCCCATGCCCCCTCGCCTTCAGGTGGATTAAAACTACGTTGATTCAATAGCCAATCACTGAGCCGATAGAGTTGATGATAATGCCAAACAAGCAGTGAAAAAGATCCTAAAAATAAAAGCAAAAATGGCGCACCAATAAGCACGCCAATTAATAATAAAGGTAGGAAATAGATAAACAGACGCTTTGCTAACGCCTGCTTATTAACAACTCGATACATACACTCACTTTACCTTAGAGTAAGTAAATTTAAGCCAAAATTAGTTATTGGCTTGGTCATCTCCATGACTCTTATAATTTACTGGAAAAACGATAGCCTGCACCACGTACAGTTTGTACTAAACGGTCATGACCAAGCGGTGCAATCGCTTTGCGTAAGCGACGAATATGCACGTCTACGGTTCTATCTTCAACATAGACATTAGTCCCCCATACGTTATCTAGTAGCTGTTCACGGCTATAAACACGTTCAGGATGAGTCATAAAGAAATGCAATAAGCGAAATTCTGTCGGTCCCATATCCAACTCGCTACCTTCAGAGGTAACACGGTGTGAAATAGGATCAAGACGTAAACCATGTACATCAATCGCTTCTTCCAATGAAGTAGGCGACACACGACGAATAACGGCTTTAATACGCGCCATTAATTCTTTTGGTGAAAATGGTTTAGTAACATAATCATCAGCACCGACTTCAAGACCGCGAACTTTATCTTCTTCTTCGCCGCGAGCAGTCAGCATAATAATAGGAATTTGGCGAGTATATTCACTTTGCTTAAACTTTTTAGCAATTTGAATTCCACTACCACCTGGTAGCATCCAATCTAATAACACCATATCTGGATAAGGCTCTACCATCGCTGCAATGGCTGAATCGTAATCTTCCGCTTCAATTGCTTGAAAACCATTTTGCTCTAATACAAAAACCAGCATCTCTCTGATCGGTGCTTCGTCATCGACGACAAGTACTTTACGTGACATTCCAATTTATCTCTTTCGTTATCGAACTAGTTTTCATTATTATGACTAAGTATGACATTTTTATGAAAGTGTAACGCGTAAATCGAAATGCGGGGTAAAAAATGCAAAATAAACCCGTTTAAGGTACAAAATTAGCATACATTATCAAATTTCACATTTAAAAATCATACTTTATAATTGCTACATTACTACTTTGTATTAAATTCCCCTTTCAATAATCAACTATACAGTATCACGATGTAAGCCACGAAAGCATCTTCACACTCTAACTCAATTAAAACGCCTATTAACATCGGCGATCATTAACAGAGATCAAAATCCTACCAAGTTTCATTTCAGGGATCATTCGTTTACCAACCGAGTTAGATCTGGGATCAGTGTTTTACCTAGCCAAAGCCATAAGTTGTTGATCATTTATACAACAAAGCTTTGAAATGGCTATTTTTATAACAAAACCTCTGCCAATCAAGCTGATCCTTAGTAAAAATCTGATCCCAACAAAGCACAGTTAGTAAAGCAATGATCCCAAAGCCCCTGCTTGGTAAAATAATGATCTTTTACGATCAGGCATAAAAAAGCCAGTAGCTTTAACACTACTGGCTGTTTTATAACTTAATAAATTAAATTATTTAATTTTCGGATCTAATTCACCCGTTAAATATTTAAGGTGCATCTCATCAAGTGAGATTGGTTTGATCTTACCTGCTTGACCCGCTGTACCAAATGACTCATAACGTGCAACACAGATCTCAGTCATTGCTTTTGTCGCTTCAGCTAAATACTTACGTGGATCAAAGTTTGCTGGATTAAGCGCAAGATGGCGACGAATAGCCCCTGTAGATGCTAATCGTAAGTCTGTATCGATATTTACTTTACGCACACCAAACTTAATTCCCTCAACGATCTGCTCAACTGGCACACCATAGGTTTCTGGGATCTCACCACCATATTGGTTGATGATCTCAAGCCATTCTTGCGGCACTGATGACGAACCGTGCATAACTAAGTGAGTGTTAGGAATACGTGCGTGGATCGCTTTAATACGATCAATCGCCAAAATATCATCCGTTGGCGGACGTGTAAATTTATACGCGCCGTGTGAAGTACCACACGCAATCGCTAAGGCATCAACATGGGTTTTACTTACAAAATCGGCCGCTTCTTCTGGATCGGTTAGCATTTGGTCTGTGGTTAGTTTACCTTCAGCACCAACGCCATCTTCTTCGCCAGCTTCGCCAGTTTCAAGTGAGCCTAGCACACCTAACTCGCCTTCAACAGACACACCACAAGAGTGTGCAAGTTCAACAGTTTTACGCGTTACATCAACGTTATACTCATATGATGATGGTGTTTTACCATCGCTCATTAACGAGCCATCCATCATCACTGATGAAAAACCTAATTGAATTGAACGTTGGCAAACGCCAGGTGAGGTACCGTGATCTTGATGCATTACCACTGGAATATGTGGCCACTCTTCAATCGCAGCTAAAATCATATGACGTATAAATGGGGCACCAGCATAGGCACGAGCGCCAGCTGAACCTTGTACAATTACTGGGCTGTTAGTTTTGTCAGCCGCCATCATAATAGCGCGGATCTGCTCTTGGTTATTAACGTTAAATGCTGGTACGCCATAACCATGTTCAGCTGCATGATCAAGAAGTTGTCGCATACTGATTAAAGCCATTTGGTATTCTCCAAATTGTCGATAGCTGCGCACGCGCAAAACTACCTAGTTCGAACGGAATAGTTGAGTTCGGTGCAATCACTGCACCTCGATAGTATTGGCTCTTGCCAAATTTACCGTCATACAAAACCAGCTATTAAATAAGGGTGAGAGGTATTTAATATCTGATCATTCTCAGTGTAGTTAGCAGCCTAAACTAACAATTGCTAACTACATTGAGTAAACGCTAATTACTTAGCGCGTTGTTCAAGCATAGCAACTGCTGGTAATTTTTTCCCTTCTAAAAACTCAAGGAAAGCACCACCGCCAGTTGAAATATACGAAATTTTATCGGCAATGCCGTATTTATCAATCGCTGCTAACGTATCACCGCCACCAGCTATTGAGAACGCATTTGAATTAGCGATTGCTTGAGCAATAGCACGGGTGCCATTACCAAACTGGTCAAATTCAAATACACCTACTGGACCATTCCATACAACAGTACCTGCATTAGCAATAATTTTTGCAAGTTTGCTCGCTGTATCTGGGCCAATATCAAAAATCATATCTGTGTCTGTTACTTCGCTAACATCTTTTAATGTTGCAACGGCTGATTCTGAAAACTCATTGCCAACAACCACATCAGTAGGTACTGGTATTTCACCATTATTACTTTTAGCAGCCGCACTTAGCTTATTTGCTTCATCAATTAGGTCAGCTTCGTATAATGACTTACCAACCGGGTAGCCTGCCGCAGCAATAAAGGTATTTGCAATACCGCCACCAGTGACTAATTGATCAACAATCGTTGAAAGTGAATCAAGTACTGTTAGTTTAGTTGATACTTTAGAGCCGCCCACAATCGCCACTAATGGACGAGCGGGGTTATCAAGTGCTTTACCTAATGCCTCTAATTCAGCCGCCAATAGTGGGCCTGCACAAGCAACATCTGCAAATAAACCAACGCCATGGGTAGACGCTTGAGCACGATGGGCGGTACCAAATGCATCCATTACATACACATCACATAATGCAGCAAGCTTTTTAGATAACGCTTCGTCATCTTTGCTTTCGCCAACATTAAAGCGTACGTTTTCAAAAACGACCACTTCATTATCAGCAATTTCAACGCCATTTAAGTAATCTTTTTCAAGACGTACATTTTGCTCAAGTGCTTCATTAAGGTAATCAACAACTGGCGCTAAAGAAAACGCTTCATCATATTCCCCTTCCGTAGGGCGGCCTAGGTGTGACATAACCATTACTTTAGCGCCTTTTTCAAGGGCTAATTTAATACTCGGTAATGCAGCACGAATACGTGCATCTGAGGTCACTTTACCTGCTTTTACTGGTACATTTAAATCTTCACGAATTAACACGCGTTTGCCGTTTAAATCTAAATCCGCCATATTTATGACCGACATGGACTTCTCCTTAGTTAACGATACTGACTTGAAATATATAGGTTTTATTTTTAGGTTTGAACTTTTATATTAATTACTTGCTGCCATCATCACTCGTGCTGTATCGAGCATTCTATTAGCAAACCCCCACTCATTATCACACCACACTAACAACTTTATCAGTCGTTTATGACTGACTCGTGTCTGTGTGCCATCTATAATACAAGAATGTGGGTCATGATTAAAATCAACCGAGACCAATGGCTCTTCGGTATAACTTAAAATACCTTCTAGGCGGTCTCTCGCTGCTGCTTTTAATACCTTATTTACCGCTTTTAAATCAACATCGGCGTTGACAGTCACACTCAAATCCATCGCAGTAACATTGATAGTAGGTACTCGCACCGAAATAGCTTCAAAGCGGCCATGGAACTTAGGTAAAATACGCTCAATACCGCGAGCTAATTTAGTATCAACGGGAATAATCGACTGACTCGCAGCGCGGGTACGACGTAAATCATGATGATAAGCATCAATTACTTGCTGATCATTCATCGACGCATGAATAGTCGTAATCGCCCCTGATTCTATACCAAAGGCATCATCAAGTACTTTAATCACCGGTACTATACAGTTTGTGGTACATGATCCATTAGAGACAATCGTATGCTCAGCGAGTAGTTCATCATCATTGATACCATAAACAATAGTGGCATCAACATCAGCATCTGCGGGCTGAGAAAATAAGACTTTCTTTGCGCCAGCATCAAGATGTAATTGCGCATGTTCACGAGAGTGATACACACCAGTACATTCTAAAACCACATCAACATCAAGTAACTGCCAAGGTAATTCACGCGGGTTTTGTTCTGCAAATAAAGCAATTGTATCGCCCGCTACCGATAAGGTGTCTTCACCTAAAGTAACTGGAAACGCAAAACGGCCATGAGACGTATCATATTTAAGAAGATGAGCGATCCCTTGAGGATCAGCAAGTTCATTAATCGCAACAATTTTGATCTCGTCGCTTAAGCCCGATTCATAAAGAGCGCGAACAATATTTCGACCAATTCGACCAAAACCATTGATTGCAAGTTTGATTGCCATGAAGAAGAAAATCCACTCTAGTTGCTTGCAGATAAAGGCAACCTGCCTTTTAGATGCGCGTATTGTAATCGACCTTTGTCTTGATTATAAGAGGGAAAGTTAAATAAATGTTTTAAGCCCGCTTTTGATGCTGCAATTTTGGTAATCGACCTTTGTCTTGATTATAAGAGGGAAAGTTAAATAAATGTGTTAAGCCCGCTTTTGATGCTGCAATTTTGGTAATCGACCTTTAATCTGAATATAAAAGACAAGATTAAATAAATGTTTACTCCCTCTCCTTTCTTCCTGATATCTACTCATAACATAGAATAAAACAGCGCTTATAGGTTCATTTTCACGAGTGAATTTTAGTCAATTTATGCTATTTAGGTTTATTATTATTGAATTATTTTATAATAGCGTTACTTTATTCAAGACAACGAACACTATTCAATCAAAAAACAATTGATGAAACTAAAAGATCATTAATCTAAACATTAGGTTAGAAATAAAATGACAACACACACAAAAATCTTAATTGCAGATGATCACCCGCTGTTTCGACAAGCACTATTACTTATGCTGGAATCAAGCTTTAATAATGCTTGCCTACTTGAAGCCGAAACAATTCCCGAATTAGAGCACAAATTAGCAAACACCACAGATGTTGATCTGATCTTACTCGATCTTGATATTCCGGGTGCACAGGGTTTTAATACGCTGAGTAATATACGTGAGCTGTATCCTGAAATAGGGGTGATTGTAGTATCAGGTTTTGAAGAGCCTGATACCATACGCAAAGCGATGAGCCTGGGTGCAGCAGGCTTTATACCTAAATCAACTCCCGTCCCTGAGATGATAAAAGCAATAGAAGATGTGCTACAAGGCAAACTATGGACACCCACCGATGATCACAATAAAAATACGCCAGAGCAACAGCAAGCAGAAAAGTTAGCAACATTAACGCCCCAACAGCATAAAATATTACACATGTTTGCCGATGGTTTGTTAAATAAACAAATCGCCTACGAACTTAGCTTGTCTGAATCTACAATCAAAAGCCATGCCAGCACAATATACTTAAAACTTGGGGTAAAAAGTCGTACTCAAGCCGTGATTTTATTAAACGAGCAGCAACTGGCACAAGCATCACTTTCACCTTTTCATCGCCATTAACTATTATAATTTTTTTCTAGCTGTTTAGTTAATAAAGCACTCATCAACGCCCGTAATGCGACGGGCTTGATGATTTTCCGCAAATAGCCAATATCGGCTTGCTTTGCCTGTACTTGCACTAACTCATCAGTTGTTGCGGTAATTAAAATCGCAGGTAATGGATACTGGCTGATTGCTCGAATACGCTTGATTAATTCAATGCCATTACAGGCATCAAGATGCTCCGAGTGAGGCTTTTGCTCCTGTCGCTCAGAGTAGTCTACTGTTACAATATGCAAAGGGTTAGCGGGGAACATTGGTTCAGCACTAAGTTGATAATCAACTAAGAGAATATCAATTTCATCTTCATGTGTTTTATAAAGTGCAGACGCCTCGGCTGCGGTTGTCGCGGTAAATACACGACATTTCCAGGCTGTTAAAAGCTCGGTCATACCTGCAATAACATCTTTTTCGTTATCAATACATAGCACCCCAACTCCTTGCAAAGTCATATTCTTAGGGGCAAGTGTCGGCTTTGTTTGCTGTACACGGTTTACAATCGGTACTTCAACGCTAAACAAGCAGCCATGCTCAGGCTCTGATACCAAGCCAACCTTATGCTCAAGAATATTAGCCAGGCTTTGTGCAATATTTAAACCCAACCCCAAGCCTTTAGGGCCAATCAATTGCGTCGATAATTGTGTAAATTGTTCAAATACTTCTTGCTGCTTATCTTCGGGGATGCCAGGTCCGTTATCAATCACTTGAATACTTAAGTAATTGCCCTTACGACGACAACCCAGCAATACTTTACCTTTATTTGCATAGCGAAATGCATTACTTAAAAAGTTTTGCACAATCCGCGTTAGCAAAGTTAGATCTGTGCGGATAAATAATTGACTTGAGTGACAGCGAAAATCAATTTGATAATCTTTACTCAAGGCAGAAAACTCCGAATGCAACATACTAAATACCCGCTCCAGTGCAATGTCATTGAAAACAGGGATGATATTGCCACTTTCAATCCGCGCAATTTCATTTAAATCAAGTAATAGGTTATTTGCTATCTCTAACGAATTATCAATTTTCTTAATTTGCTCACGCTCTTGTATTGACACTCTAGGGCTCAAACAAACCGCAGAAGAAAACAACCTAGCAGCCGACAATGGTTGCAAAAGATCATGACTACAGGCTCTTAAATATTGACTCTTTTTCAAATGAGCCTGCTCTGCTTTTAACCTTGCATCAGCGAGTTCTCGATTGGCTTTTTCAAGCTCTAAGTTTGCTAGTTCTAATTCTGTCGTGCGCGCAAGAACACGACTTTCAAGATCGGTATTTTCTTCTTTTAAATAATTTTCTGCTCGGCGAAACTCCGTAATATCTGAGAAAATCATCACAAATCCTCCACCAGGTATTGGGTTCCCTTCAATTAACAGCACCTTACCATTGGCTAACTTTCGCTCTGATTTATGCTTACTACCGGCTTTTAAGTACTCAAGACGTTTATTAACCTGCCCCTCAATATTATGTATATAGCGATTTTGATTGCTAAGGTTGAAGCGGATCAACTGGCTAATTGGGCAACCAATATAGATTAAATTTTTAGGGTAATTAAAAATATCTAGATACTGCTTATTCCATGCTACTAAATTCAAATTAGCATCTATCACAGAGATCCCTTCACTGGTATTTTCAATCGCTCCTTGCAATACTGAACGACTAAATTCAAGTTGTTGAGTAGAGTTATCCTCAACAATTTTAGCAACTTGATCAAATGCGATATCACGACCAGCCAAAGCAAAAGAAATCACCAATTTGGCTGATGCCGAGCCCATTACACTCGCTAATGTCTGCTCTGCATGCAGTAATAAAGCCTCATTATAGGTTTTATGCTTTTTAATTTTATTTGATTGATTAAATTCAGCAAAGCACTCGGCTGCTTTGTCTTGACCAATAAAGCGAGCAATTAACAGCTCGAGTTCCTGACGATCTATTTTTGGTTGTTTAGGCAGATGTGAATCTTGTTTATTATCGGTTTCATAGAAATATTTACTCTGCATTTCTTCGCGAATATTTTGCCGAGTAAGCTGTGAAACAATAAACAGCACAATAAGGTTAATAGCCAAGCCAAACAAGGTAGCCACCGTTGTAGCAGGCCAATTTGTATTGCTTAACGGGTGTGCATAAAACCCAAGCTGTGGTAATAAATTAAACAGTGCCCAAATAGAGAAACCACAAAACATGCCCCAAAAAACGCCCTTTTGAGTCGCTCTTCGCCAAAAAAAAGCAGCAACCAATGCAGGCCCTATTTGCGCAATCGCGCCAAACGCAACCTCACCAAGTGATGCCAGCGTATCAGGTGGAGAAACTAATAACATACAATAACTAAGCGCAATAACTACAACGACTAAGATTTTACGGATCAATAATAATCGGGATTGAAAGTGTAAAAAGTCATGGTGCTTACGAGGCGCTAATTTAAAAATTAACGGAAAAACAATTTCGTTACTGAGCATAGTACTCAATGCAATGGTCGATACAATCACCATTGAACTTGCCGCAGAAACCGCCCCTAAAAACGCAAATAACGACAGCCACTGTTGGCCGTTGTAGGCGGGCAAAAATAAAACATAAGCATCAGGGTCTAAAGACTGGCCATAATTTAATGTGCCAGCAAGGCCTATGGGACCTGCAAAAAAAGCGAATACCAAAATATAAAGAGGTAATAACCAGCGCGCTAAATTACTGGTTTTTTGTTCTTTAATCTCAACAAACATAACTTGAAATTGCCTTGGTAAACATAAAAAAGCCGACATAACGATGATCAATAAACCCACCATACCTACTAGGTTATAGCTTTCAAACTGCTGCGATAAGGACACGTAATCTTGTGACTTTTGCCAAATATCAGCGGGGGAATCATAAATAACAAATGATACAAATAAGCCAACAAGTAAAAAAGCGATCAGTTTAACTAACGATTCAAAGGCAATCGCTATCATGACGCCGGGATGACGCTCTGTTACATCGATAGTTCGAATGCCAAAGATAATGGTGAATCCAGCTAAAATCAGGCTAACGATTAAACCTAATTGCCAAATCGGAAAATCTTGGCTTTGCTGTAAAATTTTATAAGAGTAAACAATCGCTTTAAGCTGCAAAGCAATATAAGGCAAGGTGCCAATCATGGCCACTAACGTTACCAACAAGGCTAAGCTTTGTGATTTACCAAACCGAGCCGAAAGTAAATCAGCAATGGAAGTACTTTTGAGTTTGAGGCAGGTTTTTATGATCCGCTGAATAAAAGGCCAAGCAAATATAAATAATAAAATAGGGGCTAAATAAACCGAAATATAAGAAAAAGAGCTATTTGCCGCCTGCGCTGAAGTACCTAGAAACCCCCAAGACGTACAGTAAACCCCTAATGATAAGGCATAAATAATAGCATGCTGTTTGGCAACTAGCTTATGTCGATACTTGCCCCCAAGGTGGGCAATTAGAAATAACAAACTAATGTAACCAATACTTACACTAACCAACAACCAATTAGAAAACATCGCGCTCTTCTTTGTATCAAATTGTATTTATTATTATTTTCAATGCTTACTTTGCCCGTAAAACACAGCATATAACATTGGACTAAAGGACTAAGCGCAAGGTACTAGCCCTTATTTACAATTGTTGATTTTTTCGACTCACCTAGTATGAATCACACATAATAACAAAGGAATTTGGTCGATGTTCAACACACAATATAAAAAATTACTGCTTACATCTGCTTTTCTTACTGCCAGTACATCCGCACTGGCAGGCTACGAGATCAACATAACTGAAAACGATAAATTAACCTTCGGTGGCTACATTAAAATTGATGCACGATACGTTGACGGTAACATTGCCTATCGTGATTACTGGATTGGTGATGGCATTGCTTTAGAAGAAGACGCATCCCAGTTTCGTATCTTTGCTAACGAAACCCGTTTCAATACTAAATACCAACACGGCGAGATAACAGGCTTCATCGAAATGGATTTTTGGGGCGGCGGCGGTAATGAAATTGTCTCTAACTCAGCTAACCCGCGCATCCGACATGCTTTTATAAACTACAAAGATCTCACTGTTGGCCAAACTTGGTCAACCTTTATGAATACTAGCGCAATTCCTGAAACTGCCGATTTTGCTGGCGCAACAACAGGTCTAGTATTTATTCGTCAAGGACAAGTACGTTATAACATGGGCAACTTCCAAGTATCCATTGAAAATCCTGAGAGCTGGGGGGGCGATACCGCAAACGATAATATTCCTGATTTAATCGCACGCTATAACATCAAAGGTGATTGGGGCAATGTCTCTATTTCTGGCTTAGCACGGCAATTACATACCTTATCAGGTAACACTGAAAGCGCCTTTGGCGCATCTGTTGCGGCACGAATTAAAACAACAGGAAAAGATGACTTACGCCTACAAATTCATAAAGGTGATTTAGGCCGCTATGTAGGGGCTGCGGCTGTTAAAGATCTCTATGGTGAAGAAGTTGAAGATATTACCTCTGTATTAGTTGCCTATCGTCATTTTTGGAATGATTCACTGCGTTCAAGCGTGCTGTACGGCAAAGTTGATGGAGATGTATCCAATCGTGAGCGTACGCAATGGGGTATAAACCTCTTTCAAAACTTAACTAAAGAACTCGAAGTGGGTATTGAAGTCGGTAACTTTTCAATTGATGAGTTAGATAAAGATTCAAATTACCTACAAGCCACAATGAGATACATCCTCTAGCTGACAGAACACTTTCTAATGTTTGTTGTGTGTAATAACGACCCCAACCGTTAATACATTTTAAAGAGGGTTCACCCCCTCTTATTTTTCAACGCATTCGTTATTCATTTTTATTCTCAGTTAAATTTAGGAGTATGAGTATGACAACATCGATACTCAATATAGAGCAAATATCGCTAGCCTTTGGTGGTGTTAAAGCCTTAACAGATGTTAGTTTTTCGGTGACTAAAGGCTCTGTATTTTCAATTATTGGCCCAAATGGGGCTGGTAAAACATCAATGCTCAATTGCATTTCTGGCCGCTATCAACCTAACAGTGGAAAAATCACCTTTGCAGATCAAGATGTTACCCACTTAAAACCCAATGACCGCGCAGACTTAGGTATGGGCCGTACTTTTCAAAACTTAGCCTTATTTGGCCATATGTCAGTGCTCGATAATATTATGGTTGGTCGCCATCACTTATTAAAAAACAATTGGTTAACAGGGCCGTTATATTGGGCTTCTGGGGCGCAAAAAGAAGAACTCGCTCACCGTAGAAAAGTAGAAGAAGTGATCGACTTCCTTGAGATCTCTCATATCAGAAAATCCATCGCTGGCACCTTGTCTTACGGGCTTCGTAAACGCGTTGAATTAGCTCGTGCAATGGCTCTAAACCCAAAACTGATTTTACTTGACGAACCAATGGCTGGAATGAATCTGGAAGAAAAAGAAGACATGGCCAGATACATCCTCGATTTAAATGAAGAATTCGGTATTACGGTCGTTATGATTGAACATGATATGGGAGTTGTAATGGATATTTCTCATGAAGTTATGGTGCTGGATTTTGGTAAAAAATTAATTTCTGGTTTACCACACGAAGTCATGGCTGACCCCTATGTTAAACGTGCCTACCTTGGTCTTGAAGACGACGCAGAGCCAGCCACCTTAGAGGAGGTAAGTTAATGACTAGCCAAATCAATCAAGATTTTGAGATGGGTGAACTGAATACCTTCCCCAAAATTCTACAACACAATGCCACGCATTGGCCTGATATGGTGGCGATGCGAGAAAAAGAGTTTGGTATTTGGAACGAGTTCAGCTGGGCCGAATATAACAATAAAGTAAAGTGGTTGTCGCTCGCGTTGAGTAACAAAGGCGTGAATACAGATGATACCATTGCCTTACTTGGTGATAACCGCCCAGAATGGATATGGGGCGAAATTGCTGCTCACGCTTTACGTTGCCATTCATTAGGTATTTATCAAGATTCAATGCATGACGAAGTAATCTATTTACTCGCTAGCAGTGGCGCAACCGTTGTGATTGCTGAAAACGAAGAGCAATGCGATAAATTACTTGATTTAGGTGATGGCATAGAGCAAGTAAAATTCATTGTTTATTGCGACCCAAGAGGTATGCGCAAATACAACGACTCGCGACTTATAGATATCAATACCCTATACACACTGGGCCAAGAACTCGAACAAGCATACCCTGATCGTTATCAAGCCATGATAGATGCCTCAGCCCCTGACGACATTGCTATTTACTGCACCACTTCAGGTACCACATCAAAACCCAAAATTGCCCTACTCAATGGTGGCAATTTTATTAAGCACTGTAGTTCATATTTACGTGCTGACCCGCGTCAAGCTGGCGACAACTATGTATCTGTATTGCCCTTACCTTGGATCATGGAGCAAGTCTATGCAATTGGCCAAGCACTGATCGCCCGTCAAATTGTAAATTTTGTTGAAGAACAAGAAACACTCATGGCTGACCTACGAGAAATTGGCCCCAGCTTTGTACTATTAGCACCACGGGTATGGGAAGGCATTTTAGCTGACGTACAAACCCGTATGATGGATTCAACACCTT
Source organism: Pseudoalteromonas sp. SR41-8 (assembly GCF_014163915.1). NCBI lineage: Bacteria > Pseudomonadati > Pseudomonadota > Gammaproteobacteria > Alteromonadales > Pseudoalteromonadaceae > Pseudoalteromonas > Pseudoalteromonas sp. SR41-8. The sequence goes on from NZ_JACJEE010000004.1 coordinate 96,300, forward strand.
TTAAAAGAAAGCTATTTAATTTTGCCATGAAGCTGGCTGAGCAAAGCCAAGTAACAGGCAAAAAATCATGGCTAGCTGAAATTCTACTGCTAAAAGCACTTCGTGATCGACTCGGTTTTTCATTCTTAAAATCGGCTGCCACCGGCGGAGCTGCGATGGGGCCTGACACCTTTAAGTTTTTCCAAACCATTGGTGTGCCTTTACGCCAACTCTACGGCCAAACAGAAATGTGCGGAGCTTACACCATCCATCATGAAGCCGATGTTGACTACGACAGTGTTGGCGTCGCGTTTGATAATGCACAAATTAAAGTCATTAATCCCGATAAAGCCGGTATTGGCGAAGTTATTGCTAAAACAGTCGGAATGTTTAGTGGCTACCTTAATAATCAACAAGCCTATGATGAAGACGTGATTGACGGCTGGATGCAAACAGGTGATGCCGGTTACTTTAAACCGTCTGGCCATTTAGTGGTGATTGATCGGATCAAAGATCTCGCTTGCACCAGCGACGGCGCACAATATTCTCCTCAATATATAGAAAACAAACTTAAGTTTTCTTCATTTATTGGCGAAGCCGTTATTTTAGGTAAAGCAAAGCCTTATCTATCAGCCATCATTTGTATTCGTTTTAGTATTGTTGCGAAATGGGCTGAGCAACAAGGGCTGTCGTTTACCAACTACACCAACTTATCAACCCTGCCTGAAGTGTACGAAAAAATTGGCGAAGAAATAATGCGCGTCAATGAGTCACTTCCTGAATCACAAAAAATCCATAAATTTTTATTACTTTACAAAGAACTTGATGCCGATGATGGCGAATTAACACGAACCCGTAAAGTTCGCCGTAGTGTTATTGCGGATAAATATGGCGACATTATTTCATCCATTTATGACAACAAGGAAAATGTTGATATTGATACCATGGTGGTATTTCAAGATGGTACTAAAACCCGTATTCAAACCCAGCTTAAAGTCACTTCGCTGATCGAAACAGCCTGCACGGCTGCTGATAACACTATCAACATAACACGGAGAGTCTCATGAATTTTGAATTGCTAATTCAACTAATCGTCAATGGTTTAATTGTCGGCTTACTCTATGGCGTCGTTGGGATGTGCTTTGTATTAGTGTACAAATCAACGCAAATTGTAAACTTTGCCCAAGGTGAGTTTTTATTAGTGGGTGCCTGGGTATGCTGGGCAGTACTGATTTATTTAGAGCTGCCTTTTGTAGTGGGCTTTTTACTGACAATGGCCTTTATGGCAATCTTTGGTGTGCTGCTGCAAATGATTGTTTTACGCCCGATGATAGGTGAACCTATTATCTCAGTGATCATGATCACCATTGGCTTATCAATCTTTTTTCAAGCCTTGATGAAATGGATTTTTGGTGTTTCAGCGCAAAGTTACCCGCAAGTATTTACCACTAATAGCATCCAAATATTTGGCTTGAACATTGAAGCCGCTTACTTAATGAGCACCGTAATCGCCTTAATAATTATGGTTGCCTTCTATCTATTCTTTAAACATTCAAAATACGGTTTAGCAATGCGAGCCACAGCCTTTGATCAACAGATTGCACAAAGCTTAGGTATTTCGGTAAAACAAGTTTTTGCTATGAGCTGGGGTATTGCTGCTACGGTTTCAGCCACAGCTGGAATTGTTATTGGCATGGTAAACGGGGTTTCAAATTCACTGTCATTAATTGGTATCAAAGTTTTCCCTGCAGTTATTCTTGGCGGTTTAGATTCTATCATCGGCGCTATTGTCGGTGGTTTGATCATTGGTGTATTAGAGAATGTCGCTGAGTTTTTCGACAGCCAATATCTGCATGTTGGCAATATGTATGACATCGCACCATTTTACGTGTTGCTCGTCATCCTTTGGTTCAAACCATACGGTTTGTTCGGCACAAAAGATATTGAACGTATTTAAACAAGCCGATTTAGGTGCATCAATAGCGCCTAACAAGTGCAGATAAAGGTAAATTTTAGGAGTTTATTATGTCCAGTTTAACCATGAGACCCTGCGGCGATTTCCGCACCAGTTATAAACAAGATAATACAATTTTTGAAACAACAACCATCAAAAATGTGGCAATTTTCGCAATTGCCCTATTATGTGCAGCGCCATACTTAGTCGATGCATATTACTTAACCCTATTTATTCAAATTTCATATTTAGGGATAGCCGCACTAGGGCTCAATATTTTGGTCGGTTACACCGGACAAATTTCATTAGGTCATGGCGCATTTTTTGGCTTTGGTGCTTTTGCATCAGCATGGCTCAATATCTCCTTTGGTATTCCTGTATTGCTGTGTATTCCACTGGCTGGTTTTTTAACAATGGCTGTAGGCATGATGTTTGGTTTACCGGCCTCAAGAATTAAAGGCTTGTACTTAGCTATTGCCACACTGGCTGCGCAGTTTATTTTAGAAGACTTCTTTGCCCGTGCTGACTGGTTTTCTGGTGGTTCTGCCGGCTCATCTGCCGACCCAATTAGTATATTTGGCTTTGTTTTTAATAGCGATGAAAGCTTCTTTTATATCGCCTTAGCAGCCTTAGTTATTATGTATATTTGGGGCTGTAATCTGATGCGCAGTCGTGATGGTCGCGCCTTTGTTGCAGTACGTGACCATTATCTATCAGCTGAGATCATGGGCATCAAGCTCAATAAATATCGCTTACTCTCTTTTGGTATATCGTCTTTTTATGCCGGTATTGGCGGTGCCTTATATGCCCATTACTTAGGCTATGTTTCTGCCGAAGGCTTCACCTTATTTATGTCGATTCAATTTTTAGCCATGATCATCATCGGCGGCTTGGGTTCAATTAAAGGCACCTTAATGGGTGTGGTATTTATGGTGTTTTTACCTGAAGTGCTCGAAAGCGGCGTTGGTTTAATGAAGATGACCGACTGGGGCAATATTCCTATGGTGGTTGATGGCCTGGCCTATATCAAAGAAATGGCCATTGGCTTAGTGATTATCTTATTCCTTATTTTTGAGCCGCAAGGCATGGCACACCGCTGGGCACAAATTAAAAACTATTGGAAGTTTTACCCGTTCTCGTACTAATCAATAGACACTAACTTAAGCATATACAACACACATGAGCATCATTAATGCGTAAATAATTGGCAATCTAGCCATAAAAAGAAAAAGGAAATAGTTATGCACAATCATAAGGCAAAATTAACGTCTCTATTAATAGTAAGCGCGCTGTGCACCAGCAAACAAACATTCGCTGAAGACTCAGTCTTTGTTGGTCATCTAGCTGATATGAGTGGCCCGACAGCTTTTGTTGGTAAAAATTACGCTGACGGCGTGCGTGATTCCCTAGCTTACATTAACGAAAATGGTGGCATCAATGGCACTAAACTCGAATATGAAACAATTGATTACGCTTACAAAGTGCCGCAAGCGATTGCCGCTTATAAAAAGTGGCATTCGCGTAAAAACATGGTTGCCATGCAAGGCTGGGGCACCGCTGATACCGAAGCACTGATCTCATTTGTAGCCAAAGATAAACTACCAGTATTTTCAGCGTCTTACTCTGGCCACTTAACGGATCCTATGGGTAAAAACCCACATACAAAGAAACCAGCTCCTTATAACTTTTTTTACGGCGCATCCTATTCAGATGCGTGCCGCGGTTTAGTCCAGTGGGCAGCTGAGGACTGGCAAAAAAAGGGGGGCAAAGGCAAACCTAAGTTTACTCATATTGGTGCAAATCACCCCTTCCCTAATGCACCGAAAGAAGCCTGTGCAGAGTACGCCACCGAATTAGGCTTTGATGTACAGCCTGCGGTTGTTATTTCGATGAAACCAGGTGATTTTAAAGCGCAATGTTTAAGCTTAAAAAGCTCAGGCTCAAATTACGGATATATAGGCAATCTAGGTGGTTCAGTATTGTCTTTAGTTAAATCATGTAACACCGTTGGTACCGATATTCAGTTTATGTCGAATATATGGGGGGGCGATAAAAAAATATTCCAAGCTGCGGGCGAAGGCATTAAAGATTATGTATTTCCAGCTATGACGCCGTTTTGGACTGATCAAGTACCTGGCATGAAACTCGTTAGGGAGATTTCAAAACAATCAGACCCTTCAGGCCAAGAAGAGCGTGTTCATCATTACATTCGTGGCGTGTGCTCAACATTCTTTATGAAAGAGGCTATGGAATGGGCAAAAGATAACGGCGGAATAACCGGTGAAAATATTAAAAAAGCCATGTATGCCCGTAAAGATTGGGTACCAGCAGGACTTGAAGGCGTATGCCTTGCGGGCAACTGGAGTGAACAAGATCACCGTGGCACTAACCAAGTTTACATTTACAAAGGCAACTATAACGAAGGCAATGTCGTCGTTGAAGAGTTATCACTGGTAACCATTGAGCGCCGTGATGCGTGGTTAGGTTTTTAATAGCTCGTTAAACATAGCAGCGGATGAAGCATCTCGTTATTTTCATCCGCTGATAAATTATTAATTTTTCACGGAGTTAGCTATGTCACAAGCAGCTATAAAAATACAACCTGCATCACCAATTCTAAGCGTTAACAATATTGAAGTTGTTTACGATGAAGTCATCCAAGTTTTACGTGGTGTTAGTTTAGATGTGCCAGAGGGTGAAATAGTCACCCTACTTGGGCCAAATGGCGCAGGAAAATCAACCACCTTAAAAGCCATTTCTGGCTTATTAAAAACTGAAAATGGCGAAGTCACTAAAGGCGACATTACCTTTATGGGCGAACGAATAGACAATAAAAATGCCGAAGATGTGGTGCGCAGTGGATTGTTTCAGGTTATGGAAGGGCGTCGTATCATCGAAGATATGACCTCTCTAGAAAACTTAAAACTCGGCGCCTTTACCCGCAAAGACGCACAAATAAATCAAGACATTGAAATGGTGTACCACTATTTCCCTCGCTTAAAAGAACGCACAGGCTTAGCTGGGTATTTATCAGGTGGCGAACAACAAATGCTGGCAATTGGCCGTGCATTAATGGCACGTCCAAAGATGATTTGCCTCGATGAGCCATCGATGGGGTTATCGCCATTATTGGTCAAAGAAGTGTTCGGAATCATAAAAAAGATTAACCAAGATCAAGGTATTACTATGCTGTTGGTAGAACAAAATGCCAACTATGCACTGAGAGCGGCTAATTATGGTTACATCATTGAATCAGGGAAAGTTGTATTAGATGGCACACAAGAGCAGCTTTTAAACAACGAAGATGTAAAAGAGTTTTACCTCGGTGGAGGTAACGAAGAACGTAAAAGCTTTAAAGATCTTAAGTCATATAAACGTCGCAAACGCTGGTTGTAATCAACCTATCTATCTCTCTACTTTTTCTATGTTACTGGAGCTATTATGAGCCATTTTTATCATGCCAATGAACATCAACACTCTGAAACCAGAGAACAAAATTTATTGTCCCGTTTAGCTGACTTTATTACCTATGCAAAAAATAACAGCCCCTATTATCAGGCTATATTAGCGAACATTGATGCCACGAATATCACTACTCGCTCACAACTAGCGACTTTGCCGATCACCAGAAAATCAGACCTTTTAGACATACAAAAACAACAGCCTCCGCTTGGCGGTCTCGCATCTAAAAGTGGCCATATAAATCGAATTTTTCAATCACCGGGGCCTATTTATGACCCTGAAAATTGCCAGCAAGATTGGTGGCGAATGGGCCAAGCCTTTTATGCTGCGGGGTTTAGAGCAGGTGAGTTAGTACAAAATTGTTTGTCATACCATTTGACTCCTGGCGGTTTTATTCTTGATTCAGGGGCGCGTGCGTGTGGCTGTGTGGTTATACCCGCAGGCCCAGGGCAAACAGATCAACAACTTGACGTAATAGAAGATTTACACCCGCAAGGTTATTGTGGCACTCCCTCTTTTTTAAAAATATTACTGGATAAAGCGCAGGCAACTAAACGTGACGTTAGCAGCCTCAAAAAAGCACTGGTGACTGGAGAAGCATTATCTCATGAACTGCGCGAGTTATTTAAACAACAAGGTATCAACACCTTACAGGCTTACGCAAGTGCCGATGTAGGCTTAATTGGCTATGAAACCATTGCTGACGATGGGTTAATTATCGCTGAAGATTTAATTGTCGAAATTGTGCGCCCAGGCAGCCTCACTCCAGTCGCAGATGGTGAGATTGGTGAAGTGGTTATTACAAGTTTCAATACTGATTATCCGTTAATCCGTTTTGCAACCGGTGACTTATCGGCTATCAAGCCAGGGCAAAGTGCGTGTGGTCGGACTAACATGCGCATTCAAGGTTGGTTAGGTAGAGCCGATCAAACCACGAAAATAAAAGGTATGTTTGTTCATCCTCAACAAATAGAGCGAATTAGGCTCAGTGTTAAGGGGGTAAAGAAAATGCGCTTAGTGGTCAAGCTACAAGATCATCAAGACAAAATGCAGCTATTGTGTGAATACGATCAAGACCAATCAGAGCTAACTAAACTGGAACTCACCGGCGTATTGCTAGATAACTTAAAACAATACACAAAATTAAATGGCAGTGTTGAGTTGGTCGAGCTAGGCAGCTTAGCTGATGATGGCAAAGTGATTGATGATCAACGAGTCATCGGATAACCCAATTAGAACTAGGAGTTTTAATGAACAATATAGCCTTTCAAGATTATTACCCCGATGAGCTCAGCCATTGTTATGGCTGTGGCAAAAACAATGAGCAGGGTCACCAATTAAAAAGTTATTGGTATCAGGATGAGCAAAATCAAGGCAATATCGATAAAACTATCGCCCACTTTACGCCGCAACCTTGCCATACAGCAATCCCTGGCTTTGTTTATGGTGGGCTGCTTGCTTCCCTGATTGACTGCCATGGTACAGGCAGTGCCGCTGCTATAGCTTATCGATATGCAGAGCGAGAGATGGGGACTCAACCTGCATTTCGTTTTGTTACAGGGGCTTTAAATGTTAACTTTTTAGCGCCGACTCCAATGGGGGTAGAGCTGCAGCTAATAGGTAGCTTCATTGAAGTAAAACCCAACAAAGTGATTGTCGACATCACGCTATCAGCGAACAACGTGATCTGTGTTAAAGGCAGCGTAATTGCTGTGAAAATGCCAGCGAGCTTTATCAGTTAGCATTCAAAGTTAAGAGCGAACTGCCGTGTTCGCTCTTCAATTCAAAACTTAGCGCTTACCTAGCTTTTTCAGCAGTACACTGACTGATAGCGACAAAGCCATAATCACCACACCATAAATAACTAACATACCTGACGGTGTAGCAAGTTCTATTATTTGCTCGTTTGCGCCCACGCATAAGTTTGTTTTATGATTAATAGCCCCACCACTATCTAAACAGCGGTCAACCAATAAAAACCCATGTAACCACCATACGGCGAACAAGCTCACTAAAACGCCAGCTAAAGATGGCAGTAAATTATTTTTCATAGATAAAAACCAAACGAGAAAGTAAATGTTAGTGCTCTACAATAGCAAATAAAGTACCTAAAAAGATTACGATAAAAGCCTGTTTTTAAGAATAAAAATTAATACTTACGGCGCGATATAGTTAACAATTAAAACAGTTGTTCAGCTAGGATATATATTAATAATAATGAGAACGGTAGAGTGTAATTAATCAGCGTTAGGTTTAAACCAACTCAGCCAACTTTAGTTCATTGCCACGGCTAATTTGATGGCATTGTGCTAACAGTAATTCAGCGGTAGCCATGGCATCGGTAAGTGCATGATGGCAACCATAATGAGGTAGCTCATACCGCGCCCTGCAGGCACTGAGAGTTAAATCGTCTAAGCCTATTTCATGGCCTTGTTGGTGCAGGCGCTTTTTTTCAATCTGAAAAGTATCAATAATCAATAAAGGCTGCACATCAATATTATGTGCTTGAAATGCCTGCTTTAAAAATCCCCAATCTAAAGTAGCATTATGAAACACCAAAATAGCATCCGAAAAATGAGCGCTTAGCTTAGCTAAAATAGCCGCTAAGCTTTTTCCATTAGCGACATCTTGCTGGGCAATTCCATGATAAACAGGACTTTGCTCAAGGCGCAGCACTTCTTTATTTATGGCGTGCTGAGCTTGGCTCAATTTAATGCATTGCTTTTCTATCAACACCCACGCAATCGAGACGATTTCATGCAGTTTTGGATCCAGTCCAGTCAACTCTAAATCAATCACTATATAGCGCTGTACTAGTGCGTTTTGAGCAAGTAATCGCTTACGTGCTAAATAACGACTCAACCAACGTTTAACCACTTAGCTTGTCACCTTATTCATAGCAAAACACATATTTATAAACTTCCACGAGCAAACTTAAATGCCGCAGCTTGTTGTGCGAGCTTGAGTAAATAAAACGCTTCTTTTAATTGATGGCGCTCTAGCGAGTTTAACTTATCTGGATTAATACAGTTACTCGGTAGTCCTTCTTCATTTATTTGTGTACGTAAACGTAATTGAGTTAAAAATCGCCAGCAGTCTTTCAAATTATATACATCGTGATTACTTAACAATGAGTGTTTCAGCAATGCATCTAAGCGCTCTTGGGTGTTCGCTCTGCGGATCCCTGCTTTTAACGCATACAAGCGCACAATGTCATTGATGATAACCACACCACGCTTTTTCAAATCAATGTATCTATGTTGCTTAGCATCTTTTTCTAACTTGAATTGATTAAATAACCCTATCGGCACAGAATTCGATTTAATATCCGTTGCCATTGCGGCGTAAAATAATTCGTTGCGAGAAATTCGGGTTAGTTGCTCACAAAATGCAGTGTAAAGTGCCGTTGAGCCTTCAATAAAACGTAAATCAAAAAATATTTTACAGTTGAGCATTGCTTCAGGTGTCGGGCTTTTGATCCAGTTAAAAAAGCGCTCACACCAATCCGATATACTCATTCTGCATAATTCGCTGCTTGCCATAATATTACCTGGGCAGCGTTTAATACCGCACTCAACCAACTGTTCGCAAACAAACTCCCCCATGCGGCGATAGTAATCTTGATGTTGCTCGCTTAAGTCATCAGGTAGTAATAAGCCGTTATCTTGATCAGAATGTAAGGTTTGCTCTTCACGCGCTTGAGAGCCAAAACAAATAAAACTAAAGCTAGTAGGAGCGGCACCGTTATCTTCTTGGAATAAATATATTAGTCGTGAGGTTAACGCATCAGTTAAGCCACTGAGTAATTTACCTATTAAAGATATATCATCAATATTATGAGAAAAACTACGCAGTAATTCTGGTACTTCTGCCGCATAACGCTTTAAATCGGCGACACTGCGAGCTTTATAAATACGGCCAATCAATTGTACGGGGTCGCTCTTTTGCTGACGTAATAAGTCTGTGCTGGTGATCATACCCAACGCTTTATGGTGTTCATCCAACACTGGTAAATGATGAATGTTATGTTTGAGCATTAAATGCAGAGCTGAAAAAACACGGTTATTTTCAAAAATAAACTTGGGTTTGACACTCATGATAATGCTAACCGCTTGTTTGGGATCGATTTCATCTGCCAATACTCGGTTACGTAAATCGCGATCTGTAACCACACCAACTAAGCGTTCAAATTCTGTCACCATAATCGAAGACACGCCGTGCTCTTTCATTTTTTTAGCTGCTTGACGAATACTTGCATCGGGCGATAATGTGACCGCTTTACGTGACATCAGTTCAGATATTTTACGTTCAGACCAACTATCGTTTTGGCTTTTATAATGTGAAGAAAGCAGCCGATTTGCATGCGCGCGCACAAAATACTGCTCAAACGTTTTATATTCACGGCGCAAGTAGTCGAAAGCATCTTGGTTGAGCATATAAACAATGCCCTCTTTTTGCACTGCTAAATGATTTTGAATTGCTTCTCCGGTTAATAACGAAGGAAAACCAAAATACTCTCCTTGCGCTAACCGTGTGATCACATCACCTTTAGCATCCACTAAGTCATACAAACCAGAACGAATTAAAAACAGTTTAGGTGATTCTGATTGCAGCCATTGTGTTTGGTTTTCACGAGTCAGATAAATAACATCTAGGTGCTTTACAAAATAATCCGTAGCACTGCTATTAAGGTGACTAAAAGGAGTTTGTGCTAGCACAAACTGGGCTACTTCCTGTTGCTCATTATTCATTTGTCTACTCGCAAAAAACAATCGTACAATCACTGTACTGCTATCAACGGTAAATAAAAAGCCCGACTTAAGTCGGGCTTTTGGATCTATCAATATTAATTAATAGAGTATCAGCGTTATTAGTGAGCGTGAGCTTCACTAGAACCTTTAGGATTACGAATGCTTTCAACCATTTCTTGAATTTCAAGCGGTGTATCGGCAGTAAATTTAAGTACGATTGCTGCAACTGAGAAATTAATAATCATACCTACTAAACCAATACCTTCCGGTGAAATACCTAAGAACCAATGCTCAGGGCTATTTAGTTCTGGGCTGATAAACTTGAAGAAGATGATATATGCTGCAGTAAAGGTAATACCTGTAACCATACCTAGAACCGCACCTTCTTTATTCATCTTCTTAGAGAAGATACCCATAATGATCGCCGGGAAGAAACTTGCTGCGGCCAAGCCGAATGCAAATGCCACTACCGACGCCACGAATCCAGGCGGATTAATACCAAAGTAAGCGGAGATAACAATCGCAACCATGGCTGCCAACCTCGCTGCGAGTAACTCTTGTTTATCGCTAATGTCTGGTTTTAAGGTCCGCTTAAGCAAATCATGCGATACCGAAGTCGAAATAACTAATAATAAGCCTGCGGTTGTTGATAATGCAGCAGCAATACCACCGGCGGCCACAAGTGCCACGACCCATGCTGGTAAGTTAGCAATTTCAGGGTTAGCAAGTACCATGATGTCGCGGTCAACGTTAACTTCGTTAGCGCTATTTGGATCACTGATCTTACCTGCTGTGTAGAACATTTTGCCATCACCATTTTTATCATTAAAAGTGATTAAGCCCGTTCTTTCCCAATTTTTTACCCATACTGGTGCTTCAGCGTATTCAGTACCACTTCCGTCTTTACCATTTATGGTATCAATCATGTTTACGCGGGCAAATGCCGCAACGGCTGGCGCGGTTGTGTAAACTATCGCAATGAATACTAAAGTCCATGCCGCTGAAATACGCGTATCTTTAACGCGAGGTACAGTGAAAAAGCGTACAATTACATGAGGAAGACCGGCAGTACCCACCATTAAGGCACCAGTAATAGCAAACACATCAATCATGCTCTTAGAGCCTTCAGTGTATTGTGCAAAGCCAAGTTCAGCACTTAAACCGTCCAGTTTATCAAGTACGTATACACCATCGCTGCCAATTAATGTCGCGCCAAAGCCTGTTTGTGGGAAGAAGTGACCCGTCATCATCATAGAGATAAAGATGGCAGGAACAAGGTAAGCAAATACCAGTACACAGTACTGTGCAACTTGGGTATAAGTAATGCCCTTCATACCACCGAGTACCGCATAAAAGAATACGATAACCATACCAATGTAAACGCCAGTTTCAATTTCAACTTCTAAGAAACGTGAGAATACAACCCCTACACCGCGCATTTGCCCTGCAATGTATGTAAAACAAATGAAGATGGCACATAAGATTGCCACTAAACGCGCGGTGCGTGAATAGTAACGGTCGCCGATAAAATCTGGCACAGTAAACTTGCCGAATTTACGTAAGTAAGGTGCTAAACACATAGCAAGTAGTACATAGCCACCTGTCCACCCCATTAAGTAAACGCCGCCATCATACCCTGCAAAAGAGATGATACCCGCCATTGAAATAAATGACGCTGCACTCATCCAGTCTGCGGCTGTTGCCATACCATTAGCCAGAGGCGGAACCCCACCACCTGCTACATAAAACTCTTTTGTTGAACCAGCTCGGGCCCAAATTGCAATGCCGATATAAAGCGCGAAGCTCAACCCGACAATTATAAACGTGAGTGTTTGAACATCCATTGCTTAGCTCCTATTCGTCTACGCCGTATTTTTTATCTAACGTATTCATTTTGAAAACGTACACAAAAATCAAAGCAACAAAGGTGTAAATCGCGCCTTGCTGGGAGAACCAGAAGCCAAGTTTAAACCCAAAAAAACGCACTTCATTAAGTACATCAACCAGTATTATGCCAAAGCCAAACGACACGACAAACCAAACTGCTAATAATTTAAACAGCAGTGAAATGTTTTCCGCCCAATAAGCTTTTGCTTGTTCTTCATCTTTAAAAGCCATTTTTATTTCCTCTTTAACATCTGTAAAAAGTGATGTGTTCGATTTATTCTCGGTTATAAACTTAGCAATGCCTGAACAATATTGAATTGAGACCATAGTCGTAACAACAGATTAACGTTTACGTAAACTGCAATGCGGCGCTTGTTACAAAAAAGTAAAAAGCGTTTTTTATCATAATGTTAAGTATTTCCACTCGGTGATTTTAACTATTCACCTAAGCTATATTGCACACTTGCGACATTAGTCTAATATATCAACAAAACATTAAATTCCTTATATATATCAAATAAATATGTTTATTTTAAGAATACTCACAAAAATTGACAGCTCAAAATAGTGAAAACTTCTGGTATGGTGTGCAATAACATAATAAAAATTGAATAAAAACATGACTGCTGCACTAATTTTTGTCGCTTTAGCGTACATTGGCATATTGTTTTGGCTAGCAAACTGGGGCGATAAAACCACACCGCTGGCAAAACGAATTAGCCATCACCCTTTTGTTTACTCCTTTTCGCTGGGTATTTACTGTACTTCGTGGACTTATTACGGCTCTGTTGGTACTGCGGCTACCAGTAGTTGGAGCTATTTACCCATTCTACTTGGCCCTGCACTATTGTTTTTTTTCGGACAAGGATTTTTGCGCAAACTGGTACTGGTGAGTAAAAAACAAAATATCACCACCATTGCCGATTTTATCTCTGCCCGTTATGGCAAACGTCAAACCACTGCCATTATGGTGACTATGATTGCGCTACTAGCAACCATTCCTTATATCGCCTTGCAATTAAAAGCACTGAGCAATAGCTTCTTACTACTGCAAAGTGACAATAAAATATCGGGATCAATGGTCGCGCTTTCTGCCACCCTGATCATGGCTATGTTCGCAATATTTTTTGGCACCCGTAAAGTTGATGTAACCGAATACCGTTCAGGATTAATGTTGGCAGTCGCATTTGAATCAATGATCAAACTACTGGCATTAGTAGCAGTAGCGGCTTTGGCAGTGTACACCTTGTATAATTTACCCAGTGCTAATGAAGAACAAATAAAAGAATCTTTATGGCAACATTGGAATAACTTTAACTTTTTAAGCTTTAACTTTATTGGTCAATCACTGATGGCCGCTGCTGCAATCATCTGTTTGCCAAGACAATTTCACGTTACAGTGGTTGATAACCAAGACAAACGTCACCTATTTACCGCTCGTTGGGCATTTCCACTTTATTTACTACTGACGGCAGCAATGATTTTACCAATAGCCACCGCAGCTATTCATCCACAGATCGGCAATAGCTTCTCCCCTGATAGTTTTGTATTGGCGCTGCCATTAATGAATGACAATGTATTACTTACCACCTTTGTATTTATTGGCGGAATATCCGCAGCGACTGCGATGATTGTGGTTGCCACTTTGACCCTGAGTACCATGATCTCAAACGATGTGGTATTACCGCTAATGCTGCGACGTAAATTCAAACGCAACCTGATCACCAGCAGTTATAAGCCACAAATATTACTGGTAAGGCGTTTTACCATCGCCGGTATTTTGATCTTATCGTATTTTTATCAGCAATGGTTTGGTCATGGCAAAGCACTAGCCAGCATGGGGTTAGTTGCATTTTCTTTGGTAACGCAATTATTACCCGCCATTGTGGGCGGCCTATACTGGCGCAAAGGCCATGCCTACGGTGTTTATGCTGGTTTATTAGCGGGGTTGATTTGTTGGATATTATTTCTAATGTTACCTATTTTAGATGCAGGTAATACACTTGACACCGAACTACAACAAACCCTTATTACCCGCGGCACACTGATCGCTTTATTTGCCAATATTGGCTGTTATATTAGTTTTTCACTGGGAGCTGATGAGCGGTTAATTGATAAAATTCAAGCAGCAGCATTCGTTAATCCCAAGGAGCAAGCAGTACTTGCAAGACGTTTAAACAAAAACGTGAAAGCCACGGTATACGATTTTAAAGTACTGTTACAAACCTTTTTAGGAGTCCAGCGTAGCCAACAAGTATTGACGCATTTTTCACTGACTCACCAACTAGGAGAAAATAACACTCACCCCGATCCTGAGTTTATAGCTTACTGCGAACGCGCCTTGACCGGTGTATTAGGCGCCTCTTCAGCGCAAGCTTTGATCCACACTGTAGCGTCGGGCAAGCGAATGGCATTTGAAGAAGTGGTTAACTTTTTTGATGAAACAACGCAAGCACTACAGTTTAACCAAAACCTGTTGTTCACCTCTTTAGAGAATCTCAGTCATGGTATTTCAGTTGTTGATAAAGAGCTTAATCTTGTTGCGTGGAATAAGCGCTACGCAGAGATGTTTAATTACCCCGAAGGATTTTTAGAAGTAGGTCAACCGATTGAGCAAATTATTCGTTACAATGCGGAGCGCGGCGAATGTGGCCCTGGTGAAATAGAACGCCAAGTAGAAAAGCGCGTACAACATTTAAAAAATGGTAGTTCGCATCACTTTATCCGTCACCGTCGTAACGGCCTAGTGTACGAAATGACCGGTAACCCACTGCCTGATGGCGGCTTTGTTACTAGCTTTTCAGATATTACCACTCACATTGCCACACAAAATGCACTTGAAGAAGTGAATATGGATTTGGAAAATCGTATTGAAGCGCGTACCCAAGAAATTCGAACTATCAATAAAGATCTCGAAGCACAAATAGAAAGCCGCGTACAAACAGAGCAAGCACTCACTTTAGCAAAACGAGAAGCAGAGCAAGCCAATGACAGTAAAACCCGCTTTTTAGCTTTAGCAAGTCACGATATTTTGCAACCGCTCAACGCCGCCCGCTTATACCTTGCTGCGATAGATGAAAAATCCCTCGCTGATAATAATATCAATAACTTCGAAAAGCTCGGTGCCAGCCTCGATTCAACAGTGCATTTAATGTCAGCCCTATTAGAAATTGCCAAACTTGAACAAGGTGCGATGACCCCCACCCCTCGCCACTTTAGTATTGATGATATCCTCGCACCACTGCGTAATGAATACGCCATTTTAACAAGCGAAAAAGGCCTCAAGCTCACAGTGCGCAGCGGACAGCATATTGTCCACAGTGATATCACCTATCTACGGCGAATTGTGCAGAACTTAGTATCAAATGCAGTTAAATACACCAATACGGGCAAAGTATTAGTAGCGTGTCGTAAACGCAAACATCACCTGCGCATTGAAGTGTGGGACACCGGCCCTGGCATTAGCGAGGTAGAGCAAGCAAAAATATTTAACGACTTCTACCGCGTAGAGGCCTCTGACAATAAAGGCGTTGGCCTTGGCCTTAGCGTAGTAAAGCGTATGGTAGATTTACTGTCGATTCGCTTAGATGTGCGCTCAACCCCGCAAAGAGGTAGCTGCTTTAGTATTGAAGTCCCTTATGGCGAAAGCCAATTTGTTCAGCAAAAACACGTTACCAATAGCTTGTTTGAAGAGCGCTCTGCAATGAATATCGTTGCCGTTGATGACGACCCTGAAAACCTAAACGCCATGGCCAGTTTATTACAAAAGTGGCAAGCTAATTATCAGTTGTTTGATCAAGTTGAAGGCGTACTCGCATACGCAAATGAACACAGCGCACCGGATGTGATATTAATGGATTATCAGTTAGGCCATGAACACGATGGTATTACATTAATTAAAGCCCTGCGGGAAATTTGGCAAACCAACGTACCGGCAATTTTAATCACCGCAGTACGCGACGTAGAGCTAAAACAAGCGACTAAAGCCGCTGATATTCATTACTTGTCTAAACCAATCAAGCCAGGGAAATTAAAAGCACTGCTAAACCATAGTACGTGAAGGGAAAGGTGCTAGGTGCTAGGTGCTAGGTGCTAGGTGCTAGGCAAAAGGTTAGAACAGATTGGCGTTAAACAACATAACTAAGTACACCCAACAATCTTATTGGGTGTACTGCTTGAGTTAAATTACCCCGCTGGTGCTTTACTCCTGAGCTTTTGAAACAGCCAGCTTAGGCCAACGAGCGACAGGCCTAAACCAATAAATGATACAGCTTTGAGCAAGCCCGTCAGGCTTGCCATATCAATTAAGAATACCTTCACGATAACCGCGCCGAGAATGCCTAAGCCGACTTTTTGTAGTAGCAACTGTTGTTTTAAATGCCCGGTAATGACCACCAACGCGCCAAGTAATAACCAAATGATCGAATAGCTGTATAGCTCGGCGTCACTGGTCGCTTTATCAAGATAAATGAACCCGCCTTGCCAATATTGGCGGATCAATGTGTTGATAGCTAACACTGCTAATAAGCCTGATGCACCCAGAACTATTTGACTAAACTTAGCATTAAGTGGTTTAACTAATTTAGCCAACCACAGTGTAAGAATACTTGGTACGAGCCAGGTTAATAACAGCCAATTAAATAATGGCATTTCACCAACGTAAAGGCGTATAAATAGTGGATTTTCATATAATGCTGTACTTATCAACAACAAGCCAGCGAGTCCCGCAAGTGCAAGCCCTGCAATGCGATAAAGTTTACCCAGTTGCCCTGCGCTGCGTGACCGATGCAAATAAACGCAGCCAAGTGCTAACCAATTACAACTGAGTAATACCTGCTCATAAAAGCTTAAAGAAGTAAGCTGTGGATAATGCCCGACTAGTTGATAGCTGGTCTCGGTGGTGATAAATAATGCTAAGCAATGTAATGCAGCCCCTTCGAGCCAAATTTTCATATCTGTTTGTTGCCACTGTTTTGCGGCAAACCAAAATAACCCAACCGCTGATGGATACACAATTGCGCTCCAATGCATTGAAAATATGGTTAGATCAAAATAATGTGCCGTCCACGGTGCAAAGGTTAGCCTTGCCAGCACCACAGCCACCAGCACTTTAATAGGCCAATGCGGCATAGGCACATCATGGCGTTTCACCAGATAGCTAATAACCAACACTTGAGCAGCCAGTGCGAGGGTTAACCCGCTATCGGCTAATAACATAGTTAAACAAAGAGTTATATTAGCATTAGCGCCAACCCAATAACTAAACTGCTGCCATTGAGTGTGAGCTGTTTGTGCGCGTTTAATTAATACACCACTCGTAACTAGCAAAAATACAGTCCATAGCGGATACGCAACGCCTAAGCCTTGCTCGGGTATTATGGTATAGAGCGTTGCAATCAAGGTAAACACACTAAACGCAGCCACTAAATGAAACGTTAAACGTTTATAGTAACGCGCGCCAAAATAAAGCCCGTATAGACAAAGCCCAACCGCAAGTAATAACCCTACGCCATACATTTCCCTAAATACAAACAAATGATCATTGCTATCGACACTATAACGTTGTTGGCTAAAGACTAATAACATCGCAACCACTAACGCCACACCTTGCCAAAGATCCCAACGACTATTTTGCAGCACTAAAAATAACAGCATGACGATTAAACACACCATCACTATTTGCCATTGTAAGCTCACCGCCTCTGTCATTATCGCCAGCAATAAAGGAATTACTATCGCTAACAATAACGGATGATCCGGCTGTAATTTTAATAATCGCTGTAAACTATGTGGGCGATATTCTAATAAACGCAAAGTTAAACCTAATCGAGCTATGGCAATTAAACCAATAATAGAGAGCAGTGCAAAACCACCAACAATCCAATATTGCTGCGTATTGATTACACTCAGTGCCACCCAATACCAGCCAATATGCCCAGCCCATAGTAAATACCACAGCCAATTACGTTTTACCTTTTGCGCCACTAATACCGCAGCAAAAGTGATAAAGCCAATGTACATCAGTAAAGCAGCTAAATTACCACTGCCAGTATTAACCCAAATCGGCACGCTGTAAGCGCCAACTATGCCAAGCACGGCCAATAAAGGCCCTAAACTCAGCGCCATAGAGCTTGCGGCCAGTGCAATTACTGCCAGCATCACAAACGCCACGGTTGGGCTTAACATGGCATAGCTTGAATAAGCTAATAACGTTAATGCAAAGCAGCTAATAAACCCGCCACCTGCAAGTGCTGCAGGCACGTAATTATTAAAGCCTTCGAAGACAATACCTTTTCTATGTAAATACTCGGCACCGGCAATTAATGCGACACCAAATAAGCCCCCTAAGGTGAGTCGTAAGCTTGGTGATAATAAGCCGGCATCAAGACTGTATTTTGCTAAAAATATACCACCAAAGGCCAGCGCGACGCCGCCAATCCAGGTCATCCAATTTTCTTGGAACTGTGTTTTTAATTTACTAAAGAAAATATCAATAACTGAGGGAGAAGCTTGTTTCGGGCGAGAAGTTGTTATTATACTCGGTGCGGTGTTTACGTATTTTTTTACCGATGGTTGCTGATGTAAAGTTGCCTCAGCTTGGGATGATTGTTCTAGCGTAAACGGATGATCTACTTGCGGCTCAGTTATATTAGCAGCAATGTCTAGCGACACTTGATGCTGCCCGGTATTGTCTACCATGACTCCACGCAGTTGTTTTTTTAACATCGCAATATCTTGCTTTAACGTACTTATTTGCGTTAAAGCAATAAAACCGGCAATAGAGCCTGCGACTACAACTAACGATAAAATGACTATGAGCCCTAAAACATCGTCCATTTTTCAATCCTTGACTGCTTTTAATATTCCCTTATAACGTAAAGTGTATTGAAAATATACCCAAAAATCTCAGCCTCGCTATTACGAGGCTGAAATTAAAGTAAGATTACTCTACCGAATCAGTAACCGTTCGCTCTAGCGTCATTTTATAGCCAGTGCTGGTTGTTTCATCATGCTCAAGAATTAATATGTAGTTACCTTCTTGGCTAAAGTCCATATCGCCTTGTTGCATGAGTACAATTTGCTGGCCATTATCTTCATAAAGCACATAAGTGGTGTAAATTTCATTATCGACAACCTGATCTTCTTGATCATACTGATCGATGCCATCAATAATATTTTTAGCATCATCTACGGTTTCACCATTGAGGGTAAATACCACATCAACGTCAGTAATATTTTGCCCCGCGTAACTATCAATTAAGTTAACGACTGTCACCTTATGACTGTAGCTACTTGGCGTTAAGGTTTCTTTTACTGTCATCATTCGCGGGCCGTAATCTTTATCTTTATAAAAAACACCAACATTACTTTGCTCGCGCTCAAGGGTTAGTAAAAAGTTATCAACAATTGCATTTCCTTGCTCATCTAACATAGCAATACTGTAACTGTTTGGAGCAAGCTCAATGTAGTTTGAGTAGCTGTCATTAGCGGTTACTTGCGAAGTGCTGCTTGCGCTCCCCCGCGTTGCACTAAAGCTAGTTTGCGGGTAATCATCAATAGTATTGATAAAACGCAATTGCCCTTGGGCATTTTGATGTTTGAGCGTGGTTACGGTATTGCTTGAAGTAACGAGATCTAGCGTAATACCATGTTCTTCAGTGGCGTAACTTGATCTGATCATCGCAACATAACTGGCATCATCATTTAGGTAAATCGAAGCAGACTCAAATAGCACATCAGTACTGCCGCTTTGAGTTAAATACAGTGTGTAATATCCTTCATCAAAGCTTTGCAGTGCCAGTTCGTTTAAATACCGTGGTGATGCAATTAACTCAGCGGTTTCAAATAAGCCATCATCATTTGCTAAATACACATCAAAACTAATGTCTTCTCCGGCAATATTAAAGAAGCCTAAATTAATAGCCCCTTCATCACTGCCGGTTGGTACACTTAACTCACTGAATGTTGGCTCTGAAAAATCGCCATTCATCACCCATAATTGGGTCATGTCGTCTTTTACCGAAACTGCTTTTTCACTGATCGTTATATAGCTGTCGTTTGCATCAAGGTACTTAAAGCTCACATCATAGTTATTAGTACTGTAATTATGACGAGTGGTAACGCCACCAAAATCAGTGCCTGAGCGCTCAGCATCTTCGATAAATAAACGGGTGTACGGGCTATTATAAGAGCCATTGTATAATTGGATATAACCACTTTTACTCGAGCTTGAGTCATCGCCAGAGCACGCAGTAAGGGTTGCAAGTAAAGAGGTTGTTAGTGCAGTTTTAAATAACGGGCCACGCATGTAATCAATTCCTTATTGTTAATAGTTTAAATTTGACCATTAACAAAAGCAATAATTCCATGATTTACAAAGCATTACCTCAACTTACAAATATTTACGTAACCGTAAATAAATGTACAAATATGCAATAAAAATGCACAGTTTTACACATTAAAACAACAAAAAACCAGCGTAGTTACACTGGTTTTTATGCAAAATATAAGTTTATCGAGTGCGTTTAGAAAAACTAAAACTACCTTCATCAATAATACTGCCCGTTAAATCTCGTGGCGTGGTATAAAAGCTCACATCAAGCTTATTGGCTTGATTATCCAAACTGATATGACTAAACCCCCATACAAAGCTTTTTGACCAAAGCAAATCATATTCAGGATATTGGCGTTCTTGAAACTGTGCAAACGGGGTATGTTTACCACGCATTTTAGACGCAGCGCCAGAAATGATCAGCGGCAATTTGCCAACGCTATTACCGGTATCAAACTTTGAGCAATCATCGGTTAGTAACTCTAAGTCATGCTCGTGGCCGGCAATATAACCATCTGCATATTTGCAAAGAGTTGGCATTAGTAATTTACGCAGTACGTGGCCTTCACTATATTTAGTGCCCCCAATTGACCATAAAATATGATGCCCATAAACCAGTTTCCATTTAGCAGTCGAGTTTGCAATGCCTTGTTCAAGCCATATAAGCTGAGCTAGGTCTTCATCATTTTGTGGCCCTTCATGGGGGTCGTGTACTTCAAGATCTGCGCGGCCATCACGTATTGATTGTTGCTCATCTGCTTCGCTGCCATCTGGGTTTAGCGGCACATCATAATAACTTTGCCCTGCCAGTAACATATTGGTATCGAGTACAAAAAACTCTACATCGTTACCCGGCTCACCTATTTTGTAGCTATAGTAGCCTTTTTCGTCTAGGTGAAAGTTCGCTTGCTCTGCCATCCATTGCGTTTGTACCGCTACGCCTTTGCGCGAGCTTTTCCAATCATGATTACCTAATGCGGAATACACCACTAAATTAGGCTCAGCTTTAAATAATGGCTCAAGCGGCGCATACACTAAGTCGTGTAAACGTTTTTGGTCGTCTTTACCATCATTAGCATCGGCACCATCAGGGTATACGTTATCACCGAGCTGAATAGCAAATTGGCACGCTTTTGTTTCACACAATTTTGCCATTGCGATCCCCACAGCCTGAGCGCCCCCTTGCTCTGTAGCAATCTCAGTGCCTGGATAAATATATATTGGTGCATGGTCAAATTCATCGCGAGGGCGATAATCTTCTAACCAATCAGCAAGCTCTGCGGCTATAAACTGTTGCTTGTTTTTAGGGTTGGTTATGTGTTTAGTTTTTGGATAGTCAACATGATAACCACCATCACCAAAAGCTAAAAACTCAATCTTGTCGGAGGCTTTTTTACTGGTACTTGCGACGTCAGTACTGCTTTGTTTGTTACTTTGAGCTGTGCAACCAACCGTTGCTAAACATGCGGTTAGTGCAATATACAAAATAGTTTTATTAATCATAATACCCTCAACAATGAGCCTACTGTTAAGCAGGCTCATATGTTCACCTTACAAAGAAGAAAACGTAAAACCTAGCTCAAATGTACGACCGTAAGATTCGTACTGGTAGTTGTAACGTTTTTCGCCGTGGTACAAGTACATTGGTTCATCTGTTAGGTTGGTGGCATTGAAATACACGTTCATATTATCGTTTAAGTAATATTTACTGCTGAAATCCAATTGCATGTGGCTATCTTCATAAACCGCCATATCAGCATCATCAAACTGGAAACTCTCACTCTTATATGATGCGCTTAAACGAGTGCTAATAGCATGATTTTCAAAGCCCACAATGATATTTGCCACTGTGTCTGCTTGATTTGGTAATTTTTCATCCGCATCAATAAAGGTTCCGTTTGCACCAAGCACAAATCCTGATTTAAAGGTTTTGTTCCAGTTTAGCTCGATCCCCGTTAATGACGCTTTACCGCCATTAACCATTTGCACTACTTCGTCAAAACCATCCCAATCACCGTTATCTTGTACTTCTTGTTGAATAATAAAGTTGTCGATGTCTTTATAGAAAA
This sequence comes from Pseudoalteromonas sp. SR41-8, assembly GCF_014163915.1. NCBI lineage: Bacteria > Pseudomonadati > Pseudomonadota > Gammaproteobacteria > Alteromonadales > Pseudoalteromonadaceae > Pseudoalteromonas > Pseudoalteromonas sp. SR41-8. Next base: position 118,734 of record NZ_JACJEE010000004.1, read on the forward strand.
CACCAGCAGATAACACCCCAATGGAACCTGGGTAATATTCGATTGATGCGTCTAAGTTCATTGATTCATAAGGGTCGAGAGCTGGATTACCGACTTCAGCTTTACGCTCTGTAACCATTACGCCTTCATCTTCAACTGTTTCAGTTTCAATTAATTGGTAAGCGGCCGAATCGCCAAAGGTTGGCCGCGCGATAGTATTGGTGTAAGCAAAACGGGTCACTAGTTTATCGCTGATGTTATAGCGTAAATTTAAGCTTGGTAAAAAGTAGTCATAATCTTTACTTACTTGCCAAGGCGTTGTGGTAACAGTTTCTGTATCACTTACTTTATCGACTACTAAGTCAACTTGGTTACCTTGCGTTTCAAACCTAGTACCTTCATAACGCACGCCCGCGACAACATGTAACTTATCAATATCCATGCTAACCATCGCATAAGCGGCGGTAATATCTTCATTACTTACATAACTTTGACCATCAGATTCAACTTGTGACTCATTACTATTGAAAGCAAACGCCTCTTTATTTTTTCTCACAAAGGCTTGAATCGCGCCGCGATCAAGGCCCGGTCCAAAACTTCCCAAATCAAAGTCAGGTGCAGGCGCGACAAAGTCGCTACCAAGAGCATCTAAAAAGTCGCCATCATAAATAGCAACCTTTACATCATTACGCTTTTCGCGATTTTGATGTTTGAAACCAAACTTAAATTCACCATTATTATTTTGCCACACAAAATCACGGCTGAAGTCGAGTTTAAAGCTAAGCTCTTCGTCTTCACTAAGGTTATTGGCCGCTTCAATTTTATCCATCTCAAACAGGCTTAAATCGTGGGCATTAGTCGATTGGCTTAATAATGGAGTATCAACGCGCGCAATGTAGCCCATATCAATATCTTTACCAGCGAAGGTCACATCTAAGCGGTTTGGCTCTTTTTCTTCTGATTTAGAATAACCAACATTATATTCAACAAACCAATTATCTAATTGATTTTCACCACCAAGCACCAGTGAAAGAATACTTTGTTCTTCATAACGGTCTTTGGTATCGCGGTCCATTTCTGCACCACTAAAGTTTGCACCGCTCTCGTTGCTATCTAATAGTTTGCCATCGCTAAACTTATACTCATTACGTTGGCGATACTCATCATCAGAAAAGTCACTATATAGTGTGCGTAAATAATATTTATCAGTGGCGCCGCTGTGTAAATCTAAATTAAGTGCTGCACCTAAACGCTCACGGGTAATTTGATACTGGCGTTGCTCAATTTCTTCAGCGCCAAATAATGAGACCTTGTCGCCAGTTGCTGCATCTTCAACATCAAATTCACTCCAACCACCGTCGGTCTCCATATTACGTGAACCAAAATCACGCTTAAACCAAGAAATAGCTGTTGCTACACCTAGATCAAGACCACCATCAAGCTCATAAACATTAGTGTAACTACCTGAAAGCTTAGGGCTAGTTTTTGACTCTAATTCGTTATATGAGCCCTGTGCAGTAAAACTATAGCTCTCACCTGCTTTATCAAAGGCACTTAAGCTTTTTACTTCGATAGAGCCACCAATAGCACTGGCATCCATGTCTGGGGTAACAGTTTTACTTACTTCTAAACTTTGAATTAGTTCACTTGGCAATACATCCATCGCCACAGAGCGAACACCGGCCTCAGGCGACGGCACATTTAAGCCATTAACCGTAACGTTGTTTAAATTTGGATCAATACCGCGAATACCAACAAATCGCCCTTCACCTTGGTCGCGAGCGATAAAAATACCCGGTAAACGCTGTAATGCTTCTGCTGCGTTTTGATCAGGGAACTGGCCAATCGAGTCTGCACTGACTACCGATTTTAAATTAGTTGCGTTTTTTTGGCGGTTAATTGCGCCTGCTTGGCCAGCACTTTGGCCATAAACAATGATATTGTCGATGGCTTCTTGTTGCTCACCAATTATAATTTGTTGTGTAAAAACTTGTGAATCAACCACCGTAATTTTTTGTTCTACCGAGGGGGCACCAATGTAATCAACCACTAGGGTGTAATCACCCGCTGGCAACTTATTAAATGAAAAAGAACCATCGCGGTTACTTACCGTATTTAAGTTTAACTCTTTAACCGATACTTTCGCGCCGCCAAAATACACACTTTGGCTGGCATCAGTGATGCGACCTTGCACACGACCATCCGCTAAGGCTGGGGTCGCATATAAAATACCACAACACGCTAATGCAATACTCGATTTGATAAAAGGGTTCATAATTGTTCTCTTGGTTGCTGCTAATGATTTTGATTGTTTACTTGGCCATGCTTGGCTCGCAGCAACACCCTAAGGGGCAATCATGAAAGAAATATGTCAGTACCCGTTACGTCCTTGATAATTAGCCATTGTAAGGGCATTTTAAGTAGTTAAATACGGCAAAATGAGCTGATTTGACCCCCTGTTTTTATGGTTTTTTAATTCAAAAATCAACAATAATCCGTTTGAAAAGTTGCCAACGTAAAAAATATGTCATCACTGTGAGCTAATCTGACCCTAGTGGTGTTTAAGCTGTTTGCTTATTCTGCCTATCAAATATACCTATTGAGCTGACAATGAATTTATCGTTTTTAAAATTACATCGCTCATTACTGCTTATCTTAGTGGTGATGTTAACCAGCGTATTAACCCTGACACTTAGCTACGGTCACTATAAAGGCCATAGCCAGATCGATTGGTTTGATGTAGGTGGCGAAGGCGGTATTACTGCCATGACCCTGCTGTGGATCTTTTTTATTCTATTAAGTAGGCCAAAGGGACGAGTAACTAACTTATTATTCTCAGGCCTTGCGATTATGAATCTATCGATGACCCTCGATTTTATTGATGAATTTGTATATTACAGCAATGAACAAGCATGGCTCAGTACCATTGAATCCATTCCTGCACCATTTGGGATGATTTTAATGACCATGGCTTTGTATCATTGGCACCAAGAGCAAATGACCATTAATCAACAATTACGTAATCGCGAGCGCTTTTATCGAGAGCATCAACTCAGTGATGCTATCAGCGGCCTAGCTAGCGCCGATTATATGAAAAGCCAGATCAGCCGCGAGCTAAATTTGCTCCACCATAGCCTGCATGGATTTTCATTACTGATGTTAGATATTGCTCAGTTTGATCGGTTTAATCGTCAATTTGGTGATGCAGAAGGCGATAAGCTGTTACAAGAGTTTGCTCAAGTGATCACCTTGAATGTACGTGAACAAGATTTAGTCTGCCGTTACGCCAGTGATTGCTTTATTGTCATGTTGCCCAATACCGAACTCGCTGTCGCAGAGCAGCTAAGCGTATCGTTAGTCAGTGCTTTAGAAGCGTTTTCGTTTAATAGCAGCGACAAAGCAGTGAGCTACAAACAAAAAGTACACACCAGTTTAGTAGCCGCAACGCACCGTGATTCGACCTCTGGTTTACTCAGTCAATTGCATCAAAAATTACTAACGAACAAAAACTTACATGGACATACTGCGTGAGTGCAAGCCTTAGTAACAGCAGTTATATCGACTCTCCTTATCAAGGTTTACAGTCATGGGCAGCGCAATTAGTTGATTTAGCCAAACACCGAGGGGTACACCCTGATAAGTTACTCAAAGGAACTCGATTATTTTATCAAGATTTTGCAGCTGGAACGGCTTCGATCAGTGTTGAGCAATTTTATCGATTACAAGAAAACTGTCGTCAATTTGATAATCAACACCAACTCAGTTTTTTACTAGGGCGAAAACTACTTAATCACAATCCGTTATATAGCGCATTTTCTCAAGCAGAAAGTTTACGCACACTGCAAAAACTACTCACACGCACTCCTTTGCATGGCTTTAACTTATTTAATGCCGAACATAAATACCACCAAGGCCGACATTACTTCATTATCAACCTCAGCTTCGGGGCAATAAATGCAGCCGTAGAACAATTTTGCTGCGAATTATTTGCCAGTTTTATCGCTGCAACATGTAAATGGCGAATAGGTAATAACAGTGATTTATGTTTTTCGTTTCCCTATGCGCAGCCCTCACACATAGAGCAATATCAAACTAACCTACAAGCCAACTGCAAGTTTTCACAACAATTATTTATGGTCAGTATTAGTGATGAACTTTATAACAAACACTTAATAGATAGCTGTCCGAGCCTACTGCAGCAATCATTAGCAACCATAAAGCAGCACCCTTTACCCGCTGCGCCTTGGCTGCAATTAGTGCGCAATCATATTAGTGCTCAACCACAACAAAACCTCGAAACAGTTGCCCAGCATTTCGCTATGAGCCCCGCCACTTTTAAGCGAAAACTAAAACAACATCATACTCGTTTTAGCGCCTTGCAAGATTGTATCAATCGCCAAACCGCGGTGTTTAATATCGCCACTTTAGCGCAAAGTAACGAAACCCTAGCAGGCGAACTTAACTTTAGCGACTTAACTAACTTTCGCCGCGCATTTAAACGCTGGACTGGGACGACTCCCTCACAGCTGAGAGAATTGATTAACGAACATTAAGTTAACACTTGTAATTAAAGTCCCGCAAATGTACCTTATTAATTGAAATATCGAAATAAGGAAGATCGATGCAGGCATCATTAGAAGATCTAATCAATGGCTGGCAAAATGGTTGCCCGCAAAGTGCTGATGAACTTAAAGCTCGGCTTTACTACCACCTGAAACAAGTTTGTCATGTACATTTAGAAGGTTACCGTAATGAAATCGATTCAACCTATGTATTGCAGCACTTACCGCATACTGGATCGCTACTACATCAGTCACTTATTGAGTTAATTCCGCCACAACAAAGCATTAATCACCAAACACAATTTAATACTTATTTAAGTGTATTTATCCGTAATATTTTACGCGATGAAATTCGCAAGTTTCAAACTCTCAAACGCACTCCTAACGCAGAAAAAATCCAGCAACAAAACGATCAACTAAAACACCAAGAGGATTTTTTAGCATTAGATAGCGCCCTAAATCATCTAGAAAAAAATCATCCGCAAAAAGCTCAAATATTCTCTCAACATTACTTTTTGGGCCTAGATACTAAAGTGCTAGCTAAACAATTCAAGGTCTCACTTGCTACTATTTATCGCGAATTAGATGCTGCTAAAGCGTTTATAAAAGTGCGTATTCAAACAAATTAAGATAATTAATGAATCAATTTAAAGACGCGCTTTCGTGTTTTGAACACTTACTTACACACCATGCCAACAACTTAACCTCAGGATTGCTGCAATTACAACTATCTGATGAACAATTCATCATTGAAGTGAAGCAATTAATAAATGCACATACAAGTAATGATCAAAGCTCATTGTTTAATGACTTATTACATGGCCAATTAAATTTACTTACTAATGATCATCAGCTTTTACAACTGCAAGGCGGCGAAATAAGTCACTTTAGGTTAGAGCAATTAATTGGCTATGGGGGAATGGGTGCAGTTTACTTGGCGACTAGAAATGATGGCCAGTTAAATCAAAAGGTAGCGATTAAGTTATTTTATCCATCCATTTTACAATTACATGGACAAAAACATGTTTTACAAGAAGCGCAATATCTTGCCAAATTATCACATCCCAATATAGCTAGCGTATTAGATGTCGGTAAATGCATTATTGGCACTTACATCATCATTCAATATATAGCCGGTGATACATTAATTAACTACGCAAAAAACCTTTCGCAAAAAGCAAGGTTAGAGGTATTTCAAAAAGTATGTGATGCCGTTGAGTATGCTCACCAAAATAGGGTGATCCATGCAGATTTAAAGCCTTCAAATATCCTAGTAGATAACAATGGTGAACCTAAACTTGTTGATTTTGGGGTTGCGCGTTCCAGTTCCATGAATCATGAAATACCATTACATAACGCATATATAAAAGCGCTTAGTCACGAGTTTGCAAGCCCAGAGCAACTGGCTGGTGAAAGCTTAACAACCCAAGCTGATATCTATAGCCTTGGGCGTATTTTAGAAAAACTACTTATACAACCTATTAGTACAGAGCTTCAAGAAATCATCAATAAATCACTGGCGCCACTACCACAGCAACGCTTTGCATCAGCAGATACATTAAAACAAAATATCGCCGCTTATCTGGCGCATCGTCCATTACTTTGGTTTAAACACTCAAAAACATATATATTAGGTAAGTTTATAAGACGCTCCCCTCTTACTGCTGCTCTAATAACCTCAACTATCGCTTTTTTGGGTGTCGCCTGTATTAGCTTATTTCTTTATCAATATGAACAAAAGCAAGCCGCAAAGCAACAGTATGAACTGCTCAACTTTTATCAAAACTTACTAATTAGTAGCACACCGCTAGCGCCGCAAGGTGCAAAACTGTCGGTATCGGCCTTGTTACTTGCTGGTGTTGAACAAGTAATGCAGAGTCAATTAAGCCCAAAAAACCAACAAAGCGTACTCTTAACCGTTGCCCAAAGCTTATACTTGCATGGAAATTTTACAGCAGCTTTAGATATATTGGCGTTGTGCGATAGTTCGATTGACATGCAAATATTAAAAATTAAAAGTTTAATTAAATTAAATCAACAACAAAAAGCACGAATTCTTTGGCAAAAACTATCGCAGCAAAACCCTCAAAACAGCAACATTAAATTGCTTGGTTGGCTTACTAAAGATAGCTATTTAGCTGGTGACATAAAGCAGATCAAAATAGCTTTTCAAAATAGCGATGCATCCGAACTAAAACTGGAATTATTAATACATATTTTTACTCATCGTGATAATCACCCTATACTCAGCCGTCAATTAATTCTCGAGAATGAAAATACGACAGCAACGTCTGCCTCGCAAAAAGCATGGCAATCGTTAATGAAAAGCAGCCTACTGATAGAAGATAATCAAATAGACCAAGCAATTAAGTTACTAGACTCAACATTAAAAAATGCTGCGAATAACTACCACCCACTACATTGTGAGCTCGCAAAATTAAACCATTTTGCGGCAAATTTATATGCTCAAGCAGGTGCACAACTTGCGCAAGAACAAGCCCTGAATAAAGCCATGTTTATCTATCAACAGCTACTCCCAAACTTTGAACATGAACTTAGTACTGTACTATATGAGCAATATCAATATTACTTAAAAGAACGTGATTATTTGCAAGCAAATAACTTTTTAAATAAACAGCTACTACATTGTTCGACAAGTGATCAAAAATGCATGAAGGGGCGTTATGAAAGTACCATGCTAGGTTTAAGTTTGCGTAAGTACTCACAAACCTTAAAGAATGCAGAGCTATGGCTTGCCAATGGTACACAACAATCAAGCCAATATTACGATATCACCTTAGCAAAATACACGGCGCAATATGAACAAAATACACTGAATAAAACAGCATTATTTGATATTGACCTAACACAACTAAGCAAGCAACAGCAAGTTCAATGGTTAGAGCTTGTGATAAAAACAAATATGTTTAATACTTTAACTTCACAGCAAATGCAGCAGCTCATTGTTTATGCTAAATCAAACTCTCCCTTGGCATTTGAATTAATAGCGACTATTAATAAGCTAAACAATAATCCACACACACAGTGGTTAGCACAACTCGAAAAGCAAAACCATATATCACACTCCACAAAGAACCAATTTAGCCCTGCCAGAGATATCAACGCGATAAGTGAAACAAAGCGAGTTAGCTCGATCACGGCCCCTAAACATGCAAGCCAACTAAAAATAGGCTCTGAATTTACGATTGAATGGGATAGCAAACGATTAATTGGCAATACGATAAGTGTATTAGTCAATCATACCGTCAACTATAAAGTTAACAGCTTTGATGATTTTAATAATTTGAAGAAAATTGATTGGCACCCAGCGGCAACTAATTTAAAAAACACGGGAACAGCCCAAATTGACCCTTATCATTTTATGGCCAATGGCACAAATCGCTTTAAACTTATGCTCATCAGCGATTTAGGCTATTGGAGCCTATCTGATGGTTTCTTTAGTATTGCTTCAGGTAAAACTGTTGATAACGGTTTAGAGCACTTTTTACTAAAAGACAAATTGGTTACAACTATTATCACACCTAAAGCCCTTGATATTTACCCTGTAGGTCAGCAAAAAACGATAACCTGGAACGCCAATAAACTCTACGGACAAACCGTTGCTATGTATGTTCTGCATGATGACTCTCGCGGAATTGGCGATAAGCAACAAGTGGATTTAAATATCGTGAATAATAGGCGCTGGTACCAGTTCGCTGAAGAACTGCCAAATACAGGAGAGTTTAACTTAGACCCTGCACTCTTTAATGGCCGAGGTAACAATTATAAAATTTTAATCGTCTCTGATCTGGGTTACTGGAGTGTTTCTGATAAACGGTTCTCAGTGGTAAACCCGTTGTAATTTTAGTTAAAGCAATCGCACACTAGTGCGACTGCTTTACTTTAACTTTACTTAACCACGCCACTATTTTGATTATCCCGGTGAATTTTAGACCAAGTATTAGGCATTAAACCTGTGCTGTCGGTTTGAATAGCCACAAGCTTACCTGTTGCACTTGCGGCCGATACATTACTTTCAGATAAAGTACCTATGTATAAAACCCCCTGACTATCGATAGCTGGAGAAGACCAAGTTACATTTGCTTTTAAATCATATTGCCATGCAAGCGTGCCATCTGGTTTATATGTATAAAGTAAATTACTTTCTGAAGAAAAGTACACATTACCATTATCGCCAATGGTAGGAGACACATAAACATCACCGGTAATTGCCACTTGCCATTTTATACTTTTATCATTGATATCGAGTGCGTAAAACTCACTATCATCATTATTTTTTGTACCAAAATAAATCGTACTACGCGACTCATCTATCGCTACCGATGAGCGAATGTATGGCGCCTCGAACACCTGCGGGTTTGGTAACTCAAACTGCCAACGAAGATCCAAATTATCATCAAAGCTGTATAAAACTCCGGCTTCAGACCCAAAGTAAATATTATTGTTAGAATCAATAGCTGGAGTAGAGTAAACCAAGTCACCTTCAAAGGTGTCTATATCTTTGAATTCGCCAACTAACTCATAACTATTTAAATCAAGCTTAAGTACGCGGCCTTCATCATAAAATACCAATTCTCCATTGTGATTTACCGCTCCATTTACAAATCGGTCTTGTCGCTCTACACAGTTACATAAACGCTCAAACAAGCTCTCACCCGTTTGCGCATTAAAAGCGCGGATATCTAAACCGGTATATATAACTTGGCCTTCAAAAGCCGCAACCTTGGTTAAACCAGAACCTGTTTGAAAGCCATAATCAGATACGCGTTGACGCCACATTTGCTCGCCGCTACTATTTAGAGCTACTAAATCGCGATATGCTTTTTCAAACTCACCTACTCGCTTATCAACAGTGAAATAAATATTTTCATTATGTACAACAGGGCTTGAACGCACTTCTTCACCATTAGGCAAAGTGTAACGCCACTTTTCACTGCCATTGCGGTTATAAGCTACCATCAAATCACTGCCTGCGGGGTCATTGCGTACATTCTTAGCTGTGCCTATATAAATTGTTTGCTCATCAGCACTAAGTGCCGGTGACGAGTAATAAGCAAAGCTTGTTGTTGGTAATAATTTTTCCCACACTAAGCGCGACGCTTCTACTTTATCTGGCTGTTTATCTGCATCAGATTTTGTAGTTTGTGAGTCATCGCTACCACCTCCACAAGCAGATAGAAGAAGACTGAACGTGAATAAAATTGATGTTTTAACTTTAGGTGATTCAAACTGTAACTTCATGTAATTCCTTAGATAGTTATTATTTATAGCTAAATAAATTTTACGAAGAAATCACAACAATGACAGACACGAATAGCAGTTAAATTTTTCTCATAAATTTAAAATATTTTTATCTGTCTTAATGGCGTTACTAAATCGTTGAGACGAATTACTTATTCTTAGCGTCTGGTATTGCCTCTACAGGCACGCAACTATTAGGGTCTAGCTCAAAGCCCTCGTGCAATGCATTTTGCATTTTAGCTAAAAACGCTTTACTTAAAGGCTCACGTGCCGTGATTGAATGATATTCAACCTCTCCTTTATGTGTACATTTATAAGGATATACATACTGATTTTCATCAATCTCTGCAGATGGGTCACTCATCGCGCACCCTGGTAAAACACCAACCATCAAACAACAAAAAATTAAACGAGCCACAATCACCTCCATACAACACCATAACAGCGGGTTTACCCCCGTTCTTTTAAGGGTTTACCCCGCGTCGGCCTTATAACCTAACATTTACACATTTTACGTGATATAAAATCTCTGCGACGGTAATTTTGCAGGCCACTAAAACGAATAAAAGCGCGATAAAAATTATCGCGCTTTATTTTTGTTAAAACTAAAAGATTGTAAGTGGAGTTAACGCTGTGCGCTTTCTCTTAATGCATTTGTGTTGTTAACAAAATCTTTTGCTTTTTGCTGATCAAATAAGAAATAGTTAAAATCTTTACTGCTATTTCCTACATCATTAGTAATAATAATATTAAACTCATCAGTCACTAACGATAAGTACATTGTATTTTGATCATCAGGGAAGCTAATCATGCCTGTGTCATCAACACTGTAATCAAGCTCTGTATTAATGGTTGTGAAACTTTCATCACTATAAATTGTGATTTTATCTTCATCAAACTTCAAATAACTAACCACCCACTGATCATCTTGATCTCGGTCAACCATATATATATCGCGCCCGATTAAATGTTCGACGTTACTTACTGGTTTATTGTCGGCAACAATACTCATGTATTCTTTGGCATCGTTTTCGCTAGTAAAATGCGGCCAAATATGCTCTTCAAAAGTAGCAATTACCACATTACTCGAGCCAATTAATAAACTATAATTAGCCCCATACATTAATGATGAACCATCGCGTAATATTAATTGATTATCAGAAAATATCTGGTAAGTCCCTGTTGATAGGTTGTTATCTTGATAATATTGAAATGAGTTATTGTCATCAAATTGAAAATAACCAAGCTCGCCTTCCACTTTATAATCATGATCTGTAAAATACAAACGCTTACCCAAGTAGTTATTAGGGCTAATTAGGCCAGTCAAAGAAACAGGGGGCTGATAGCCTATCTGTTGTAAAATTTCATCAGGTAGTGGAGACGAAATAGGCCGCTCAGTTGCTCGATTAAACTTGCGATTATCGAACGTTTTCTCTCTTGGTTCCTCACCTTGGCTATAGGTAAATTGATGCATGTTATTTACATAAATAGTATCTTCGATCTGTTCAATTAGCTTCCATTGCCGAGTATTCCACAACCAGCAATTAGGATCTTGCTCAACGTAGTAACAATCATCTCGTCCATTTAGGTTTCGCGTTATTGTAAGAATGTCATCATCAAGATGCCAGTTACCAGCATAAATTCGACTTTCAGCAACTGATAATTGCCCATCCTCATTGCTGTCGTTCACACTCATCGAAATAGCTTTGCCATCAGGCCAAAGCTCAAACCAAAACTCATCTAAACTCTTACCATCAAAGTTGTAGCTATATATTCCAGGGATTGTTGCAATATTGAATGTCTCTGATTCGTCGATAATGCTGCCAGTACCTACACTCGCATTTTTAATTCCGTCAAATTCACTAAATGCAGCAAACGTTGCAATATCACCATCACTTGTTAATTGCCTAAATAGTATTGTTTCATTATCGTAATCACTCAGTGTGATATGTAATGACTGTTTGTTATTATCTTCTATCATTCGCCAAGTAATAGGCGTATTTCCAAGCTCTGAAACAGCACCTGTTCCATCGTCATTTAACATTAACGTAATCGCACCAAGAGATACTTGATCAACGAAAATATGCGGTGCAGGCAATGCAATAGGGTTTTGAGTTTGCGCGAAGGTAAAATCAACTTGCTCATTTTGACTGAATACTTTAAGGATAGACTCGTTAGTGAGTTGATAATTTTCTAACTCACCATCTGGGTACTCTACATTTTTATACTCAGTTTCTTTGACTAAAAAACCATTTTCAGTTGCCGCAATTAACTTTAGCTCTGCTTTATAAGTAGTAACCTCTTGGCGAACCCGCTTTGTTTCACCATCAATTTCAATATCAGCAGTAGTCTGATAAGCATAAAAACCTTCAGGATTATTTAAGGTATACACATCGTTTTGATATATCCAGTCGAAGCGACCATCATAATTTTGAAGAAGGTAACGACCAGTGCCGTCGTTATCTAATTCAATAACTTGATTAATAGATAAATTGCCACGATTATAGTAAAAAGTTTTAATGTTATTAGTCTTTGTAGACTGAACAACCTTCTCATCAGCTAGCATTTCTTCTTGGGCCTGGCTAAACTCGGGCGTTTGCTCCACTTTTTTAATATACTGAGTCATTTTTTCATTATCTAAAGCCAGCTCTAAAACATTATTTACTCCCTCGGGTAAAGCAAATAATTCATTGCTCGTTGATTTGTCCAAAATAACTTTTATAGCCGTAGCAACCTTAACGAGCTCATCAGCACTAATCTCATTCGACAAGCGTTTCAAGTCTTGCTCGCTTTTAATGTCTACGAATAAATTTTCTCGCGCCAAAAGCGCCGACTTTGCTGTGGTTAGATTAGTAATATTTACCGAAAAGTCTTCGTCATTAGTAAGTACAGCGTCATCGCCCGCTTTCGTTTTCAAGCTTGCAAAGCTCATTAGTCGTGACTGCAACAAAGCGGCTTGTTGTTGCTCTTTACCCTGTGCTTCAATTGTCACCAATTGACTCATATCAGCATCATCGTCAAGTGCTAACTCTAAGCTATAATAACCATCGCTATTTGTCGTTGTCGTGAACTCTTGCGATCCTATTTTGGCTTTTATAGCCGCGTCAATTAAGGGGGAATCTGTTGCTATGCCTTCCAGTGATAATTTAACCAGCTGCTGTTGAATATCAACTACAACATTTTTTTCACTCGTTAAACCTTCACTGTCTGTAACAGTTAAATTTAAAGATATTTTTTTATCTTCGCTAACACTTGGCGCAATAAAGCTAACAGTCCCTGTATTGGTGTTCTCTAATGCAACTGACAACCCTGCATTTTGGCTCCAAAGATAAGTAACGGGGCCTTCATCTTGCACTGTGGCACTGATTGAAATAGCTTGTTTTTCAACTACTGCTGTATCGCTTACGCTAATAACTGGTGCGGTATTTATAGGCTCATCAGGGTGATCAACAAAATCAGATTCACAGCCAGACAATAAAGCCAGCGAAATAGATGCCGCAAGCATTGATTTAATTAGATTCATAAAATTATCCCTTTCGTTGTTATATTTTGTCTACCTGACGATAATAAGATAATGAACAATAAATAACCCATAACGAAATCTGTATAATAATTTCTCACAAAATTAAAATATTTTTTTATTTTCCACTTATAGCAATTTAGGTAATACTGAATTTCTCAATAAAGCCCTTGCTATTGTGACAAATTAACAAATAATGGAGCCACTGTTCACGGGATTAGAATGAGGAAAAATGAACACGATACTAACCACGCAATGTGCCGATGATGTCGGCTTAATAGCGAAAATCACCGGACTTTGTCATCAGCATAATTTAAATATTACCCGCAATAATGAATTTGTAGATAAAGATGCTCAGCGCTTTTTTATGCGCACTGAACTAACGGGCCAACCAGATCCAGATTTTTTAAATCAATTACAAGCTTTGTTACCCGATGGCGCGCAATTAGCACTGCACACTGACGAGAAAACTAAAGTGGTGTTACTAGCGACTAAAGAAGCCCACTGCTTAGGGGGCGTATTGCTAAAGCAATTTGAGCAAGCACTGAATATTGAAGTATTGGCTGTGATTGCTAATTATCCTGACTTAGCGCCATTGGCGAAGGGCTTTGATGTGCCGTTTCATGTGGTCAGCCATGAAGGGCTATCACGCGCTGAACACGACCTGCAAGTGGGTGACTTAATTGCCAGCTACAATCCCGATATCATTGGCCTTGCCAAATATATGCGGATTTTAAGTCCTGAATTTGTAGGCCGCTTTGATGGTAAAATTATCAATATTCATCATTCATTTTTACCTGCTTTTATCGGTGCAAAACCATATCATCAGGCATTTGAACGAGGAGTTAAGATCATTGGTGCAACAGCGCATTTTGTTAATAATGAGCTCGATGAAGGGCCGATTATTATGCAAGACGTCACCCATGTAAACCACGCAAACACTGCCGAAATGATGGCTAAAATGGGCAAAGATGTAGAGAAAACAGTGTTTTGTAAGGCACTGCAATTAGCATCAGAACATAAGCTATTTATTAATGGTAATAGAACCGTCGTATTTAGCTAGGCTCTAGAAATAGAGTAGAATGAAGAGGCGCAACGCCTCTTTATTTTTATTATTATTGACACTTTTATACTGTACTTAATGTGTTTGCTCGATAGGTTCGAGTTGTAATTTTGCAGCTATCAACACCGCTTGCGTGCGGTTATACACTCCAAGCTTACGGAATATCGCGGTGATGTGCGCTTTGATCGTTGCTTCTGAAATATGTAGTTCATAAGCGATCTGTTTATTCAACAAACCTTCGTGCAAGTACTGCAGCACTTTATATTGCTGTGGGGTAAGGGAGGCTACTTGAGCGGCGATTTCTTTATCTTCATTGGTAACGCTCGCTACTTTGTCTTTAAGCTCAGGTGGTAGCCATACATCGCCATCGAGTATTTGATTAATTGCTCCGGCAATATCATCTGATGATGATGACTTAGGAATGAATCCCATCGCCCCGTAGCTCATAACTTTTGAAACAATATTGATATCTTCACTGCCAGAGACAACGGCAATCGGTAAACTTGGGTAATCTTCGCGAATGCGGATCAGGCCGTATAAATCGCCACTACCAGGCATATGTAGGTCTAGTAATAAGATATCTAAATCTTCTTGTTCACTAAGCACTTGCAATGTAGTTTCAAAATTTTCAGATTCAAAAACCTCTAAACCATCAAACTTTGCCGTTAATGCCCCTTTTAGTGCTTCGCGAAATAACGGGTGGTCATCCGCTATTAAAAACTGACTCATGGTTCACTCCTAATGAATTCGGCTGCCATCTATCAAATAGCTGACAGCCGATATACTACGTTTAGAATCAACTTCTAATCAAGTTTTTAACGCATATTTAACGATTTAATCGGTTCTCGATTAATTCATCAACCACACCAGGGTCTGCAAGTGTTGAGGTATCACCTAATTGCTCGTGCTCATTTGCAGCGATCTTACGTAAAATACGACGCATGATCTTACCTGAGCGGGTTTTAGGTAAACCTGGTGACCATTGGATCATATCTGGCGATGCAATTGGGCTAAGCTCTTTACGAACCCAATTACGTACCTCTTTGGTTAATTCGTCACTGACCGTTACACCCTCGTTTGGCGTTAGGTAAACATAAATACCTTGGCCTTTAATATCGTGCGGGTAACCTACTACAGCAGCTTCGGCAACCGCAGGGTGAGCAACCAGTGCACTCTCAATCTCGGCAGTACCTAAGCGATGTCCTGATACGTTTAATACATCATCAACACGGCCGGTGATCCAGTAGTAACCATCTTCATCACGGCGACAACCGTCTCCAGTAAAGTACACACCCGGATAAGCAGAGAAGTAAGTTTGTTCAAAACGTTCATGATCGCCATAAACTGTTCGAGCTTGTGATGGCCAGCTATCAAGAATAACTAAGTTACCATCAACTGCGCCTTCCAGAGCATTACCTTCAGCATCAAATAATGCTGGCGCAATACCAAAGAATGGACGGGTTGCAGAACCTGGCTTCATATCAATTGCACCTGGTAAAGGTGTGATCATGATGCCACCAGTTTCAGTTTGCCACCAAGTATCAACAATTGGGCAGTTACCTTTACCCATGTTTTCGTAATACCAAGTCCATGCTTCTGGGTTGATTGGCTCACCCACCGAGCCCAAAATACGTAGGCTATCGCGGTTTGAGGTCGCTGTTGGTTCATCGCCTTTGGCCATCAGTGCACGAATTGCCGTTGGCGCTGTGTATAAAATTGTAACATTATGCTTATCGACTACTTCACCCATACGTCCTGCGGTTGGGTAAGTGGGTACACCTTCAAATAAGACTTGCGTACAACCATTAACTAATGGGCCGTAAGCAATGTAACTGTGACCTGTGATCCAGCCCACATCGGCGCTACACCAAAAGATATCATCTTCTTTTAGATCAAACACATATTCGTGAGTCATCGATGCATATACTAAATAACCACCAGTCGTATGAACCACCCCTTTAGGCTGACCTGTTGAACCTGAAGTGTAAAGAATAAAGAGTGGATCTTCTGCATTCATCGGCTCTGGTGCACAGTCTGGGGCTTGATCAGCAACTAAATCATGCCACCATACATCATGTTCATGCCATTGTACCTCGCCACCCGTTAACTGATGTACAACAACGTGTTCGATGGTAGTGACCGACTGTTGTGCAACGGCTTCATCAACATTTGCTTTAAGCGGCACTGTATTGCCTGCACGACGCCCTTCATCAGAAGTAATAACAATTTTAGCACCAGAATCTTTAATACGATCAGCAATTGCTGATGGTGAGAAACCACCAAAGACTACCGAGTGAATTGCACCTAAACGCGCACATGCTTGCATTGCATAAACAGCTTGCGGTGACATAGGCATGTAAATAGCAATACGATCGCCTTTTTTAACACCGAGTTTTTTCAAACCATTGGCAAATTTTGCCACTTCGTCATGCAGCTGTTGATAAGAAATATGTTCACTTTGCGATGGATCGTCGCCTTCCCAGATCAATGCCGTTTTATCTGCTTTAGTTGCCAGATGGCGGTCAATACAGTTATACGAAGCATTAAGTTCGCCATCTTCATACCATTTAATACTGATATGGCCTTTATCAAAAGAGGTATTTTTTACTTTAGTAAAAGGTGTTGACCAATCGAGACGTTTACCGTGCTCTGCCCAAAAACCTTCTGGATCATCAATAGATTGCTTGTAAAGTGTATTATATTTATCGTTATCAACTAAGGCTGCATTCTTGATATGTGCAGGAACTGGATAGATACTTTGTGACATAGTCGTCTCCATTTTAATTACTTGCCTAAGGCCTATCTTAAGGATCACCCAGCATAGCGGGCGAAAGTATTAGACCTTAGTTGTATTATCTTTGATTTATTTCACTGAACGCTCTAATTGTTTTAAAATTTCATCATTTTACGCTATTAATACAAAATGTTAATGATATGTTTAAACTAGGGTAGCAAGCTTGCCACCTTAGTCTAATAGACCAATAGGTAATTGAGTAAAAAGCATACTTAATCAAAAGTGGTATCACAACACAAGTATCATGATGCAACAAGCAGCCCCGAATAGGACTTTGACTATGACAACAAAATCAACAGTATTAAAAACACTTACTGCCACTGCCGTATTGTGCGCGCTCTCAGCTACAGCACAAGCCGCAACCATTGGTGGCACTGATGTTACTTATGGTGGTTATATAAAACTCGATGCAATGTGGAGTGATTATTCAGCTGGCGCGCCTGCAGGAACAAATGTAGGGCGTGACTTTTATGTACCAAGTACATTAACAGTCGGTGCCGACAACAACTCTGATGCTGTATTTGATATGCACGCACGTCAGTCTCGTTTTAATTTTGGCACATCAACACTCCTAGACAACGGCAAAACCATAAGTAGTAAAATCGAAATAGACTTTTTAGCATCTGCTGCTGGCGGTAATGAGCGCGTATCTAACTCATACGCGCCACGTATTCGCCACGCATTTATTTCTTACGACGGCTGGTTGTTTGGTCAAACATGGTCAAACTTCCAAAATGTTGGTGCACTGCCTGAAACTCTTGATTTTGTAGGTCCAGCTGAAGGCACGGTATTTGTTCGCCAAGCACAAGTTAAATACACAACTGGCGCATGGTCTTTCTCGCTAGAAAACCCTGAAAGTACAATTACAACTTCAAATGGTATGGCTGTAACCGATGATGCATCATTACCGGATTTCACAGCACGTTACACACATACTGCTGATTGGGGTAACTTAGTGGTTGCAGCGCTTGCTCGTCAACTTACTTATAAAGTGGGCGGCCTTGACGCTGATGAAACATCAATTGGCATTAGTGCATCAGGTATGTTTAAAGTTGGCCAAGACAACGTTAAATTTATGCTTACCCAAGGTAAAGGCTTAGGTCGTTACGTTGGCTTAAATGTTGCGCATGGTGCAGTGCTTAATGGTGATGAGCTAGATGCAATTGACTCTACATCAGGGTTTATTGCTTACCAGCACAATTGGAATAACCAATGGCGCTCAACATTCCTTTACTCGTTCTTCTCAGCAGACAATAACACTGATTTGCTTACGATTACCGGTGACCCAACTGAATCTAGCCAAAGCTATAGCGCTAATATTTTATACTCACCAGTTAAACGTTTAACGTTTGGTGCTGAGTTAAAGCATGCAGAACGCGAAACAGAAAGTGGCGTTGATGGTGATTTAGATCGCCTGCAGTTCTCAGTTAAATACGCGTTCTAAGCTAAAACTAAATTATATTACTTCCTTAAGCGGCTTTGGCCGCTTTTTTATTACTCCAAAATCAAACTCTTTATCGAATAAAACACAACAATGCAATTGCAAATCGTTGGCATTTAGATTAAATTGCGTACTTCTTTTTAATTTATGGGATGTCACATGTCTGCCCCGCAGTTTTTACGTTTATCTAAATTAGCAGCTTTTACTTCGCTAGCTATAAGTGGTGTTGTTCACGCAACCGAAGAAAATAACAATCATGAATCCCTTGAAAAAATAGCTGTGTATGGACAACACCATAAAAATTACATTACGGAAGATGCGCAGTCAGCAACCAAATTGGGCTTAACAATTAAAGAAACACCGCAGTCGATCTCTGTTATATCGCGCGCCTTAATGGACGACTTCTCTCTCGATGATATTAATGCCGTACTAGAAAGCACGCCAGGCGTAACTGTTGAACAAATAGAAACAGATCGCACATATTTTAAAGCCCGTGGTTTTGAAATTACTAACTTCCAAGTAAATGGCATGGGTACCCCGCAAGATAACGGCTCGATTCAAGGTACACTTGATACCTCTATTTTTGAAAGCGTAGAAGTTGTTCGCGGCGCAAATGGTTTGATGACTGGTGCAGGTAACCCGTCAGCTACCGTTAACATGGTACTTAAAAAGCCAACTTATCAAACAAAAGTAAGCGCTTCTGCATCGTTTGGTTCATGGAGTAACAAACGCTTGGAACTCGACGCCTCAACGGCGTTAACTGAAAATCAGGCCGTACGTGTTGCGTTTACAAAACAAAAAACAGATTCATACCTAGATCGCTACGAACAAGACAAAACCATTTATTACCTTGCCTATGAAGGCCAGCTTACCAACAGTACGACTTTATCGGTAAACTATGTCAATCAACAAAAAGATGCCGACAGCCCGCTTTGGGGAGCATTACCGCTTTATTATAGCGATGGTAGTGCAACAAATTTTGATGTATCGACAAGTACAGCGTCAGATTGGTCATATTGGAATAACTCTACTGAGCAACTTTTCGTCTCAGTTGAACAAAACATTACTAATACTTGGTTTTTAAAAGCAAATTACGCGCATTTAGTAAATGAGCAAGATTCTGAGCTATTTTACGTTTTTGGTACTCCCGATCGTGAAACCGGCCTTGGCTTAACGGGTTATGCAAGTGAGTATGACCATAAAGACAAGCACGACATTTTTGATTTATACGTTGCGGGTAAGTTCGATTTATTCGGCATGGCGCATGATTTATCATTTGGTGTAAACCAGGCTGATATGGATAATTATGATAAGTCACTTTATGACAACACGACAGGCAATGGTTATCCTCCAATGCCAGAGCTTGGTGGCTGGGATGGCGCAGCGCCAGTGGCAACGCTTACGGATGGTTTGACCGGAGGTGATGTTACTAACAGACAACGTTCTGCTTATATTTCTACGCGTATTCGTGCTACCGACTCACTCAGCTTTTTAGCCGGTGTTAGCCAAGTTAACTGGCAATCTAAAGGTATGTCGTATGGTGTTGCCAAAGATAAAAATGCGGATAAAACCATTCCTTATTTTGGCACTGTGTACGATATTAACGACGATCTAGCAGCGTATGCCAGCTACACAGAAACATTTGTGCCGCAAACTGAGCGTGAGATCAATGGTGATTACCTCGATCCAATCACAGGTAAAAGCAGTGAAATAGGCGTAAAAGCACAGTTATTAGACAGTAACCTGTTTGTTACCCTTGCTTATTTTGATGCTAAGCAAGTTGGCCTTGCGGTTGCAATTCCAGGCTCAAAACCTGATGACACCCGTTACTATGGTGCTGATGGTATTAACAGTGATGGTTTTGAAGTGGAGCTTAGCGGTAAAATTACTGAAACCCTCAGTACTAGTTTTAGTTATAGCACCATCAATATTGATGGTGATGAGCTTGTTAAGAATTACACCCCTAAAAACCAGTATAAACTTGCCATCACTCATAAAGTGACTGAGATTGAAGGGCTAACATTTGGCTTAAATTACCGCTGGCAAGATGACACTAAACGCATTCAGCCAATTACAGCACTGGGTGTTACTCCAGTTACCAAACAAGATGCATTCGGTATCTTAAACCTTATGACTACTTACGATATTACGGATAATGTCGGTTTGTCGTTCAATATTAATAATGTAACCAATGAAAAATACATCCACAGCCTGTATTGGGAGCAAGGCTACTATGGTGCACCACGTAACTTCACTGTCTCAGTGAATTGGCAGTTATAACTCGCTAACAAAAATACAAATACAAAAAAGCCGCTAAATATTATTTAGCGGCTTTTTTAATGTTAAGTGCGGGTCAAATCGCGCTTATTAAATACTTTTAAAGCTCAGCATCATCTGCTAACACTGTGTCTTCAATATCGTCAGGCTTAATTGTTGCTTTTAATAACAACATATCACGCAATTTACCTTCAATCTCGTTAGAAATCTCAGGGTTCTCTTTCAAGAACTTAATTGAGTTTGATTTACCTTGACCAACTTTACTACCATTGTAGCTATACCAAGCACCTGCTTTTTCAACCAGCTTATGCTTAACACCTAAGTCAATTAACTCGCCATGCTTAGAGATGCCTTCACCATACATGATGATAAATTCAGCTTGCTTAAACGGAGGAGCAACTTTGTTTTTCACCACTTTAACGCGGGTTTCGTTACCCACCACTTCGTCGCCCTCTTTAACAGAACCGATACGACGAATATCTAAACGTACTGACGCGTAAAATTTAAGTGCGTTACCACCAGTAGTGGTTTCTGGGTTACCAAACATAACACCAATTTTCATGCGGATTTGGTTAATGAAAATACATAAAGTGTTTGAACGTTTGATATTACCAGTTAGCTTACGTAATGCTTGTGACATTAAACGTGCTTGTAGGCCCATGTGTGAATCACCCATGTCGCCTTCAATTTCAGCTTTCGGTGTTAATGCCGCAACCGAATCGACAACAACCACATCAACAGCGCTTGAGCGTACTAACATGTCACAAATTTCAAGTGCTTGTTCACCTGTATCAGGTTGTGAAACTAATAACTCATCAATATTTACACCCAATTTTTGGGCATAAATTGGATCAAGTGCATGCTCAGCATCAACGAAAGCACAGGTTTTACCTTCTTTTTGTGCTTCAGCAATAACTTGTAATGTTAGCGTTGTTTTACCTGATGATTCAGGGCCATAAATCTCAACAATACGCCCCATAGGTAAACCACCTATGCCTAATGCGATATCAATGCCCAGAGAGCCTGTTGATATAGCATCAATATCTAACGCTTTATTGTCACCCAATTTCATTATTGAGCCTTTACCAAATTGACGTTCAATTTGAGATAAAGCAGCGTCCAACGCTTTTTGTTTGTTATCGTTCATTTTACTCTCCAAATCCGGCTAATACAGACAAGTATACTGTATGAAATCACAGTATCAAGCTAATTTTATTAATTTATCTTTTCTATAATGGTTTTTAATGAGTAAACAATAGCTTGCAACCTAACTTGCGCTCTATCGCCTGCGAATATCTGTTGGCTCGGATACTGTTTCTCGCCAATTTGAATACAAAACCATACTAAACCTACTGGTTTTTCTGTACTGCCACCACCTGGACCTGCAATCCCCGATACTGCAACCGAAATATCTGCCCCTGCGGCCTTACACGCACCCGCGGCCATTTGCAAAACAGTTTGCTCACTCACTGCGCCGTATAAAGTTAAGGTTTGCTCTGTAACCCCTAGTAAATCCTGCTTAGCTTGATTACTGTATGTTACAAATGCACGGTCAATATAAGCCGAGCTGCCAGGGGTATCTGTTAACGCATAACTCACTCCACCACCAGTACATGATTCAGCACTAGTGATCCATAAGCGTTTATCCGTTAAAATAGCGCCTAACTGCGCAGCAAGTGTTTTAATCTCTTGATGTAATTCCATATTCAGCCTTTGGGTAAATACATGTCGTTCGATCTTTATGCACCGCACAATATAAGTCAACAAACTCCGATGATGCAGCAGTATCTAAAAATAAAATCTGAGCATCGTGATATTCTACTGTTTTATCGCATGGGCGATTTTTACGAGCTATTTTTTGATGATGCAAAACGTGCAGCACAACTGCTTGATATTTCACAAACTCACCGTGGTAAAGCCGGCGGCGATCCTATTCCTATGGCAGGCGTCCCTTATCATGCGGTAGAGAACTATTTAGCTCGTTTGGTACAAATGGGTGAATCCGTCGCTATTTGTGAGCAAATAGGCGATCCTGCAACCAGCAAAGGGCCTGTTGAGCGCAAAGTTGTACGCATTGTTACCCCTGGCACCATTTCTGATGAAGCACTATTACAAGAGCGCCAAGATAATTTACTGACCAGCGTTTGGCAAAGTAAAAAAGGCGTGTATGGCATTGCTTACTTAGATATTAACTCAGGCCGTTTTAATATTGTTGAAGTAAATACTGAAGAAGCATTTAGTTCAACTTTACAACGCTTAGCACCAGCAGAGTTACTCTATAGCGAAGACTTTGCCAACTTTCATTTGATTGAGCATATCAAAGGTATTCGCCGTCGTCCTGAATGGGAGTTTGACTTAGACACTGCACAACATTTGTTATGCGAGCAGTTTGGCACCAAAGATTTAGTCGGTTTTGGGGTTGATAAAGCAACTGCTGCATTAGTTGCCGCCGGTTGCCTTATGCAATATGTGAAAGACACGCAACGTATTGCTCTACCCCATATTCGCGCCATCACATTAGAACATAACGAACATGCAGTAATCTTAGATGCTGCCACTCGTAAAAATTTAGAGTTGACCGTTAACCTCTCTGGTGGCTTTGAAAACACCTTAGCACAAGTACTTGATAAAACAGCAACAGCGATGGGCTCACGGCTATTAAAGCGTCGTATTCATACACCAATACGTTCTAAACCTGAGCTTAACGCTCGCCTTAATGCGATTAGTGCCATTATCGATGTACAGCTGTGTGGTGAGCTACATGAGTCGTTAAAACAAATAGGTGATATTGAGCGTGTTATTGCTCGTTTAGCATTGTGGACCGCTCGTCCGCGCGATTTAACCCGTCTGCGTAGCGCACTACAAGCCCTAGCTCCACTGCACGAGCTATTAACCGATGCCAGCGATCCTCGCATTAGTCAGATCATCGCGCAATCTCCTGAATTACCTGATTTACAGCAATTACTTGAGCAAGCAGTGATTGAAAACCCACCGGTACTTATTCGTGATGGTGGCGTAATTGCACCGGGTTACAACAGTGAACTCGATGAATGGCGTTCACTCAGCCAAGGCGCTACCGACATTCTTGAGCAACTCGAACAGCGCGAGCGTGAACGCACCGGTATTAGCACCCTTAAAATCGGTTATAACCGTGTGCATGGCTTTTTTATTGAAGTAAGTCGTGCCAACGCACATTTAGTGCCTGCTGATTATATTCGTCGCCAAACGCTTAAAAATAACGAACGTTATATAATTCCAGAGCTTAAAGAGCATGAAGATAAAGTGTTAGGTAGCCAATCAAAAGCTCTGGCGCTTGAAAAGCAACTTTACGAACAACTGTTTGAATTTATTGCCCCGCACATTGAACAGCTACAAATAATGGCGGCAGCACTGGCAGATTTAGATGTGCTAAATAACCTTGCCGAGCGTGCAATTGCATTGAACTATGCAAAACCGCTACTGTGCGATAACGATGACATTAGTATTAAGCAAGGTCGCCACCCAGTTGTTGAACAAGTAATGAAAGACCCTTTCATTGCCAATCCTGTAGAGCTTAATGCTCAGCGTAAAATGCTGATCATTACGGGACCAAATATGGGCGGTAAATCAACCTATATGCGCCAAACTGCACTGATTGTATTAATGGCACACATTGGTAGCTTTGTGCCAGCAGACAGCGCTAAGATTGGTAATATCGACCGTATATTTACACGTATTGGCGCCAGTGATGACTTAGCATCAGGTCGCTCAACCTTCATGGTCGAAATGACCGAAACAGCCACCATTTTAAACAATGCTACCGCGCAGTCACTGGTGTTAATGGATGAAATTGGCCGAGGGACGAGTACCTACGATGGTCTATCATTAGCTTATGCAACAGCGGATCATTTAGCATCAAAAATATCCGCTAAAACTTTATTTGCAACCCATTATTTTGAACTTACCGAACTAGCCGAGCAACAAGCGGGACTGGTGAATGTTCACTTAGATGCGATAGAGCACAACGACACAATCGCCTTTATGCATACCGTACTTGATGGTGCCGCAAGTAAAAGTTTTGGCTTGCAAGTAGCGGCCTTAGCTGGGGTGCCAAAAGCAGTTATAAAGCAGGCAAAACAAAAGCTTAAAATGCTGGAGAATCATCAGCCAGTCACTGCTGATATCAATGCAGTACAGCCATCATTGTTTGCAGCTGAACCATCACAGGTAGAAGCACAACTCGCTGAGGTTGACCTAGATAACTTAAGCCCACGCCAAGCTCAAGATTTACTATATAAGCTAAAATCGCTGCTGTAGCATGCTTTAAGCACAAAAAAAGCTGAAGAGTTAGCTCCTCAGCTTTTAATAATTATTTTCTGTGTGTATTTGTGTTGCTGCGTCTATTGCTCTATCAATGTTATGAAAACTGATCAAACAAGCTATCAGTGCTTAATCCTTCATGCTGCAAAATATCTTTTAAGCGGCGCAGTGCTTCTACTTGAATTTGTCTTACTCGCTCACGCGTTAAACCGATTTCACGACCCACATCTTCAAGCGTTGATGGCTCATAACCTAACAAACCAAAACGACGTGCAAGCACTTCACGTTGCTTAGGATTAAGCTCACCTAACCAGTCTACAATGTGCTTATTGATATCATTATTTTGTACTTCGCCTTCCGGGCCAAAGCCTTTTTCATCGGCAATAATATCTAACAATGCTTTATCGTTTTCACCACCAATAGGTGTATCTACAGAGGTGATTTTCTCGTTTAAACGCAGCATTTTAGTTACGTCTTCAACTGGTCGGTCTAAACACGCTGCAATTTCTTCGGCAGTGGGCTCATGGTCCAGCTTTTGCGTTAGTTCACGTGCGGTGCGTAAATAAACGTTAAGTTCTTTCACTACATGGATTGGTAAGCGAATTGTGCGGGTTTGATTCATGATGGCGCGTTCAATTGTTTGACGGATCCACCAAGTCGCATAGGTCGAAAATCTAAAACCACGTTCAGGATCAAATTTTTCAACGGCGCGGATCAAACCAAGATTACCTTCTTCAATTAAATCAAGTAACGCAAGGCCACGATTATTATAACGGCGGGCGATTTTAACAACTAAACGTAAATTACTTTCAATCATTCGTTTACGAGAAGCGCTACAGCCTTTTAATGCTTTGCGAGCAAAAAAGACTTCTTCTTCAGCACTTAATAATGGCGAAAAACCAATTTCACCTAAATACAGCTGAGTCGCATCTAAATTCTTAGTGATTTCCTCTTTGGCAAATATTTCATCTTCTTTGTCATCATCTTTATCGACGTCATCTAATAATTCAGAGTCTGTATCAGCGACAGCTATATCATCAAATTTATCATCAATCGCATCTTTCGTTTTTTCTATTTTTGCTGTGTTACCCATGAGCGTACCCTCAAGCAAACAAGTGATCTTAATCACTATGATCAATACCCGACCGATAGCTAAGGCAAATACTTCTCAGGATTAACAGCTTGTCCTCGGTAACGGATTTCAAAACGCAATGCCGTCACTTCAGAGTCTGAACTGCCAATCTCGGCTATTTTTTGCCCAGCTTTCACATCCTGTTTTTCTTTAACTAGCAACTTAGAGTTATGTGCATAGGCACTAAGATAATCATCATTATGTTTCAAAATAATTAAATTACCGTATCCTCTAAGTGCGTTACCCGCATAAACTACAGTCCCTTGTGCTGCGGCAAAAACAGCGACACCTTTTTTATTAGTAATTTGTAACCCTTTATACCCGCTTTCCTTGGTTGAAAAACGCTGAGTTACTGTTCCTTTAGCTGGCCACGACCACTTAACTTGGGTCGAGGACAAACTGTTATTTTTACTAATTTTCCTATTGGCTTGTTTTTGAACATACTCTCGTTGTTTTGGCTGATCAAGCTCTTTCTTTAATTTTTTGTTATTTTTTTGTATGTCACTTGTAGACTTTTTACTCGGTTTCGTATATTTTTTATGCCTTTTTATTTTTTCAGGTACATTATTAAAAGAAATTGTTTGCCCCGGTTGGATTATGTAAGGGGCTGGTATGCCATTATTTTTTGCCAACGTGCGGAAATCTTGCTGGGCGCTAAAGGCTATCGAATATAACGTATCACCTTTTTTAACCGTGTAGCGGTCACCATTAATATTTACTTTACTAGTATAAGGTTTAACACTGGTATTTAAACTACTGACCGGAGCAGGGGCATGTCGAGATGAGCAGGCACTGAGCAAAACACTTGTAAATAAAGTAACATAGAAGACGTACTGTTTATTCATGGTGTTTTGCTCCTTGTGCTAAAAGTAGTTATTTAGATGCTTAACGTAATAAAAAGTATGCAACCACCACTAAAATCACTACCCCCCAGCCAAGTACCTCAACATATTGACGTAATTTTTGCTCCATTTTTACTCCGCCCCACTTCATTAGCGCTGAAACTAAAAAGAACCGCGCACCACGCCCGACAGCAGAGGCTAATAAAAAAGGTAAAAACGCCATGTGCAAAAGCCCAGCACCAATAGTAAATACTTTATAGGGTATTGGCGAAAAACCGGCTAAAAACACCACCCATACGCCATAATCTTTAAACCAGCTTAAAGCGGTATTAAACTTTTCTTGCCAACCCATTTGCGCTATTAATGGCTCTACTACAGGTTCAAACAACCAAAACCCGAGCAAATAACCTAAAATACCGCCAAGCACCGAAGCAACTGTAGCAAAAGTAGCATAGCGCCATGCTTTGCTCGGTTGTGCAAGCGACATCGGCGCAAGCATTACATCGGGTGGAATAGGAAAAATAACCGATTCAGCAAAACTCATCCCAGCTAAATAACGCTCTGCGTGGCGATGTTTTGCCCACACTAATGCCATATCGTATAACTTAGTAAACAATTTCAAAGTGACTTCCTATTCAATGTCGCCAGGGACTAAAGGTACAAATCTAACTGGCGCAATAACATGTTGAGTAAATTTTTCGCCTTCGCGCACAACCATAACCAGTTGTTGATCTTCATTACCGATTGGCGCAATCATCACCCCACCATCACTGAGTTGATCAAGTAATGCCTGCGGGACTTGCGATGCAGCGGCGGTTACAATGATGCCATCAAACGGCGCTTGTGACTGCCAGCCTTGCCAACCATCGCCATGTTTCATGGAAACGTTGTATAAGTCTAGGTTATGTAAACGGCGCTTAGCCTGCCATTGTAACGCTTTAATTCGCTCTACCGAAAATACTTTTGAAAAGGTTTTCGCCAGTACCGCTGTTTGATAGCCTGAACCCGTGCCTATCTCAAGTACTTTATCGCGCACGCCAGCCAAACGCAGTAACTCGGTCATACGGGCAACAATATATGGCTGTGAAATTGTTTGTCCTTGACCTATTGGCAACGCCGTATTTTGATACGCTTTATGCTTAAGTACATCATCAACAAATACATGACGTGGAATATCAGCAATAGCGCTGAGTACCAATTTATCTTCAACACCTTCACGCTGTAATAGGTCAGCGAGCGCACGGGCACTTCGAGTATAATTAGCCAGCACCGTTGATCTCCATTGTTTTAAGCCACTCACCAACCGCAGCCAAACTATCTTTCGCTGTCATATCAACACTTAGTGGCGTAACCGATGCATAGCCATTATTGATAGCATAAAAGTCTGTACCTTCTCCGGCATCACTTTCGGCACCTAAAACCCCATACCAATAAATGTCTCGTCCCCATGGATCTTGTTGTTTAGTCATGGTTTCTGCTTTATGACGCGCACCTAAACGCGTTACTTGCACGCCTTTTAGCTCAGATAACGGAATATCTGGCACATTAATGTTGATGATTTGATCTTTTGGCAATGGATGTGACGCCAGCTCTTTAATTATGCTGACAGTCACCGCTGCTGCCGTTTCAAAATGATTGCCTTCTTTTGAGCACAAAGACACCGCCACTGCGGGCAAGCCTAAATGACGTCCTTCGGTTGCTGCTGCAACAGTCCCTGAGTACAAAGTATCGTCACCTAAATTTGCACCGTGGTTAATGCCAGCCACAACTAAATCGGGCTTTTCATTAAGTAATTCATTCACGCCCAAATGTACACAATCAGTGGGCGTACCATTGACCGAAATAAACCCGTTATCTAGCGTGGTAGCACGCAGTGGATTAAGTAGCGTCAGTGAGTTACTTGCGCCACTGCAATTGCGATCAGGTGCAACTAACGTTACGTCTGCAATTTGCGTCAATGCCTGATACAACACTGCAATACCTTTTGCATTAACACCATCATCGTTACTTAGAAGAATTTTCATTTTCAGCGTCCTGTTCTTTATGTACTCGTGGGCTTGCATCTGTGTAATCCACCAGCTCACGTAACAATGCCGTGGCAAAGGTGCCTTTGGGTAAACCAAAGCTCAATTTAATGGTAGTTTCATCAATCGTTTCAACGGTTAAATCTTGTGGGATCAAACGCAACATTCTGCGCTCATTTTTCAGCCCTAACTTACCAAGCCCTTCACACCAATCTTGATACGGCTCTAGCCATATTTTTTCTTGTTCGGTGAGGCCTTTTTCGCTAGTGCCGACCAATGGCGCAGACATCATAATATCGCCAGAGGCAAGACGAGCGATATTTTCATCGCTAATGGCATCTTCAAAAAATGCATTGCTACCACTGAGCATAAACACTTCACGGTGCATGGTTTTAGCTAAGCCGTGCTCAGCAACACGCAAATTCACTATTTGATTAAACACATAAGAACGTGCAGCAGAGATAATTAAACCACGTAGTTTTTTGTCACGAATGCGCTCACCGGCAAACATCTTTTTAGCCATCACTAAATTATGACCATCGTGACCAAAGCGTTGTTCGCCAAAATAGTTAGGCACCCCGGCGCGTACCGCGTTGATACGACAAAGAATGTCTAACGGCTGAGTTACATTACGTAGAATAATGCTGAATTTATTACCTTTGTGGCAGCCAGTCCGCAGCTTACGATTATGCCGTTGCTGAGCAATGATAAACAGTGATTCACTGTTTAGCTCAGTAAAATCAATGTCTTTTTTAATGGGTACTGGCACACTAAACCACTGACTACATACTCCGTGGCGATCTTTCATACCAGCGAAGCTGACATCACGTGGCGAAATCCCCGCTTTTTGGGCAAGTAATTTAGCAACGTATTGGGTATTTTCGCCTTTTTTAACGACCTGTAAACAGACGTGTTCACCACTGCCTGTAAACTCTATGCCTAAATCCTCATCAACCATAAAATCTTCAGCAGTGGTTTTAAAATCTGCTTTAGATAATGGTGCACCGTATAAATAATTTAACTCGCTCATAGTGATTGCTTGCTCATGATAACCACTGCATGACTTGAAATACCTTCTTTTCGCCCTTCAAAACCGAGCTTTTCAGTGGTTGTTGCTTTGACATTTACCTGGCCCAGTTCAGCGTTTAAATCGGCGGCTAAATTTTTACGCATGGCTTGAATATGCGGCAGCATTTTTGGCGCTTGCGCTACTATCGTTACATCCGCATTACCCAGTACATAGCCTTGCTGCTTAGCTAAATCAACAACATGGCGTAATAAAATACGGCTATCTATATTCTCATATTCACTGGCGGTATCAGGAAAGTGCTTGCCAATATCACCCATTGCTAATGAGCCTAAAATAGCATCGCATAGTGCATGAATCGCAACATCACCATCAGAGTGCGCTAAAAAGCCTTGTGGGTAAGCAATCTTTTCACCACAAATAGTTAACGGGCCTTCGCCACCAAATTTATGGACATCGAAGCCATGGCCGATTCGAATCATGATGCATTCTCACTGTGTTGTTTTTGGAGTAAAAAGTTGGCTAAATCTAAATCTTCTGGAGTGGTTATTTTAATATTATCGCTACGCCCAGCCACCAGCTTTACAGGCTTATTCGCCCATTCTATTGCCGATGCTTCGTCAGTGATCGTAACCTGCTGAGCAAGCGCAGTTTGCAATGCCTGCATTAAATCGTGGTACTTAAATAATTGCGGGGTCAACGCCTGCCATAAGTCATCCCGTGGTACTGTTTGTTGGCTATGAGTTGCACCGCGCTTAATGGTATCTTTCACTTTGCTTGCTAATATACCGCCCTCGTCAGCGTTAATACACTCACTAAGTAAGCGCCCAATATCAGCCAAGGTAACCAGCGGCCTTGCCGCATCATGCACTAACACCCAATCAGGCGGGTTATCTGCAAGCGCTAATAAGCCATTAAGTACCGAGTCGGCTCGCTCTTTGCCGCCACTTGCACGGACAATGCGCTGATCAATAAACTCCAGTGTAGCAAAATAAGGATCATCATCGCTGACGGCCACCACAATAGTCGTTAATTGTTTGAGTTGCGCTAGTTTAGCAAGTGTATGTTCAAGAATTGTTTTACCAGCCAAGCGAATGTATTGCTTCGGTGCGCTATGTTGCATACGGCTTCCCACGCCAGCGGCTGGGACTATGGCTGCAAGGGTATAATTAGTTGTCATTTTGTTGCTGCCCAGGTAAAACACGAATAAATGTTTCGCCGGGTTTGATCATCCCTAATTCATTTCGAGCGCGCTCTTCCACACCTTCTTGACCAAGCTTTAAATCCTCAATATCGGCTTTAAGCACTTTATTACGTTTGATCAATTGAGCATTAGTATCGTGATGTGAAGTAACAGCAGCTTTTAAACGACTATAATCTTGTACACCGTTGTGGCCAAACCATAATCGATATTGTACAAATAACGCTAAGCACAGCAGCGTGAATTGAAACAGTCGCATTAAACACTCCTTGATTTTACTCTACCAGTACAAATTTATAATGCGATTAAGGCTACTGGTATTATATTTTTTTAACTCGAACATGGGGACGTTTTAAATTACGCCAATTGATATTGCCTGCTAGCAGCATTTCTCTCAGTGATAACGTTCGCGGTGTCGTGCGTTTATCAAAAGACCACTGATGGCCACAACAAGCAGCGGCCATTGTTGCCTTTGTGGGCTTTAATAACACCACCGACTGCCCTTCAAGCGGCTGACCTTGGCAGTCAAACCAACCATGCTCATTACAATGAAGTTTATTGTCGCTTACTTGGTCGATGCTGTCTATTGCAACACGGGTTTGATTTGCGCTATTGAGTAAAAGCGGAACAATTAAACCTACATTTTTATGTGTTTGATAAAAATCATCATTATTTTTTGCGTTGGGAGGCTGAGCTTTTTGCTTATCAAGCCAACAGCCATTGTGCGGATCTAACTGAAAAGGAACTTGACCATTTACCACGGCCGTTGCTGCGCGTTCTATATAATAAGGAAGACTTTTTAATCGCTTGCGTAAACGCTGTTCATTAACTTCAACAACTAATTGACCTATTTCCCGCGCATAAAAAGCATTGCACAACTGTGCATATAGCACACGTTGTGTATCTGATTGCCAAATATCGACTTGTTGAAAGGGGTCGCTTGCAGCCAACGATCATACTCTAAAACATCTAGTTGCTTGTTTTATAGCACAGTATTGACTGCTTTTTAAGCTCTGCTCTTTACAAAAGCAAAGCTCAGGTTACTTAACTTGTGACTTTATACCTAATTTAGCATCGCCAGTTTCTAAAAACTGCACTACTTCATCACGTTTCTTACCTAATAACAGACTACCATCAGCTAAAAACATAAAATTTTGCCAATTGCGTTTAAACACATCAAAGCTGGTTTCGATAATATTATCGCGGGCGATACAAAAATACACTGTGGTATTAGCTTGCCAACCTAAGTGCGCAAGGATCTCAGCTG
This sequence comes from Pseudoalteromonas sp. SR41-8, assembly GCF_014163915.1. NCBI lineage: Bacteria > Pseudomonadati > Pseudomonadota > Gammaproteobacteria > Alteromonadales > Pseudoalteromonadaceae > Pseudoalteromonas > Pseudoalteromonas sp. SR41-8. Next base: position 151,424 of record NZ_JACJEE010000004.1, read on the forward strand.
GCAGTTGCTCAGCGCCGGCTTCCCATGCAGCTTCCCAGTGAATAGTTTGCGAGAAATTGTCTTCGTTACCACACCAGTCTGTTTTTTCAAAAAAATCAGGATGGTCATGTTCACGGCTCACCATGGTGCTCCATAAAACAGCGGCACGCTCATGGCTCATAGGTTTAATTAAGGCAAGGTCTTGTTCTGTTACTGGCGCATCTTTATGACGAAAAACCCACGCTTTTTTGTAATCATCTAACGAAATATAGTTCATAGTATTGGCAAATTAGTTAGCATTAAAAGTGCAAAGACAAATTATACAAGAGATCAAAACATGACTACAGCAATAAAACCACATACCCTCAAATCAGGCATATACCAACACTACAAAGGCCCAAAGTACAAAGTTCTGTACGTCGCCACTCACAGTGAAACAGACGAACAATTAGTTATTTACCAAGCCTTGTATGGTGAGTTTGGCATTTGGGCAAGACCGCTTAGTATGTTTAGCGAAACGATTGAAAAAGACGGCCAAATTATTCCACGCTTTAGCTACCTTGGTGAAGCCGATTAACTATGGCATGATAGGCATATTGTTTACTGCTCAGACCAGATAGGTATTTACGTGCAATTTAATTCTACTGATAACTACATCGCAAGTTCAGCGTTAAAACAAGCGGTTAATGCGGCTATTTTGCTGGAAAAGCCACTTTTGATCAAAGGCGAGCCCGGCACAGGTAAAACCATGCTGGCTGAGGAGTTGGCTAAAAGCTTAGACACCACACTTATCCAATGGCATATCAAATCGACCACTAAAGCGCAGCAAGGCTTATATGAATACGATGCGGTATCACGCCTACGCGACAGCCAATTAGGTGATGCCCGGGTAAACGACATTGGTAACTATATTATTAAAGGCAAGTTGTGGCAGGCATTTACCTATGGTGAAGAACATAACAAACGCCCGGTATTATTAATTGATGAAATAGACAAAGCCGACATCGAATTCCCGAACGACTTACTATTAGAACTCGATAAAATGGAATTTCATGTTTATGAAACCGGTGAGCGTGTAATCGCAAAACAACGCCCTATTGTGATCATCACCTCAAACAACGAAAAAGAACTGCCCGATGCCTTTTTACGCCGTTGTTTTTTCCATTACATTGATTTTCCATCTAGTGATGAAATGCAGCAAATTATCGATGTTCACCACCCACACGTAAAACAAGATTTAGTTCGCCAAGCGCTAGAAGTATTTTTTAATCTACGTGAAGTCAACGGCATTAAGAAAAAGCCTTCCACCAGCGAGTTACTTGATTGGTTAAAACTGCTTATGGCTGAAGACATCGATGCAAAAACTCTGCATGACAAAACTCAAAAAGGCGGTTTAATGCCAATGTTTGGCGCACTACTTAAAAATGAGCAAGATATCAGCTTAATTGAAAAACTTGCCTTTATGAGTCGCCGTTAAGATGTTGGTTGCGTTTTTCTTCAAACTGCGTGAATACCGTTTACCTGTTAGTTTGCGCGAGCTGCTTGATTTGATCAACGCGCTAAAAAAAGGCGCGGTATTTGCCGATGTTGACGGTTTTTACTATTTAGCCCGTACCATTATGGTTAAAGACGAAACCCACTTTGACAGGTTTGATAAAGCGTTTGCTGATTACTTTAGCGGCATTGCCGATCTGGACTTACTCGAAAGCTTAAAACAGCAGCACAACTTACCTGAAGATTGGCTGCGCAAAGAGTTTGAAAAACACCTAACCGATGAAGAAAAAGCCCAGCTTAAAGCCATGGGCGGCCTTGATGAGCTAATGAAAACCCTCAAAGAGCGCCTAGAAGAACAACAAAAACGCCACGCTGGTGGCAATAAATGGGTGGGCACGGGTGGTACATCGCCATTTGGCGCGTATGGCTATAACCCTGAGGGAGTGCGCATTGGTCAAGACGGCAACCGCAATCGCCAAGCAGTAAAAGTATGGGATAAACGCGAATACCGTAACCTAGATTCCGATCGTGAAATTGGCTCACGCACTATTAAGCTCGCCCTTAAAAAACTGCGCAAGTTTGCTCGCACTGGCGCCAGCGACACCCTCGACTTAAACGAGACCATTCGCGCTACCGCCAAGCAAGGCGGCATGCTGGATGTAAAAATGGCACCAGAGCGCCACAACGCGGTAAAAGTATTGATGCTGTTTGATATTGGCGGCTCAATGGATGATTACATCCACACCTGTGAAGAATTATTTAGCGCCGCGCATAGCGAGTTTAAGCATTTAGAGTTTTACTACTTTCATAACTGTTTATACGAACACGTATGGCAAGATAACCAGCGCCGCCATTCCAACGTCATCGACACCATGACGCTGATCAACAAGTTCACCAGTGACTATAAAGTGATCTTTGTTGGCGACGCCACTATGGGCCCGTATGAAATCGCCTACCCCGGCGGCTCTGTTGAACACTACAACGAAGAGCCCGGCAGTGCCTGGCTTGCTCGTATCACCAACCACTTTGATAAAGTCGCGTGGCTCAACCCACAACCGGTTGAACACTGGCGTTACTACCAATCAATTGATTTTATCAAGCAGCTAATGAACAAACGCATGTACCCACTGAGTTTAGATGGCATAAGTAATGCGATAAAAGAGCTAACATAGGTGCTAGATTATAGGGGCTAGGAAAACTAACTCTACAACTCAGCTATATGATTCAATGTTTCTGGATAACGCTGCACCAGTTTTAGTAAAGTAATTGCTTGCCCATTAGGAACAATGCGCCCTTGTTCCCAGTTTTCAAACATTCTTGCTGAGGTACGTAATAAGTTTGCAAATACTCAGCGCGACATATTAAACGCTTCGCGAATATTGATTATTTTATCGGATGAAATGGCGGGCTTATTTGCATCATTCATAGCATAAGTGAGTAAGGTTAGCTTGCCTTGTGCATGCGCTTAAATGTACGCAAATTACGTACACTTATCAAATTAACACTATGACGCGATATAAAATCGCTGCTACGAGATGGGTGATATTTCGTAGGCGCGGGTTTACCCCGTGCAATTAAAGTTTATTCACAAAGAGGTTATGAGGCGCTGCGCTTTTAGAGAAGTAATTGTAAAAATAGGGGCTAGGTGCTGGGATGTACTCGGAGCTCATTGCTCGAGGCCCCTTGGCATTTTTTCTTAAATAACATAATCCTCTTTAAGCTTACTCATCCCTCGAAAAGAACTATAACGCGATATAAAATCGCTGCTATATGGCTCGTTAAAAAAGAAAAGCGCGGGATCTCTCCCGCGCTTCTTTTTTCGCTTTAGTAATTTTGGTAATTACTTAGCCTGCCATTTGTTCGTCACGGCTGCGTTTTTTGTCACCTTTTTTACGCATGTGTTTTTTAATTTCTTGGTACTTTTCACGTTGTTCAGCATTTAATACTTGCCATACTTGATGCTGCGTTTTTAGGTTAATTAAGCCAAATTGCTCGCCTTTGGTTTGGCGCTGCGCTAATAACTCTTTTGCTGCGGCTTCATCAAAGGTTGGCATATCTAACAATGCTTGCATTTGTGCCTTATGGGCAGCACGCTCTTGCTTCATGGCCTGTTTATCGTTGCCACGTAGCGCTTTAAATTGTGCTTTTTGCGCATCAAAAATGCTTTTTAACTGGGTTTGTTGTTGCTCAGTTAAATCAAGCTTTTTAACGCCACGCTCAGAGAGTAAAAAGCGCGCTTGTTTGTGCTGTTGAGAATGGCCTGGTTTATGATCCATGCCCTCTTTTGCTATTACGGCGCCAGTGCCTAATGTTGCTGTCGCTAATCCACAAATTAATACTAGTTTAGAAACTTTACTTGAAATAGTCATAATCATTACCTTTGAGTTGCTTGTAACTTAGTGTCTGTTCAGTTGTTATATTCACTATAACTAACCAAGTGCAAAGCAACGCAAAGCAATGTAAAGGTTGTGTAAAGGTTCACTTTTAAGTGCGTTAAGGCGTAAAATGAAGTTATTCCAGCGTGGTTAAGGTGAGCAAATAATGAAGCTATTAATGATTGATGATGATACCGGTTTATGTGAATTACTCTCGGAGTACTTAACTGCGCAAGGTTTTCAAATAGAATGTGCCCATGATGGTGAACAAGGCTTAAAACAAGCGCTTGAGCAAGAGTATGCATTAATTTTACTCGATGTTATGTTACCGAAACTAGATGGTTTTGAAGTATTAAAACAGCTTAGGCAAACAAAATTAACGCCGGTGATCATGCTAACCGCCAAAGGTGAAGACTTTGACCGTATTTTTGGTCTTGAACTAGGCGCTGATGATTACATTCCTAAACCATTTAATCATCGTGAATTACTCGCGCGGGTTAAAGCGATTACTCGTCGTATAGAACATATTACTAGCCTAGCAAATACCAGCAGTAATAAGTTAACCGTTAATAATATTGTTATAAATTTAGCTGCCCGCGAAGCGTATGTAGATGAACACCCGCTAAGCTTCACCGGTACTGAATATGAAGTACTAGCCTTACTGGTTAAACATGCAGGTGAAGTAGTCAGTAAAGAGCAAATAAGTGAAGAGGTGCTCGGTAGACGCCTAGCCTCTTTTGATCGCTCAATTGATATGCATGTGAGTAATATTCGTAAAAAAATTGCCGAGTTCAACAATGCAGAACGAATAAAAACCATGCGAGGGACTGGTTATGTCTTTATCCAAGGAGAGTAATAAAACTCTATTCCCCTGGTTAAAAAACCCTCAGCACTTTTTGTTTTTTAAGATTTTTGCTTGGTTTTGGCTGACAATTATAGGCACCATTACTGCGTTGGTGTTTTTAAGTAACATTGCGACTAATCAAGTTAGTAATGAGGACTTGCGTGGGCCAATGAAAAAAAACCTGCAATACACAGCCAAAAATATTGAACGCATAATTGAAAAACACAATAAACCAGCGGCCGAAATTTTAACTCATCCGCGGCTTGCAAAACAAAAGTTACTATATTTAAATTCAGATCAGCCAGATCATTCTATCAGTAGCAGAGTACCATCAAGTGAGATTGATTTAAGTTTACTTAATTTCACTAAAAACATGCCGCCACAAATTATTTTTACCGAGTATTATCAAGCATTCGGACCGATAAAAATAAACCTTCCTGAGGGGCAATTTTACCTATACGAAATTGATGAGAATCATCAACCACCTTTTTTTATACGGTTAAAGCTGATGCCGATTTGGCTAAAAGTGATCATTGCTTTACTAGCTTCATTAACTTTAAGTTTTATATTTAGTCGTAACCTAATTGCTCCTATTAATCACTTAAAGCAAGCTGCAATTAAGCTCTCTGACGGCGATTTAACCGCGCGCGCTGAAATTGATCCAAACAGGCAAGATGAACTGGGCGTACTTGGCCGCGACTTTAATAGTATGGCAAGTCAGTTAGAGCAACTGATTTCTGCACAAAAGCGCTTATTGGCTGATATATCTCACGAGTTGCGTTCCCCCCTAACTCGCCTTAAAATGGCTACGGGTCTTGCGCAAATGCAGACCCCAGAAGAAAACCAAACCTATTTATTACGCATTGAAAAAGAAGCAAATCAGCTCGATAAAATGATCGCTGATGTGCTGCAAGTATCGCGCTTAGAGGCGAAAAGTCAGGCGCTATCGCTGCATCAACAATCCTTACAGATCATTATTGATCATGTTTTGAATGATGCGCAATTTGAAGCTAAACAGACCAATAAGCAATTAATTATAAATGGTCAACTCAATGTTGATATTTATTGTGACGAGAGCCTCATTGCCAGTGCGCTAGAGAATGTTTTACGCAACGCAATAAAATATGCAGAGCAAACAATCACCCTAACATTGAGTTTAAGTGATGCTATTTATATAGAGATCAGCGATGATGGCCCGGGCGTCGAACCGCAAAATTTAGCCAAATTATGTGAGCCATTTTTTCGCCAATCGGATGCACGAGACAGAACTAGCGGCGGCACAGGACTTGGCTTAGCAATTGCTAAAAATGCAATTGCCGCCCATTCTGGCAGTTTAACGCTGCATAATAAACAACCAAGTGGGTTATGTGTGCGTATCGCCTTACCTCTGGATAAACAAAAATAATCATGGCCATTATGTTTTACAGCACAGAGCAAAACTTACTTACCCAACAACCTGAGATCACAGAGTTTTTTCAGCAGCAGTTGCACAAAGCGCAGCTGACTACCGATAATGGCGATTTATATTATGGCTATGTGATACCTGAGCATGCCAAGGCCGCTATTGTTATTTGCTCTGGACGCATTGAAGGATTAGATAAATACCAAGAGCTAATCTGGGAGTTATACAAAAATAACTATGCGGTGTTTATTATTGATCATCAAGGCCAAGGCCGCTCTTATCGCGCTTTAGCCAATCCTCATAAAGGTTTTGTTAATAAATTTAGTGATTATGCTGATGATTTAGCACTGTTTGACCGTCTAATTGTCAGTAAACTCTACCAAGGCAAAAAAGTCATCCTAGGGCATTCAATGGGCGGCGCGATTGCCTTTGATTTCCTGACCCGGTTTGAACATAACTACAGTGGGGTATTTTTGTCTTCGCCCATGTTTGATATTTTCACTAAAGGTACTCCCAAACCACTGGCTAAACTTGCCGCCCGTGCTGCCTGTTTGTTTGGTTTTAATAAACACTATGCGTTTGGCCAAGCAGATTACCTGCCTGATGAATTCGCACAGAATGACCTTACCAGTAGCGAAACTCGCTATGATTTATTTAGACAAACCTACCAAACGGATAGCGCGCTACAATTAGGCGGGGTGACTTACGGCTGGTTGAATGAAGCTTTTGGCTTTATGGCAACTCTTGAAAAACAACAGCTATCGATTCCACTTTTTGTAGCCAGTGCTGAGAATGATACTGTGGTTGATAACCAAGCCCAATTAGCCTTAGTTCACCGTCAAAGTAATGCTATTTTACAAACATTTGCGAATGCTAAGCACGAGTTACTATTTGAACAAGACACCATTCGCAAAGCTGTGCTTAGCCGTTTTTATCAGTTTTGTGATTCATTAACTTGAGCGCGGCTATTACTCAATGACATTGGATCTTGATGGATCAAAATATCCATTTCACAATTAAATTCTTGTTGGATCATCGCCACTACTTCATCCGCTACATAATGAGCACGGATCAAGGGGAGTTGATCTTCAAGCTCTAAATGCATTTGAATAAACTTAACTTTACCACCTTGTCGCGTGCGTACGTCATGTACGCCAAATACATCGTTATGGCTGTTAGCGATTGATATAATACTGGCTTTTTCGTCCTCAGGTAGCTCTTTATCCATTAAATGGTCAGCGCTTTGCCTAGCAATATCCCAACTGTTATAAAGCAAATAACCCGCAACGCCAATGGCAAAAATAGGATCCGCGTACAGCATATCATTTTGCGCAAGCAGTATGGCCAGCAGTACTGCTGCATTTAAAATTATATCACCTTTGTAATGCACAGAGTCTGCTTTAACTGCAATTGACTCGGTGTGCTTAATGACTTGAGTTTGTACATAAACCACCACTAAGGTGCAAGCAATCGCAAATAGACTAACCCATACCCCGAGCATTGAATGACTTAGTACCACAGGATTAAATAATCGCTCTATACCATGAAACGCCAATAAACAACCAGAGCCTGCAATAAATGCCGCTTGCCCTAAACCCGCCAAGGCTTCGGCTTTACCATGGCCAAAACGATGATCGTCATCAGCTGGGCGCAGTGCATAAAAGAGCACCATAAAACTCATTGCTGAAGCGGTAATATCCATCAAGGAATCGGTGAGTGATCCGAGCATAGAGGCAGAGCCAGACGCAAGCCATGCCCAACATTTAGCAGCAATCATTAAACTCACCATCACCATAGTGACCACACTTGCTGTTTTTACCCAAAACTCATAACTGCGCTGATGCACGTTTTTGCCTATGCTTAAAGTGTTTACTTAAAATGAGTATATCATTTTTTTTATCTGTTTCGTGTATACTCTCGAACGTCAAAATGTAGATCACCAATAAGGCTCGTTATGCTTGATATCGTTTTATACCAACCTGAAATTCCACCTAACACAGGGAATATTATTCGCCTGTGTGCAAATACGGGCTATGCTTTGCATTTAATCGAGCCTTTGGGCTTTGAGTGGGACGATAAGCGCGTGAAAAGAGCTGGCCTTGATTACCATGAATTTAGCCATGTGCAACGCCATCCGTCATTTGCAGCTTACTTAGAAAAATGCCAACCTAAAAAAGTATATGCATGTACCACTAAAGGCAGTCAATTTCACCATCAAGCGAATTATGAAGCAGGTGATTGTTTAGTGTTTGGCCCAGAAACCCGTGGCTTACCAGATGATTTAATTCAATCACTACCTAATGAACAACGTGTGCGTATTCCTATGCAAGCTAACAGTAGAAGCATGAACTTATCTAACGCAGTGGCTGTTTTTGTTTATGAATCATGGCGTCAGTTAGGCTTTCCTAACGCGCAGTAAATTATATTAAAATGCGCCTATATCGTTGGGCGCCTTGTTTTATAATCACCATTATAATTTAGCACTACATATAGCAATAAATTTGCTTCGAGTGGATTCGCATTATTTCTATTCCTACACTATTCTAAATAAGTTCTTTTTAAACTGATTCAATGGATTGTAATGCGTTTTTCCCTTCAAATATGCTGTTTTATTAGCATGTTATCTATTGTAAATGCAAACGCGAGTGTAGCTGAATTAAATGCGAATGAACTTTCGCTACCCGCCATTAATGACTTTACTCAAGACCCGAGTAATGCGTTTTGGCTCGCTACCAATAAAGGGCTGTTTAATTACGACTCGGTGCATCTTTTTAGTGGCCAAGCACCACCTTTTTCATCATTTGCGAATCAAGCCATTTTACAAGTAGCTACTTATAAATCCTGGTTATTAATTAACACTGAGCAAGGGCTGAGTTTAATAAACTTAATTAACAACCAGTTAATTCAACTAACAGCAACACCGCTAAAACAGCCGATATTAACCACCGAGCTCGGCTTTTACTTTCTGTACCAAGGTCAGATCCACACTATAAAAGACGAAAAAATCTATTCTCCATTCGCCTTTTCAGAGCAGATCGTCGAACTCGCATTGGGATTTAACAACAGCCTATGGCTACATTCAGGTAGTAATTTAGTTAGTCACTTTGATTTAGCAAGTAATGCAATTACAGCTCAGCTTATCGTCCCCGCACCTATCGCGCAGTTGAGTCCAAGTCAAACCTCAGCAGCGATCCTTATCAATACCAATAACGACCAACATTACCTGTTTAACAACACGCACTCTATGCAAGAAATAAAACTCCAGCATGCGCATGTTCAACAACTAAATTACTTTGATGATCAGCTTTATTATTTGCATAAAAATCGCGCTTATAAACATGATTTAACGACCAAAAACACTAATCCTTTATTTTATAGTGCTCCTGCACGCTTTTTATCAATTAAACAAAACAACCAACAACTGTGGCTGCAAACTGCCACTAAAAGCTGGCTAAAGCTCCCTGCAATGCAAATTATCACAACCCCTATCACCGATAATCCTGCTCCGCGTATGCAGCAATACTTTGACATGTTGGAACAGTTAGATAATTTTACACAACATAAAAAAATTATTACCATCGCTTATCTGCGCGAAGATAAATGGGCTGTTGCAACCGACACTGGTTTATATTTATACAGTGCCCGCAACCTCACTTTTGATTTATTAATAAAGGATCAAGTTACTGCCCTGTATTCAACCGCCCCAACAACACTTTGGGTAGCAACCAAAAAGCAATTAATAAAATATGATTTTGCGACGCAGCAACAAAACCAAACACTACCAATTAATAACATTAATGCTTTAACATCCCTTAATGACGAGCAATATCTAGCAAGTAATGGTGAGCAATTATTTTATATTGCTAAACAACAGCTCACCGCCCTTGTGCTTGAAACTGAAGCCCTCGGGCAGATCAACGCTATTTATTATCAACGCAACTCTTCAAGGCTTTGGCTTGCAACAAGTAACGGCTTATGGCTGAGCCAATGGCAAGCACCTGAAAATTCTCAGCAAATAACACTTGAGATAAATTTTGATAAAGTAAGTACGTTTAACACCACAGCCATTTACGAAGCACCACAAAATGCTTTGTGGATAGTTGATTCTCAAGCGATAAAACTCTACAAACCCAGCACTAACCTATGGGTTGAAAATGCCACTCATAGTATTGCCGCTTATATTGATGATTCTATAAGTTATGAGCAACTTCCGAGTTCACTCTTTAGCGTTAGCTATCGTGATAAAATAATGTTGTTTGCACCAACAGGTAATACTTTATTAGAAGTACATTCAAAACAAGCACAACCTCAAAGCAGCTCTTTTTTAGTCAGTCATTTGACTTTGCACTACAAAGATAAAAGCCAAGACTATTACCACTTAGCAACCAACGCAGTAAATACCAGCCAACCGCTAAAAGGGATTTCTGTTTGGTTTAGCAGTAATAGCCTCTTACCTATGCGGCTAAATTACCGGCTTGATCCCAATGGCGATTGGCTAGCACTGCCGCCGACTCAAACTATGCTGTCACTGGCAAGTAGTGAAAAGAATATTTATCTTGAAGTTAAAAACCTTAATCAAGTAAACAGCGAACCGCTAGTGTTAATGATTAAACAAACTGCTTTTACTTTCCCTCACTGGATCAATTATCTCATTTTAGCGGCTATTTTCGCTATTTTACTGCTGTTAATTGTTTATAGATTAAAAAGTGGTGCTAAACATAATTTGGTCAACGCGTTAATGACGCAATCAAAAGATGCCATTTGGATCGCCAATGAACAGTTTCAAATAACGAACATAAACCAAGCATTTACAACTATTTGTGGCTTTACTCTTGCTGATGTAGTGGGTAAAAAACCAAAAGCCTTTACTGTAAACGGCCGCGATAAAAAATTAGAAAGCCTCATTTATAATGATCTAGAGGTTGATGGTTATTGGTCTGGTGAAATTTGGAATGTGCGTAAAGACGGGCAACCCTATGCCTTAGATTTATCGATAACGAAAGTAAAAACCCCTAACCTACGTACTAGTAGCGCGCATTATATTGGGTTATTTTCAGATGTAACTGCACGTAAGAATAATGAACGTGCGATGCTTAAATTAACCACTCGAGATTCTGTCACTGGGCTATCCAATCGCACTATTTTTATTGAATCTGTAAATAAGGCAATTGCCAGCTGTAATAACAACTTCCCTAATTTACTGATTATTTTTATAGATTTAGACAATTTTAATAAAATTAACGAATCCCTTGGTCACGCAATCGGTGATGAACTATTAAAAGAAGTTGCGGGCAGACTCACTCGAAACCTTGATTCTGGTTATACCTTGGCCCGCTTAGGGGGAGATGAATTTGCTGTACTTGTACCGCCCTATTTATATTCAGGTAAGACCGTCTTTTTCGCCAAAAAACTGGCCGATAATATTCTTAAACAATTCCAAACACCGTTTATGCTTGATGGTATAGAGAGCTTTATTTCTGCCTGTTGTGGCATCGCTGGGTACCCAGAAAATGGTTATAACAGCGAAGCGCTGATGCGCAGCGCCAACAGTGCGCTTAATCACGCCAAAAAGATGGGTCACAATAATTATCAATTTTTTGATAAATCTAAACACACGATTGATACTAATGAGCTAAGTAAAGAAAGTGCACTTTTTCGGGCTATCGAACATCAGGATTTTCAATTATTCTACCAAGTAAAATATAACGCAGATAAAGATCAAGTACATGGTTTTGAAGCTTTAGTCCGTTGGCCACAAGTTGATGGCAGTATAATTAGTCCTGTTGAATTTATCCCTCTTGCAGAACAAAATGGCGCAATTATTCCTCTCACTTTATTGCTAATGAAGCAGCTATTTAAGCAACTAGAGTTATGGCGTAATGAAGGGGTGAGTTTTGGCAAAGTAGCTATTAATGTTTCAGCTCTGCACTTTCAGCAAAGTAGTTTAGTCGAAACCCTCACTGAGTGTTTAACAAACTACGACGTACCTGCGCGCTGTGTTGAGTTAGAAATAACTGAAAGTGCCATGATGGACAACCCTGAATTTGCCCAACAGCAAATGAATCGCTTAAAAGCACTAGGATTTACCATTGCGCTAGATGACTTTGGTACTGGTCATTCATCATTGGGCTATCTAAAACGTTTTCCAATTGATACTTTAAAAATTGATCGCTCTTTCATAAAAGATATTGTCGATAGTGAGCAGGATCGTAATATTACCGCGACAATTATTCGCCTCGCTAAATACTTACATATCGATGTTGTTGCCGAAGGGGTTGAAACTAAAGAGCAGGCTTATATGTTGCATGTTATGGGCTGTAATACGATGCAAGGCTATTATTATAGTCGCCCGCTTTGTGCTGAAAAAGTAGCTGCTTATCTCGAAAAAAACAACCTGAGAAAACAATCTAATTTGATGAATGACTAAGTACCATGTTAGTTATTAGATTAACTGCCAGCGTTTATACAATCCCATAAACGCTGGCAGCTACAAGGCACTGTTACTCTGATTTTTGCTCGCGACCTAATAAAGCCATCGCGGCTTCTTTCACGTCTTTATTTTCATAAAGTACCTGATAGATTTGCTCAGTGATCGGCATTTCAATACCAGTACGTTGTGCAAGTAAATAGACTTCTTTGGTGTTGCGATAACCTTCGACCACTTGACCAATTGATGCTATCGCCTGCTCTACCTTTTCACCTTTACCCAGTGCTAAACCAAAACGACGGTTACGAGACTGATTATCGGTGCACGTTAGGATCAAATCCCCCAGCCCAGCCATGCCCATAAAGGTTTCTGACTTAGCACCAAGCGCGCAGCCTAACCGGCATAACTCAGCTAAACCACGGGTGATCAATGCTGTCCGTGCATTAGCACCAAAACCAAAGCCGTCAGACATACCAGCGCCAATCGCAATCACATTTTTAACCGCGCCACCGAGCTGAATACCAATAAAATCATTATTGTTATAGACCCTAAATGAGCGACCACAATGCAATAGTTCAGCTAACTGTTTTGCAAAGGCTGTTGATGTTGACGACACTGAAATAGCAGTAGGTAAACCCATCGCCATTTCTTTAGCAAATGTAGGGCCTGATACGACTGCCAGTGGCACATCATCACCTAATTCTTGCTGGGCAACTTCTTGCAAAAGTCGGCCTGTATCTGGTTCAAGCCCTTTGGTTGCCCATGCAACTTGTGCCCCTTCAAGTAATGAAGGCTTAATTTGCTGTAGCGTATCGCCAAATGCATGACTTGGTACAACAACCAAAATCACTTGGCTTGCAGTTACTGCGGTGTGTAAGTCGGCTTCAAGGTGTAAAGTGTCAGGAAAAGTGACATCGGGCAGGTAACGTTGATTTTTCCGCTCAGCTGCAAGCGTGGCAACGTCATCGCTATTGCGACCCCAAAGTGTCACTTGGTGACCGTTTCGGGCTAAACAAATAGCAAGGGCGGTGCCATAAGACCCCGCCCCTAATACAGTAACAGCTGAATTGGCTGTACTCATAAGTTATGCGTCTGCAGTTGCCTGTTCAGCTTGCGCTGCACGTTGCTGCATGTATTGAGCGAATAACGCATCAAAGTTCACAGGTGCAAGGTTAAGCTGTGGGAATGTACCACGGTTAACTAAGTTAGATACCGCTTCACGTGCGTACGGGAACAATACGTTCGGGCAGAATGCGCCAAGCATGTGTGCAAGTTGTACTTCTTCAACTTCAGCGATAGTGAAAATACCCGCTTGTTGAATTTCACATAAAAAAGCCGTTTCTTCACCGATAGAAGCAGTAACAGTCAGTGCTAATACTACTTCAAACACGCCTTCGTCTAATTTATTAGAACGTGTATCAAGGTCAAGCTTAACTTCTGGTGTCCATTCTTTTTGGAAAATAGCAGGTGAATTAGGCGTTTCAAAAGACACGTCTTTTGTGTAAATACGTTGGATCGTAAATTGTGCGCCAGTTTCTTCTTGTGCTGCTACGTTCTGGTTTTCTTCGTTCATGATAATTCCTAACTTTTAATCGTTTTTATAATAAATGCTTAAGCGTTTAACTTAGCGTCAAGTTTGCCTTGGGCTTCAATCGCCATCATGTCGTCACAACCGCCGATATGCTCATCATTAATAAAAATTTGCGGTACTGTGCTCGCGCCACCTGCTTTGGCAATCATTTCATCACGTAATTCAGGCTGTACACCAATGTCGATATTTGTAAATTGCACACCTTTATTTGTTAGCAACGCTAAAGCACGCTGACAAAAAGGGCAATACGCTTTGGTGTAAAGAACAACATTACTCATAACAATTCCTCTATCGGCCTAACTAACTTAATTAGCGACCTGTTGTCGTTGGTAGACCAGCACTTTGCCATGCACCCATACCACCAGATAAAACATAAACTGATTCAAAACCAGCTTTATGCATAGCAGTTGCGATACCTGAGGCTGTCATGCCTGTGGTACATACCAATATAATGGGTTTACTCTTAGACTTTTCAAGGCTTGAGAAGTCAGATTGTTTCGCTTTTTCAGAGCTAAGGTGCTCAGCGCCTGCAATACGGCCATTATTAAATTCTTTTTGTGCGCGTATATCTACAACGACACCGTCTTCACGGTTAATTAATAATGTTAATTGTTGCGGATTTATTTGACGAATTGCTGAAAACTTACTTTTAAACCAGCCGCCCACGATGAGTGCTACTAAAGCAACCCAAGCTAAACTTAATATCGGATGATTACCGACAAATTCAATATATTGATCCATGCGTCTTCCACTATGAAAATTGTCCCGCGCCTTTAGCACTGGGGTTAAACGTAAGGGTAATGCCCTAGCCACGCAAGTATACGTGCTTGATTAGAAATTACCAGAGAGTGAAATATTTTAATATGCCCTTTTGATTGCTGATCATAACCACAAAACACGGTATGCTAAGGCTAAGCAGGAGCTAATTTTCAGGAACAAAAATGACACAACATAAAAAACCTCTCGTACTCATGATTTTAGATGGTTGGGGATACCGTGAAGATACCCAAAGCAACGCAATTTTAGCGGCAAACACCCCTGTTTTAGACGAACTTTGGGCAACTCGCCCGCACACCCTAATTTCAGCCTCTGGTTTAGATGTTGGTCTTCCTGATGGGCAAATGGGCAACTCAGAAGTAGGCCATGTCAACTTAGGTGCTGGCCGTGTGGTTTATCAAGATTTCACCCGCATCACTAAAGCAATAAATGACGGTGAGTTTGCGCATAACCCAACACTAGTTGAAAACATTGATAAAGCTGTGAATGCTGCTAAAGCAGTGCATTTAATGGGCTTATTAAGCCCAGGTGGTGTGCATAGTCATGAAGACCATATTGTAGCTGCAATTGAATTAGCTGCAGCGCGCGGCGCTAAAGAAGTGTACTTTCATGCATTTTTAGATGGCCGAGACACTCCACCACGTAGCGCAAAAACGTCAATTGAACGTATTGAAGCGCTATTTAGCAAATTAAATTGTGGTCGCTTAGCATCGATCATTGGCCGCTACTATGCAATGGACCGCGATAATCGCTGGAACCGAGTAGAACAAGCCTATGACCTAATGGTCAGTGGTATTGCGCAACATAGTTACAAAAATGGTGTTGATGCATTAGCTGCGGCTTACGAACGTGATGAAAACGATGAGTTTGTTGCTGCAACTACCATAGCAGCACAAGGCCAAGACGCAGTACAAATTAATGACGGCGATACGGTTATTTTCTTAAACTTTAGAGCCGATCGTGCTCGTGAGATGACCCGCGCATTTGTTGATAAAGACTTTGAAGGTTTCGCCAAGAAAAAAGCCCCCGCACTAAGCGGCTTTGTTATGTTGACCGAATACGCAGCAGACATCGACGCACCAGCAGCCTTTGCCACAGTCCCTTTGACTAATGTATTGGGTGAATGGTTTGAAAAACACCATAAAACACAGCTACGTATTTCTGAAACTGAAAAATATGCACATGTGACGTTTTTCTTCAGTGGCGGACGTGAAGATGAATTTGAAGGTGAAACCCGCGAGCTGATCCCATCACCACAAGTTGCGACCTACGATTTACAACCTGAAATGAATTCAGAAATGCTCACCGATAAACTCGTCGAAGCGATTAAAAGCGGTAAATACGATGCAATTATTTGTAACTATCCAAATGGCGATATGGTCGGTCACTCAGGTGTATTTGAAGCCGCAGTAAAAGCCTGTGAAGCAGTCGATCATTGTATTGGTCGTGTTGTTGCTGCCCTTGAAGAATTTGGTGGTGAAGCATTAATTACAGCTGATCACGGTAATGCTGAACAAATGGCTAACCTTAAAACTGGCCAAGCGCATACAGCACACACCAGTGAACCTGTTCATTTCATTTATGTTGGTCGTGATGCAACACCAAGCGAAGGCAAAGCGCTCAGTGATGTTGCGCCAACCATGTTGCACTTAATGGGCATGGAACAACCAAGCGAGATGACTGGCACACCAATCATGACATTGAAATAAACCATGAATAAAAGTATTAACCCATTAATTTTTAGTACGCTCGTTGTTACTGCGTTAATACTCACTTTATTAGTGACGGCGCCTGCCGTCGCTAATGAAGATCGTACTAAAAAAGATCTCAGCGAAATCCAAACGGCGTTAAAGCAAAGCCAAGCTGAACTTGCCGCCCAGCGTAAAGACATCGAAAAATCGCAAAAGAACCTGCAACAGCACGAACTCGAGATCGCAAAAAACGCTAAGGCACTAAATATTGCCGAGCAATCAATTCGCGATACTGAAAAACAACAACAACAGCAACAGCAGCAAGCTGAAGCACTTGAGGAAAAACGCCTAGAGCAGCAACATGCACTCGCCGCACAAATTAAAAGTGCCTATATGTCTGGCGGACATGACTACTCTAAAATGCTATTGAATCAAGAAAATACCGCACAGGTTGAACGCACATTAAGTTATTATAATTACCTCAACAAAGCGCGCATTGAGCAAATTGATGAGCTAAAAGCACTCCTGATTGAAATAGCGGATGTACAAACCGAACTTGAAAAAACCAAACAACACTTAGTTGTGCTCCATGAAGAGCAAGCCAATCGTCATCAAGCTCTCATTGCAGCGCAACAACAACGAAAAGCCAACATCAGTGAATTAAAAACCAAGCTTAGCTCAACCAAAAACTCAATTGATTACTTAAAAGATAATGAAAAAACCCTAGTAGCTACCTTGCAAGAACTTGAAAAAGAAAAAACTAAAAAGGTTGAGTTACTGGGCCTATCAGCCAGTAAAGGTAAATTAAACTGGCCAACAAAAGGTAAAATTGAGCACAGCTTCGGCCAACATAAGCACGGTGGTATTGACTGGAAAGGCGTATTAATTGGCGCTAATGAAGGCAATAATGTGCATAGCGTCCACAACGGTCAAGTCGTGTTTGCTGATTGGTTAAAAGGCTACGGCTGGGTTATTGTTATTGACCACGGTGAAGGCTTTATGAGTTTATACGGCCATACTCAAACCTTACTAAAAGACGTAGGTGATATAGTACGCCAAGGCGATATTATCGCTTTAGTTGGTCAAAGCGGCGGACAAGCAAATTCTGGTCTATACTTTGAAATACGCCACAAAGGACGCGCAGTAAATCCTGTAACATGGTGCAGACGCATTTAATTGATTAAACAGCTGCACCCCACTGGGAGCAGCTGATGCTAAATACACAATTACAAATACAGCAGTTACAATACTCTGCTTTTAATCGCATCCTAATAAGCTATTTATTACTCGTTAGCGTTTTTTTGTGCCTGAGTTTTAATAGCTTTGCAGTGACCTCGGTGGGCGATTTAAAAAGCCAACAAAAAAACGAAATCCTCTTTAATATCCATGCCTATTATGTTGAAGACTTAGCTTTGCAACAAAGCTTTGAAAGCAGTCAACAATTTGAAGCCCTGCTCGCACAGCTAGACCCTTACTCTAAGTACCTTAATGAACACGAGTTAGAAGCGCTATTTAGCAGCACTAATGGCCGCTACACAGGCCTTGGGATTGAAATAAAACAGCAACAACAAAAAGTTATTATTGTAAACACAATTAAAGACTCTCCCGCAGCCATTGCCGGAGTACAAATAAATGATGTGCTACTTGCCGTTAATCAGCAAACAGTCGCACATAAAGACATCAATCAAGTTGCGCAAATGATTAAAGCTAGTGACACAGCAACGGTTACTTTAACGGTTGAACGAAGTAATTCACCACAAGCCATTTATTTTACCCTGACTAGATCAGAAATTAACTTAGAGAGTGTCACCAGTTCATTATCAGAGTTTGGTATTGGTTATTTGGCAATAAATAGCTTTACCAATCACACCTTGCATGATGTTGCGCGGCAAATAACAGCACTGCAAAGCCATTACGGTAACCCACTTACAGGCTTAGTGCTCGATTTACGCGACAATCCAGGCGGCACATTACAAAGTGCTGTAGCGGTATCGGATCTATTTTTACAAAGTGGCACCATAGTCACCACCAAAGGTCGCTTTTATGATGCAAACCAGCACTTTCGCGCCAAAAAAGGTGATATTTTAAATGGTGCGCCAATCGTCGTACTTATTAATGAAAACTCGGCCTCAGCAGCAGAGATTTTAGCCGCTGCACTTAAAGACAATCACCGTGCCACACTAATTGGCAGCCAATCATTTGGCAAAGGATCGGTGCAATCTTTGATCCCATTAGGCAATGGTAATACAGCACTAAAATTAACCACTGCAAAATACTTTACCCCATCGGGTCAATCTATTGAGGGGATTGGAGTCACCCCCGATGTGGCGATTAATCAATCAACCCTTTCGCAAATTGATAAAGTAGTTATAATAAAAAACGAACAAGGAAATGACGATCGGCCATGGTCACGCAAAGACTCAGCTGATCCACTGTTATTAAAAGCACAGCAGCTATTAACTATGAAATAAAGCTTTTAGCTCACTATAAAAAAGATAATAAAAATTATAAACGTGAAAAAATTAACTTGGTTGTTCTGGCTTTTTTTTAGCTTGCCTACGCTTGCCGCAAATAAGCAAATAGCGATTGTGATTGATGATATTGGCAATCATCAACGCGACCTCGAAATCCTAAATTTACCAGGTAAAATATCGTTCTCGATTTTGCCTCATACCCCGTATTCGCAAGTTTTTGCGCGCCTAGCCAGTAAGTCGAATAAAGAATTACTGCTGCATATTCCCATGCAAGCACTCGACAGCAGCAAAGCACTTGGCCCCGGCGCACTCACCAGCAATATGAGTAAAGAACAATTACAAATCACCCTCGGCAATGCGCTTGCAACCTTACCGCAGGTCAAAGGTGTAAATAATCATATGGGCTCAGCACTTACTCAAGAAAGCCTGCCCATGAAATGGACTATGGAAGTGCTGAAAAAGCGCAACCTGTACTTTTTAGATAGCCGCACTACAGGCTTAAGCCAAGCGCAAAATGTTGCCAACTTATATGGCGTTGAAAATGTCGGCCGCCATGTGTTTTTAGATAATATTCCCAATGAGAAACAGTTACAATTTCGCCTCAACGAACTAAAGTATAAAGCCGAACGTTATAACTTCGCCATCGCGATTGCCCACCCTTACCCTGAAACCATTGAATTCTTACAGCGCATGCTACCCGAACTTGAACAACAAGGTTTTGAACTCGTGCCGCTATCACAACTAGTCGAACGTAAATATATACAACTTGCGCAAGCTGAGCATAAAGGGGTGGGAGCGAGGTAAACAGGACTTAGCAATAAGCCGTAAATTTTAAAGGGTCATATTAATCAACTTATGACCATTAAAAACAAAAAACCCAAGCCGAGGCTTGGGTTTTTAAACAATTAACTAAAAGAACTTACTTCTTCTTTTTAACTGCTTTTTTATTTGGTAAATCAGTGATTGAACCTTCAAATATTTCAGCTGCAAGGCCGATTGATTCGTTCAATGTTGGGTGAGCATGAATAGTTAATGCTAAATCTTCACCGTCAGCGCCCATTTCGATACCTAGACCGATTTCGCCCAGCATTTCACCTGCGTTAATACCAATCATAGCACCACCGATAATACGGCCACTTTCTTTATCAAAGATCAGTTTAGTAGAACCTTCAGTACGAGAAGATGCAATTGCACGACCTGATGCAGCCCATGGGAATACAGCTGTTTCGATGCTTAAGCCTTGCTCTTTTGCTTCTTTCTCAGTTACGCCAACCCAAGCGATTTCTGGGTCAGTATAGGCAATTGAAGGAATACATTTCGGATCAAAGTAATGTTTTTGACCAGAGATAACTTCAGCAGCAACGTGACCTTCATGAACCGCTTTGTGCGCAAGCATAGGTTGGCCAACTAAGTCACCAATCGCGAAGATGTGGTCAACGTTAGTTTTAAGTTGCTTATCAACATTAATGAAGCCACGCTCATCAACATTAACACCCGCTTTGTCAGCATCTAATAAGTTACCGTTTGGTGTACGACCAACAGCAACTAATACTTTGTCATAACGTACTGGTTCAGCTGGTGCGTTTTTACCTTCAAATGTAACGTATAAGCCGTCATCTTTCGCTTCTACGCCAACAACTTTAGTTGATAGCATAACGTTAAATTTATCACTTACGTATTTTTGGTAAATCTTGATGATGTCTTTATCAGCAGCTGGTACTAGTTGGTCAGCAAATTCAACCACGTCGATTGCAGAACCTAGTGCGCGATACACAGTACCCATTTCAAGACCAATAATACCACCACCTAATACTAATAGCTTTTCAGGGATGTCTTTAAGCTCTAGTGCACCGGTTGAATCAATTACGCGGTCATCTTCAGGAATGAAAGGTAAGTTTACAGGTTTAGAACCAGCAGCAATGATAGCGTTATCAAAAGTAATTGTTGTTTTACCGTCAGCGCCTTCAACATCAAGCGTGTTGCTACCTGTGAATTTACCGTAACCGTAAACCACTTTAACTTTACGCATTTTAGCCATGCCGTCTAGGCCACCAGTAAGTTGGCTAACAACTGACTCTTTCCACGAACGAATTTTATCTAAATCAATTTGTGGTGCGCCAAAAGTAACACCATGAGATGACATTTCTGCTGCATCATCAATTACTTTAGCTACGTGTAAAAGTGCTTTCGAAGGAATACAACCAACATTAAGACATACACCGCCTAATGTGTCGCGAGATTCTACTACTGTTACTTCTAAGCCCAAGTCAGCAGCACGGAAAGCCGCAGAATAACCACCAGGACCACCGCCTAGTACAACAACTTGAGTTTTTAATTCGTTGCTCATGCTTTTACCTTAATTGTTTGAACGGGACACTGCCCTAAAGTTTAACTGCCATGTTTCTGCAAGGCAGAAAGGGAGAGCAGATCAAAAATTTATGCAAGATATACAAAGATTGTATCATTGCAAATGGTAAAAATCCCAGCAAAAAACAACTGGCTGGGATTTGATTCTATTTATTTCGCTACATGCAGCAATTGCTTACATTACTAATTGGCGAATATCGCTCATGTAACTTGCTAAAGTTACAGTAAAGCGTGCAGCTAGTGCACCGTCAATCACCCTATGGTCGTAAGACATAGAAAGTGGAACCATTAGTTTTGGTTCAAACTCTTTGCCATTCCACTTAGGTTTAATTTCAGACTTAGAGACACCTAAAATAGCAACTTCTGGGGCATTTACGATTGGCGTAAAGGCTGTACCGCCAATACCACCAAGGCTTGAAATTGTAAAACAACCACCTTGCATATCAGAAGAGGTAAGTTTGCCGTCACGCGCTTTAACAGATACTTCCATTAATTCACGCGATAATTCAATGATGCCTTTCTTATCAACATCTTTAAATACTGGCACAACCAAACCGTTTGGCGTATCAACTGCAACACCGATATTGATGTACTTCTTAAGAATTAAGCTTTCACCGTCGTTAGATAGTGATGAGTTAAATGTAGGGAACTCAGCAAGTGCTTTCGCTGCTGCTTTCATTACAAATACCAGCGGGGTGATTTTAACACCTAGCTTTTTCTTCTCGCTAAGGGCATTTTGCTCTTTACGGAACTCTTCAAGAGTTGTGATATCAGCTTCATCAAACTGCGTAACATGCGGGATTTGCACCCAGTTACGGTGTAAGTTTTTACCCGATAGCTTTTGAATACGAGATAGTTTTTTCTCTTCGATTTCACCAAATTTAGCAAAATCAACTTTTGGCCATGGAATTAAACCAAGTTCACTACCACCAGTATTGCCAGAAGCTGTCGCTAATTGGCCTGATTCAACTTGCTTAACTAAGTTCTTCACATAGTCTTGCACGTCTTCTTTCACAACGCGATTTTTACGACCTGAGCCTTTTACGTTCGCAAGGTTAATACCAAACTCACGGGCTAAGCGGCGAACAACTGGCGATGCATGAGCATACGCACTATTGTTTTCAAAACTTTCATTGCTCGCTTTTGCAGGCGCTGCTTGTGCAGCTGGAGCTGATTCTGCTTTCGCTGCTGGTGCAGATTCAGAAGCCGCTTTTTCAGCGGTAGCTGCAGGTGCACTGCCTTGCACTTCAAATACAAAGATAAGTGAACCGGTCGATACTTTATCGCCCGCAGCAACTTTAATCTCTTTAACAGTACCGGCAAACGGTGCTGGTACTTCCATTGCCGCTTTGTCGCCTTCAACGTTTAAGATTGACTGATCTTCAGTAACCTTATCGCCTACTGCAACCATCACTTCAGTGACTTCAACCTCATCACCGCCGATATCAGGCACGTTTACTTCTTTACTGCTTGGCGCTGAACTTTGTGCCGGCGCAGACTCTTGAGCTGGCGCTGTTTCTGCTTTCGCAGCTGCAGGCTCACTACCAGCCACTTCAAAAACAAACACTAAAGAGCCTGTTTTTACTTTATCGCCAGCGGCAACTTTAATTTCTTTAACAGTACCTGCAAACGGCGCTGGTACTTCCATTGCCGCTTTGTCGCCTTCAACGTTTAAGATAGATTGTTCTTCTTCAACGGTGTCGCCAACAGCAACCATGATTTCCGTTACTTCAACTTCATCATCGCCGATATCTGGTACGGTGACTTCTTTAGTTGTTGAACCTGAAGACGCAGCAGGTGCTGCAGCTTCAGATTTTGCTGGTTCTGCAGGCGCTTCGCTAGATGCTTGCTCTTCACCTTCAAACAAGAATACTAAAGAACCCGTAGTAACCGTGTCGCCCACGTTTACTTTGATTTCTTTTACAGTACCGGCTTGTGCCGCAGGTACTTCCATTGAGGCTTTATCACCCTCAACAGTTAGTAATGATTGGTCAACGTCAACTTTGTCACCAACGCTCACTAGAATTTCGGTTACTTCGACTTCATCGCCACCGATATCTGGTACTTTAATTTCAATACTCATTGCAAACCTCTTATGCGTACAGTGGATTAAGTTTGTTAGTGTCGATGTTGAACTTTTTAAGTGCTTCAACCACAACTGACTTCTCAACTTCACCACGTTTAGCAAGTTCAGATAACGTCGCAACTACTACGTAGCTGGCGTTAACTTCAAAGTGACGACGAAGGTTTTCACGGCTATCAGAACGACCGTAACCATCGGTACCTAATACTTTGTAGTTGCTGCTTGGAATGAATGAACGCGCTTGTTCTGCGTAGTTTTTCATGTAATCCGTTGCGGCAACAGTCACTGAGTCATTTAATACACTGGTGATGTAGGCAGTCTTCTGTTCGCTTTCAGGGTTAAGCATATTAAAACGCTCAACATCTTGCCCTTCACGAGTTAATTCGTTGAACGACGTTACTGAATACACATCAGATGCAATACCGTAATCATCACTTAAAATCGCGGCTGCTTTACGCACTTCAGTCATGATAGTACCTGAGCTTAATAGCTGTACGTTGGCTTTTTTGCCTGCGTAGCTTTCTAGCTTGTAGATACCTTTACGAATACCTTCTTCAGCACCTTCTGGCATAGCAGGTTGTGCATAGTTTTCGTTCATAAGCGTTAGGTAGTAGTAAATGTTTTCTTGATCTTCACCGTACATACGACGAATACCATCTTGAACAATAACCGCTACTTCGTAAGCGTATGTTGGATCGTAAGAGATACAGTTAGGTACTGTGTTAGCAAGAATATGGCTGTGACCATCTTCGTGCTGTAGGCCTTCACCGTTTAATGTTGTACGACCAGCAGTAGCACCTAATAAGAAACCACGTGCTTGTTGGTCACCCGCCATCCATGCCATGTCGCCAACACGTTGGAAACCGAACATTGAATAGTAGATATAGAATGGGATCATTGGTAAATCGTTAGTGCTGTATGATGTTGCCGCAGCAACCCACGATGACATTGCGCCTAACTCGTTGATACCTTCTTGCAATACTTGACCCGATGTTGCTTCTTTGTAGTAAGAAACGATATCACGGTCTTGCGGCGTATAGTTTTGGCCATGCGGGTTATAAATACCGATTTGACGGAATAAACCTTCCATACCAAACGTACGCGCTTCATCGGCAATAATTGGTACGATGTTTTTACCAATACCTTTATCTTTCAATAAGATATTAAGTGCACGAACAAAGCCCATGGTGGTAGAGATATCACGCTTTTGCTCTTCAAGTAGTGGCTTGAATGCTTCTACTTCTGGCAGTACTAACTTTTCAGTAAAGTTAGGAATACGTTTTGGCGTATAACCTTTAAGTGCATCACGGCGAGCATGTAAGTACTTGTGCTCAGCCGAACCTTCTTCAAGTGTTAAATAAGGAAGTTCTGCAAGTTGATCTTCAGATACTAAATCATCAAGACCTAAACGTGAACGTAAATGGGCAACGTGTGACATGTCCATTTTTTTCACTTGGTGAGCAATATTCTTACCTTCAGCCGCTTCACCCATGCCGTAACCTTTTACAGTTTTAGCTAGGATAACTGTTGGGCGACCTTTGGTCTCTTCTGCTTTTTTGAATGCAGCGAATAATTTTGATGGCTCATGACCACCACGCTTAAGCGCGAAGATTTCGTCATCTGTCATATCAGCAACAAGTGCTGCTGTTTCAGGGTAACGACCAAAGAAATGCTCACGTACGTACGCGCCATTTTTAGCTTTATAAGTTTGGTAATCGCCATCGACTGTTTCGTTCATCAATTGCAATAACTTACCTGTGGTGTCTTTAGCTAGTAGGATATCCCAGCCGCTGCCCCACACTAGCTTGATCACATTCCAGCCAGCGCCTTTGAATAGACCTTCAAGCTCTTGAATGATTTTACCATTACCCATTACTGGGCCATCTAGGCGCTGTAAGTTACAGTTAATTAAGTAACAAAGGTTGTCTAGTTTTTCACGGGCAGCAAAAGAAATAGCGCCACGCGATTCTGGCTCATCCATTTCGCCATCGCCTAAAAACGCGTATACACGTTGGTTTTTAGTGTCTTTTAAACCACGACCATCTAGGTACTTTAAGAAGCGCGCTTGGTAAATAGATGCGATAGGACCAAGACCCATAGATACCGTAGGGAACTGCCAGAATTCAGGCATTAATTTAGGGTGTGGGTAAGATGGTAAACCTTCGCCATCAACTTCTTGACGGAAGTTATCAAGCTGCGCAGCAGATAAACGACCTTCAACAAATGCACGTGCATAAATACCCGGAGAAATATGACCTTGATAATAAACTAAGTCACCGCCGTCTACATCATTTGGGGCTTTGAAGAAATGGTTAAAACATACTTCATAAAACGCCGCTGATGACTGGTAAGACGCCATATGGCCGCCTAGGTCGAGGTCTTTTTTCGAAGCACGCAATACAATCATGATTGCGTTCCAACGAATAATAGAACGAATACGGCGCTCAAGGTTTACGTCCCCTGGGTAAGCAGGTTCTTGATCTACCGGGATCGTATTAACGTAGTTTGTGTTGATACCTGTTGGCATATCAACACCGTCTAAACGGGCTTGCTCTAATACTTGCTCAAGTAAAAACTGAGCACGTTCAACACCTTCTTCACGCACAACTGATTCAAGAGCTTGTAACCACTCTTGTGTTTCTAGCGCGTCTACGTCAATTTTATTGACTTCAGACATATGGAGGTTTCCTTATGTTTAAAATACGAATGTTCTTAATTAGCACTGTGGTAATCGTGTTGCCATATACAGCACTTGCTTAAATTATTTATCTTTAACTTAGTTTTTTGTTACTTAATTTTGCTTTGTGCGTCTTAAACTACGCTCAATTCGTGAATGCTCTTTACCTGCTTCCAATAGCGCTTCTTCAATGAAAGCTAAGTGAGCATTACTGGCAAGTCGCGCCTGCTCTGGATTCCCTTCAATCACTGCATCCATCAATAAACGGCGGTGCTCAGCTAAGCGCGAACTAATATGCGGCTTCTCTAACAATACCGTTAAATTTTGTAAAACATTTTGCTCAAGCAATGCCCGCATACCGCGCACTAAATGCAGTAACACCACATTATGCGAGGCTTCTGCAACACTAAAGTGAAACGCGTTAATTGCTTTGGCTTTTTGTAGTAAATCATCATGAGCCAATGCAATGCATTCAAAGCTTTGCTTAACTTTAGCAAAGTCAGTGCTAGTACCACGAAGCGCAGCATAATAAGCTGCAATCCCTTCGAGAGCATGACGAAACTCTAATAAATCAAACTGTGATTCAGGATGTTTACTGATCAAGTCAAATAACGGATCAGTGAGCCCTTCTTCTAGCTGATTTTTTACAAACGTTCCGCCACCTTGACGTCGCGTTACTAAGCCTTTTGCCTCTAGCTTTTGAATGGCTTCACGTAATGAAGGGCGAGACACTTCAAATTGTTTGGCTAATTCACGCTCTGGCGGCAGTTTCTCACCCGGTGCTAATGAGCCCTCAAGAATCATGTTCTCAAGTTGCTGTAAAATAACATCCGATAGTTTTGCTGCTTTAATCTTTAAAGACATTAATCAACGTCCGCATTGTAGTGGAAATGTAACCTGAAAAATCCAAGTTTGTGCCCAGAGACTAGACCAAAAGGTAAATTGGTCATACCAAATTTGAGCCATACGTTATCAAAAAGCAAGTTTGCTGTCAATTTCGCTGCGACGCACCTTAAAAAACACCCTAACGTATTTTGCACAAAGATCAAACAGTATGAGATAAAGCCAGTGTTTAGGAAGGAATTTTATAAAAAAACACAATGGTCTGACCAGATGATTGGGAGATGAAGCTTTAGGTTTTAGGTTTTAGGTTTTAGGTTTTAGGTTTTAACAATAACTTCCCTAAAACCTAGCACCTGTTTATTTACGCTAACCCGCCAAACAACGTTAGCAAGGCAATCAACACCAAGTAAAATAACACATTTCGTTTTACAAGCTTCATCATACAAGTTGCTTCATACGCGCAACCAAAATGTTGCTGTTCTATTTGCTCTGCGGCAAGCGCGGTATTAGTAACCACTTTACGGTTACTCACTGTAAAATCGAGTGCATAATGCAGCCAGCAACTGGTGCCTTTATTAAAGTTACCTATTACTAGATAACCAAAGCTGGCGATTCTGGCTGGTAACCAATCAAGCCAAAATAATAATGAATGAATAAGTTTAAAACGTTTGGCATACACAACTTTATGGTCGTCCTGCACTAAATCAGCAAAAGTACGTACTAATGCATACAAGGTCGCGCCAGGTACGCCTAATATTACAAACCAAAAAATAACTGCACAATAAAAACGAAAGTTTACCCAAGCCAACGTTTGTCCAAAAGTTTCGCCACCTTTTTGCTCTTCCGTTTTCTTTTGCCCCATTTGCAGTGCATATAAGGTTGCCGCTTGCTGATCATCACGGGTTAGCGCATTTAAATAGGACTTATATAAAGCACGTTGTTTAGCACAGCCAAAGCAAACCAGCAGCACAGCCACATTAATGGCTAACTGCCATAATACAAAATCAGATAAGGTAAAAATAACCGCCACAAGTAATACCGGCAAACACAGCCAAATAATAAATCCTGCAGGCGAATTGAATAGACCTTGCTCGCCAAGCTGTTTTTTTGAACGTGTTAAATAGCCTTGCGCGTAATAGCTTATTTGCCAATAATCTGATCGGGCACCTAAACGCTCTAATATCAGAGCTATTATTATAGAAATTAAGATCATACTTTTCTCTTTCCAAATGGGCGCTAGTTAAAATATAGCAGCAAAATAATGATTCCAATCAAAACTGTCTCCAGGGTCTGTTTTTCGCCCTGGTGCAATGTGACAATGGCCAACAACACGCGAGCGTGTGATAGCTGGGTATTTATATATCAATGTCTTAGTTAAGGATTGTAATGCATTATATTGATTTTGGGTATACGCCGTTGTATCTGTACCTTCAAGCTCAATACCAATACTAAAATCATTACACTGACTACGTCCTAAAAACTCAGACTGGCCAGCATGCCAAGCACGTTTACTAAAAGGCACATACTGAACTATTTCACCGCTGCGTTTGATAAAACAATGTGCTGAAACTCTCAACCCCTTTAAATCAGCAAAGCTAGGGTGTGCTTGGCAATCAATACATCCCATAAACAAATCATCCACAAACGGCGTGGCAAACTGCCCTGCTGGCAAGGAAATATTATGAATCACTAATAAAGATATTTCCTCACCTAGTGGGCGCTCATCAAAATGCGTACTTGGTCGCTGGATAGCGGTACTAACGACACCAAAAGAGTTTATTTTCATAGTTTATATTCATAATGGCCTGTAAATAAATGCATAGTCAGATGCTAATAGATTTCCAAGTAGAATAACAGCAAAGCACTTTCATTGTTTTGCGCCGGTAGCAACGAGTTTACCTCGCGACTGTTTTTACATTTACACAGATACACTATTTCACCACCGAGGGCAGGAGGCGCTACGCAGAGAAGAAAAACGCTGCGTGCTTCGAGCAACGGGCTTCGAAATTCCCCACGAGCCCCTATTTTTAAATTACTTCTCTAATGCGCGGCGTCTCATAACCTGTTTGTGAATATACGCGGGGTAAACCCGCGCCTACGTATTGGTAGCAGCGAGTTTACCTCGCGACTGTTTTTACATTTACACAGACACACTATTTCACCACCGAGGCGCTTTGCTACACCGAGAAGACAAAAGTAAAGTTAATAACTATTACCTATTGGTTTTTCCTCTGTGAGCTCGGTGCTCTCTGTGGTGAATAAATCACTAAAAGACTTTTGCACAAAGAGAAGTGAATGAGAAGAACAAATGCCACGGGCTTCGAGCGGGGAGCTTCGAATATGCCCTAGTATCTAGTCACTTCCTAAAACCTAGTCCCTATTTTTAAATTACTTCTCTAATGCGCGGCGCCTCATAACCTGTTTGTGAATATACGCGGGGTAAACCCGCGCCTACGTATTGGTAGCAACGAGTTTACCTCGCGACTGTTTTTACATTTACACAGACACACTATTTCACCACCGAGGCGCTTTGCTACACCGAGAAGACAAAAGTAAAGTTAATCACTATTACCTATTGGTTTTCCTCTGTGAGCTCGATGATCTCTGTGGTGAATAAATCACTAAAAGACTTTTGCACAAAGAGAAGTGAATGAGAAGAACAAATGCCACGGGCTTCGAGCGACGAGCTTCGAATACACCCTAGCACCTAGTCACTTCCTAAAACCTAGAACCTAATCAAACTTATAGCTTCAGCCTTCTCTTTCACTTTCAAACCATGTAAAATTTGCGCAATTTCTTAATTATAATGAGCTTTTATAATGTCTATCCCACACAGCCTTTTAAGCCAATTGGTTAAACTTGCCCTTGATGAAGATTTAAATTACCAAACAGCCGAACAAGGCGACATCACCGCGCAATTAATTCCAGCGGCGCAGCACGCTAATGCCAAAGTGATCACCCGTGAAGATTGCGTGTTTTGCGGAAAAGACATTATCTTAGAAGTATTCAAACAAGTTGATCCGAGTGTAGCAGTTAATGTATTGGTAAATGATGGTGATACAGTTAAAGCTAACGATACCTTATTTACAGCAATAGGTTCTGCCCGCGCTATTTTAACAGCCGAACGTACCGCACTTAATTTTGTACAAACCTTGTCAGGTACAGCAACCACCACAGCGCATTATGTAAAAGAGCTCAGTGGCACCAACACCCAACTACTCGATACCCGTAAAACAATTCCGGGCCTACGTGCATTACAAAAGTACGCGGTCAAATGTGGCGGTGGCGCAAATCATCGCATTGGCTTATTTGATGCGTTTTTAATTAAAGAAAACCACATTGCCGCCTGTGGTGGCATCGATAAAGCCGTAGCGCAAGCAAAACTTAATCATCCAACTAAACCAGTAGAAGTAGAAGTCGAATCACTTATTGAGCTAGATCAAGCCATTACAGCCGGTGCTGATATTATAATGCTGGATAACTTTAGCGTTGAGCAAATTCAACAAGCAGTGGTACTGACCGATAAGCGCGCTAAATTAGAAGTTTCGGGTAATATGACCTTAGAAACACTGCGCACCTACTCACAGGCTGGGGTCGATTTTATATCCAGCGGGGCACTTACAAAAAATTTACAGTCAATCGATTTATCAATGCGCTTTGAGTAATAATCAAACTAAATAACAAATATTATGTTTCCCTAATGCGTTGACAAACGGATTAAAAAAGCATTAAATACGCCGAAAGGCTTACACTGTAACAAAATGTTAATTTTAGTGCTTTATATAATACGAAATAGTGCTAATGTAAGCCTCTAGGATGAATGAATTAACTTTCAACCAATCCTAAAGAACTACTTTCAGGTATTGTTTTACACCGCACGGCTACTTTGATGAAAGCTGTGAGTTAAATAAACAACATTAATACCAAGTAGTGGGTGAAGAAAGTTTTTAAAATTCGATGAAATGCAGTTAAAGCCGCTTTCAATCAGCTGTTTTAGTGCTAAAGTAGATCTAACAGAGTAATTTTAATAGTTGCTAAAACCTATCCAGCATTATTTAGCTAGGCACTGGGTTAGGTATTAGTAATTTAACGATTTTAAAAAAACCGTAAGATAAAGCAGTTACAATAGCTAACGTGATTACACACTTTACTAACATAATTTATTTAGCTTACAAAAAACACTATCCTTTAGGAGAGGAACATGGAAAAAATGACACAACAAAGTCAAAAGGGTTTTACCCTAATTGAATTAATGATTGTAGTAGCAATCATCGGTATTTTGGCGGCTATCGCTATCCCGCAATATCAAAACTACATCGCGCGCTCTCAATTTTCAGAAGCTCACTCGCTTCTTAGCGGAGCAAGAGTTGCAGTTCAAGAGCGAGTATCACAGGGTGCAGCTTTCACTGGGGCAAGCCTTGGCTTAAAGACAGCTGGAGCTTATGGCTCAATTGGCGCTCCTGCTGATTACGCAGCAAATGCAGCAACATATGCATTAACGTACACATTTGCTGGCGCGAATACTAATTTAAATACAAAAACAGTAACTTATACTTACACAGCAGCAACTAGTGCATGGGCATGTACTACAACAGTAGCAGCTGAATTTGCTACAAATTGTACTCCTCCTGCTCCATAAGCTTAGCAAGACCTAAAATATAAAAGAATAAACAAATTATTGGGTAGCATCATTTGCTACCCTTTTTTTAATTTAGAGGCTTTTCAATGACCACACAAAAACCCGCTAATAAGCAAGACATTTTTCAATGGGTTGGAGTGAGCGCTCGTGGAAAACGCCTTGAAGGCGAAATGACAGGCGCAAGTATAGCTTTAGTCAAAGCCCAATTACGTAAACAGGGCATCACCCCCTCAAAAGTTAAACGTAAAGCCAAGCCTTTGTTCGGCGTGCGTATGCAGGCTATTACCCCCAAAGATATCGCTTTAGTGACGCGGCAAATTGCCACTATGCTAATGGCGGGCGTCCCGTTGATTCAATCAATAGAAATGATTGGCACTGGTGCCACTAATAAAAGTGTTGGCAAACTGATGGAAACTATTGGTGATGAGGTCAAAGCCGGTGGTACTCTTTCCAATGCACTTCGTAAACACCCGCGTTATTTTGATGATTTGTATTGTGATTTAGTCGCCTCCGGTGAGCAATCTGGTGCACTGGATAAAATATTTGACCGCGTTGCCCTTTATAAAGAAAAGTCCGAAGCGCTAAAGTCAAAAATTAAAAAAGCCATGTTCTACCCTATTGCGGTATTGGTTGTGGCGTTAATTGTTACCTCAATTCTACTTATATTCGTAGTACCACAATTCCAAGATATTTTTGCCGGCTTTGGTGCAGAACTCCCTGCGTTTACTTTAATGGTGATAGGTATTTCTGAGTTTATGCAAGAATATTGGTGGATGATGCTCATTGCCTTAGTAGGCTTTGGCTGGGCTTATAAAGAAGCACTACTAAAAAGTAAAAAACTTCGAGACGCCACCGATCGCGCTATTTTAAAAATGCCGGTAATTGGTATGATTTTAAACAAAGCTGCAGTGGCACGTTATGCTCGTACGCTTTCGACCACCTTTGCGGCGGGTGTACCGCTAGTTGATGCACTTGATTCTGCTGCAGGGGCTTCAGGTAACGCGGTTTATCGTTATGCTATTTTAGATATCAAAGCTGAAGTAAGCTCGGGTAATCAAATGAACTGGGCGATGCGCAACTCAAAAATATTCCCCGATATGGTGATACAAATGGTCGCCATAGGTGAAGAGTCAGGCTCTTTAGATGGCATGCTAGCAAAAGTCGCCACTATTTATGAGCAAGAAGTTGATGATGCAGTAGATGGTTTATCAAGCCTCTTAGAGCCGCTTATTATGGCGGTACTCGGCGTACTGGTTGGCGGTTTAATTATTGCCATGTACTTACCTATTTTCCAACTTGGGTCGGTTATATAAAGCTGTAAGCTGTAAGCTGTAAGCAAAAATGTTCCTAATTTATATTAAGCAATGAAACATCTTTTTTATTTAAGTGATTTATTCACCACAGAGATTAAGAAACGCTGCGCTTTAAAGAAGTAATTGTAAAAATAGGTTCTAGGAAGTGGCTAGGGTGTATTCGAAGCCAGTGGCGCTTTTCTCATTTGCTCTCATTCACTACTCTTTGTGCAGAAAGTTTTTTGATTGTGGACATTACTTATAGGCGAGTGGCTTGCCACCGCGAAAATAATCTCATTGTCGCGAGATAAACTCGCTGCTACCAATACGTAGGCGCGGGGTTACCCAGCGCAATTAGATTCAAGTTCTATCAGTGATTAATTCACCACCGAGAACACAGAGAAGAAATAAGTGATTTTTTACTTTGGTCTCTCTGTATAGCGCGCAGCGCCTTTGTGCCCTCGGTGGTAAAATAGGTTTGTTTGTGTAAATGTATAAACAGTCGCGAGATAAACTCGCTGCTACCAATATGTAGGCGCGGGTTTACCCCGCGCAATAGATTCAAGTTCTGTCAGTGATTAATTCACCACCGAGAACACAGAGTTCACAGAGAAGAAATAAGTGATTTTTTACTTTGGTTTCTCTGTGTAGCGCGCAGCGCCTTTGTGCCCTCGGTGGTAAAATAGGT
>NZ_JACJEE010000004.1:185166-195522 GCF_014163915.1 Pseudoalteromonas sp. SR41-8
GTTCTGTCAGTGATTAATTCACCACCGAGAACACAGAGTTCACAGAGAAGAAATAAGTGATTTTTTACTTTGGTTTCTCTGTGTAGCGCGCAGCGCCTTTGTGCCCTCGGTGGTAAAATAGGTTTGTTTGTGTAAATGTATAAACAGTCGCGAGGTAAACTCGCAGCTACCAATCCGTAGGCGCGGGGTTACCCCGCGCAATAGATTCAAGTTCTGTCAGTGATTAATTCACCACCGAGTTCACAGAGAAGAAATAAGTGATTTTTTACTTTGGTTTCTCTGTGTAGCGCGCAGCGTCTTTGTGCCCTCGGTGGTAAAATAAGTTTGTTTGTGTAAATGTATAAACAGTCACGAGATAAACTCGCTGCTACATACACGTAAGTGCGGGCTTTTAGTAGTTTTTAGATTTTAGGTTTTAGCGAATGCAAAATTTTTTTCTTGATATAATCACTGTTATGCAAAACCAATTATGGTTTTACTTACTCACTGTTGGCTTAGTGAGCCTGTGTATTGGCAGTTTTTTGAATGTAGTTATTTACCGGTTGCCGATAATGATGCAGCGTGAATGGCAAACAGAATG
Source organism: Pseudoalteromonas sp. SR41-8 (assembly GCF_014163915.1). Lineage (NCBI taxonomy): Bacteria > Pseudomonadati > Pseudomonadota > Gammaproteobacteria > Alteromonadales > Pseudoalteromonadaceae > Pseudoalteromonas > Pseudoalteromonas sp. SR41-8. The sequence goes on from NZ_JACJEE010000004.1 coordinate 185,747, forward strand.
CCGTGTTTTACTGGCTGACGATTTAAAACCTACAAAAGCTGATAATACAGAAACTGAGTTTAATCTGATCAAGCCCAACTCGACCTGCCCAAAATGCAAAACGGCAATTAAGCCTTGGCAAAACATTCCTGTTATTAGCTGGTTATTGTTAAAAGGTCGCTGCGCCAGTTGCAGTAACCCAATTTCAGTACGTTACCCAATTGTTGAAATGCTTACTGCGGTTTTAAGCTTAATAGTGGCCTACACCTTTGGCGTGACTGAGCAGGCACTACTGTATATTTTAATTACTTGGGTGCTCGTCGCCCTGACCTTTATTGACATTGATCATATGCTACTGCCTGACCAACTCACCTTACCTTTAGTCTGGTTAGCATTAATTGCTGCGGTAATGGGCATCACTATCTCCCCAACAGATGCCATTATTGGTGCAGCATGTGGTTACTTAAGCCTCTGGAGCGTATTTTGGCTATTTAAACTGCTCACCGGTAAAGAAGGCATGGGCTATGGTGATTTTAAATTACTAGCGGTATTTGGCGCATTGCTTGGCTGGCAATCATTACTCACCATTGTTTTATTATCGAGTGTAGTGGGCGCTATTATTGGTATCGCATTATTGAGTATTCAAGGCAAAGATAAAGCCACGCCAATTCCATTTGGGCCTTATTTAGCCATTGCCGGCTGGGTTACTTTGTTATGGGGCACACAAATCCAAGTATTTTATTTTAATTTGTTAGGTTATTAATATGAATGCATCCACTCATAAAGCGATGAAAAATTGGGTGCTGGGCTTAACCGGCGGTATTGGTTGCGGAAAAAGCGCCGTTAGTGCCATGTTTGAAAAACTCGCTATTACCGTGGTTGATGCTGACATTATTGCACGCCACGTAGTCAAACCGCATAGCCCTGGTTTAGCTGCTATTAGTGAGCATTTTGGTGCCCAAGTGCTAAACCCCGACGGCAGTTTAAACCGGGCGCAATTACGTGAGATTATTTTTGCTGATACAGCGCAAAAAACTTGGCTTAATAATTTGCTGCATCCACTGATCCGAGAAAAAACCCTTACTGATTTACACTCTGCAAACAGCGCATATGTGGTGCTCGTCGCACCACTGTTATTTGAAAATGGTCTTGAGCAATATTGTGATCGCACTTTAGTGATTGACGTTCCTGTAGAAATACAACTCAAGCGTACTATCGCCCGCGATAACACCTCTGAGCAGCAAGCACGCAGTATTATAGCCGCACAAATGTCACGCGAGGATAAACGCCATCGAGCTGACGATGTGATTGATAACAACCGCCCATTGCATTTAGTTGAGCAGGATATAATGCAACTTCATCAAAACTACTTACAACTAACGGCTAAAGTTAACTAATAAAGATGATAACGGTTGTGATAAACAAAAACTTTTTAGCTTTTTGTTGTCAAATTACCTTAAATCGACAAGACTGATGTTATACCATTCTTTTTTCTGATAAATTGCTGGCTATGAAAGGATCTAACCAAGGTGCGCAATGAATATTAATTCACCATTACTTAGAAAGTTTATTACGCTTGGCCGTATTGACGCAGAAACAGTCAAACTCAAACAGCGTGAGTATGGCTCAACAGCAGAGTTGATCGCAAAATGCAGCGGTATTGATGGTCATGAACTTGCCGAGCAATGTATCGACTTATTCCGAGTGCCTTATTTTGATATACGTGAGTTTGACGTCGAGCTGATCCCAAAAGAGCTTGTTAAAGAAAAACTGATCAAAGATCATCATATTCTACCTTTAGTTAAAAAAGGCCGTAAACTCTACATTGCCGCGTCGGATCCTACTGATTATGGTGCTTTTGAAAACTTTGAATTCAGTACAGGGCTTGCTTGTGAGGTGGTCGTTGTTGATTATCGCCAGCTTGAAGCCAAAATAGATCAACTGCTTGATGCGTCGGGCAGTTTAAATTTAAGTGATGAAGAATTTAAAGAATTTAGTGATTTAGATACCGAAGGTCCTCGCGAAATACAAAACAACGGCGAAGACGAAAAAGACGATGCCCCGATTATCGTATACATCAATAAAATTTTGATGGATGCAATTAAAAAAGGCGCCTCGGATTTACACTTTGAACCTTACGAACATAAATACCGCGTGCGTTTTCGTATCGATGGCATTTTACATGAAATGGCCAGCCCGCCGAACAGCTTAGCCACGCGTTTATCAGCGCGGATAAAAGTAATGGCACGCTTAGATATTGCCGAAAAACGCAAACCACAAGATGGCCGTATCAAACTTAAAATCACCGAACGTAAAAGTATCGATTTCCGGGTAAGTACGCTGCCGACTTTGTGGGGCGAAAAAATAGTAATGCGTATCCTTGATTCATCCAGTGCCATGCTTGGCATTGATGTACTGGGTTACGAACCTGAGCAGAAAAAGCTCTATATGGATGCGCTGCAACAACCGCAAGGCATGATTTTAGTTACCGGCCCTACCGGCTCCGGTAAAACAGTATCACTATACACTGGTTTGAATATTCTTAACCAACCAGAGCGTAATATCAGCACTGCAGAAGATCCGGTTGAGATTAACCTCGAAGGTATCAACCAAGTACAAATTAACCCGCGTGCAGAGATGACCTTTGCTAATGCGCTAAAAGCGTTCTTACGTCAAGATCCTGATGTGGTGATGGTAGGTGAGATCCGTGATCTTGAGACCGCTGAAATTTCTATCAAAGCGGCGCAAACTGGTCACTTGGTATTATCGACCTTACATACTAACTCTGCTCCTGAAACCCTAACCCGTTTACTTAATATGGGTGTACCTGCTTATAACGTTGCCAGCTCGATTAGCTTAATTATCGCACAGCGCTTAGCTCGACGTTTATGCCCTAAATGTAAAGCACCAGAAAGCTTGCCGGACGAAGAGTTACAACGCCAAGGTTTTAGCCCTGAACAAATAACTGAACTCACTTTATTTGCACCCAAAGGCTGCGATAGTTGCACTGATGGCTACAAAGGTCGTGTGGGTATTTATGAAGTAATGCAGATTACTCCAGAAATAGCGCAAATCATTATGCGTGGCGGTAATTCACTAGAAATTGCTGAAGTATCGTTAAAGTCAGGCTTTAATAACTTGCGTTTATCAGGCCTCAGAAAAGCTGCCGCCGGTATGACTTCATTAGCCGAGATAAACCGAGTAACTAGTTTTTAAGATCCTAAAACCTAGCTTTCTAGGTTTTAGAGTTATAAATCGTAAACAATATGTATGAGAAGATGTTATGCCAACAGTTGTAAGCTGCCCAACGTGTAAAAACGAAGTCGAATGGTCAGAAAAAAGTCCGCACCGCCCTTTTTGTTCAAAACGCTGTCAGTTAATTGATTTAGGCGAATGGTCGTTTGAAAACAATAAAATCTCTGCACCTATTACCTCTGCAGATGATTTAAGCCAAGATATGATTGAAGATATTGAAGCTATGCTTGCTAAAAACGACGATGATTTTTTCAAGTAAGCCTGAAGTAATTGAAAAATAGAAGCTAGGTTTTAGGTAGTGACTAGCTGCTAGGGTGTATTCGAAGCTCGCAGCCCGTGGCGAGGTAAACTCGCTGCTACCAATACGTAGGCGGGGGTTTACCCCGCGCAAACTCGAATTAACTACTTTGCTGTTAACCAAGCTTCCAAACCAAAAACACCAACGCAAAGCCAACTAAATAAATCAGCCCTAACCAGCTCAAGCTTTGTATTACTTTGGAATGCTGAATACTTGGCACTGAGCGAACTAAGCTGAAGTTCAGCCATGCAAAAATCGGCGTAGTCAAAAATGCTAGCGTCATAGCAAAAGTAAGCATAGGGCCAAGGGCTGATTTAAAGAATAAGATCACCGCCATCCCCGCCAAAGATTGTACTATCAACCAGATATTTAAGCTGTGCTTACTTTGTTTAAAACCTAATAACTTGTGTGATTCGTTTAATGTGCGGGCGTAGCCATCAAGCACGGTTAAAGTTGTGCCAAACATACACAAAAACGCGATAATTGAAACTAATGGTCGTGCCCATTCACCTATGGTGAGGGCATACATATCAATAAGCTGTTTAGCAAATGCCACGCCGCCGAGCTCTATATTCGCGCTTTGCCCATATTGCACTAGCACACCAAGTGAAAAGAATACTAATGCCAGCCCTGCGGTTAACCAATAACCTAAATTAAAATCAAACAACCCCTGAGCCTTAGTCACGCTTTGCTGACTTTGCTTTTCTTTAAGCCACAATGAGCTTAATGCTGAGATTTCAATCGGTGCAGGCATCCAACCCATCAATGCCACCATAAAACCCAGCATAGCAAGTTCATAGGGAGATGGGCCAACGTAATCAGCAGGTGCCATTGGGCCGTTACTAAATGCAATAGCTAGGGCAATGACTGTTGCTAGTGTAAGTAGCCCCATAATAGCCTTTGCGACGTTATCGAGTGCTTTAAAGTGCCCGAGTAATAAAATGACTAAGCAAACGGCGAGGATCAACCAACACAGTAAAGTCACTGAAATAGCAATGGGTAAAGCGTAGTGTAATAAACTGGCCGTTAATAGCAGCACACCAGCGGTATTGACCACCGCAGCAATAATATTTAACCCAATAAAACTATAAAAAAACCATGGGCCTTTACTTTGATAGCCTTCAACTAAGCTTTTTTTTGTGGCTAGCGTGTACTCGATACCAAAGCGGAAAAACGGATACTTAAGCACGTTAACAACGAGGATTAACCAAAATAGCTGCCAGCCAAAAATAGCCCCTGCTTGCGTTGATGCCACTAAATGTGAGCCTCCAATTGCAGCAGTCGCCATTAAAATACCGGGACCTAGTGCGTTTAAACGAGTTTGCCAAATTGATACTGCTGACTGCATCTGTGTACTTATTACTTATGGTTAATAATAAGCAAGTTACAGCGTTTTAATTAAGAAATAAAGAGTAAAGCGGAGGTTTAGAGGACTAGTCCTTTAGATGTAAATCGCTAGATCCTAGTTGCCTAAGATCTAGCGTCTTTATTATTTAACGTAGGTCCATTTCTTGAATAATTTCATGAGCAATTTCAGGTGTAGTGCTCACCGGTTTTTCATGTAAATTGGCTTTAATTTGGCCTTTACGATGCTTTAGTGCTGCATCGAGTTTTTTAGCCGCGTTTGCAATAGCTGGATAAAGAACTTCGTTCTCACCTTTAACGGATAAACGCGCGCCTTCGTATATGGTACTGATTTCTGCTTGGAGCTTATGATGCTCTTTTGAAAGAATGATATCTAGTGCGATCAGAGATGGAAAATGACTCGCAATTTTTGAAAATTTTTCGTTGATGTGCTCTCTAATAGAGTCAGTAACGTCAACATGGTGACCAGAAAGATTAATTTTCATAGGGTATCCTTTTTTATGTTACCTCATAACTAGTATTGGGGGCTATTTAGATTAACACAAGGCAGAAAAGCATAAATATGAAATTTATTTGTTATTACAGCTGATGCAGATCAATTTAGTCACATTAAATATGCAAAAGCCCGCGCATGGCGGGCTTTCAGCGTGTCACTTAATTTGTATATTAAGTATACGAACAACAGTAATCAGCAAAGTCAGTCACTTTTACTTGAAAGGTAACGTTAGCATCAACATTAAAAGACTCCCCTGCTGACATCGTTTGCCATTTCGTCTCACCAGGGAGTAATACATCCCACTGGCCGCCGTTTAATTCCATCAATTCTTTTTTGCTCGTAGCAAATTCAAACTCACCCGGTTGCATAAAACCTAACGTTTTAGTGCTGCCATCAGCAAAAACCACGGTACGACTTGATACTTTACCGTCAAAATATACGTTCGCTGTTTTAACAACACTTACATTATCAAACTGAGACATCCTCACTCCTGTTCTTTGATTTATAATTTAACTGCGACCACATTGCCTTAAGGACGCATAGCATGCAAGTGTAGTGATGTGAAAAATACTCATGGGCATCTGATAGCTGACGGCTTAAAGCTTACAGCTCTGTATAAAAAAGCCCGCACTGCGTTTAACACAGTGCGGGCTTTTTACATTTTAAACTTAAAGGTTAAAACAATTCGTTTGCTTTGTTTACGATGTTTTCTACCGTGAAGCCAAAGTGCTCAAACAGCTCATTAGCTGGTGCTGACTCACCAAAGGTGGTCATACCTACTACAGCGCCGTTTAGGCCTACATATTTATACCAGTAGTCAGCAATACCTGCTTCTACGGCTACGCGGCGTGAAACTGCAGCTGGTAGTACACTTTCTTTATAAGCAGCGTCTTGTGCATCAAATACATCGGTCGATGGCATAGAGACAACACGTACTTTTTTACCTTGCTTACGCAGTTCAGCGGCTGAATCTTGTGCTAATTGCACCTCAGAACCAGTTGCGATTAAGATAAGCTCAGGCTCGCCGTCACAGCTCAGCACATAACCACCTTTTTTCACGTCGCTTAATTGCTGCGCTGAGCGAGTTTGTTGCTCAAGGCCTTGGCGAGTAAAGATAAGTGATGTTGGACCATCTTGGCGTTCAATCGCTTGTTGCCATGCAATCGCAGACTCAACTTGGTCACACGGGCGCCAGTTAACTAAGTTTGGCGTTAAACGCATGCTAGCAATTTGCTCTACTGGTTGGTGAGTTGGACCATCTTCACCTAAACCGATTGAATCGTGGGTGTATACAAAAATGCTTGGCACTTTCATAAGTGCAGCCATACGAACAGCATTACGTGCATATTCCATAAACATTAGGAAAGTTGCGCCGTAAGGAATAAAGCCTTTATGCAATGCAATACCATTCATAATCGCCGACATCCCAAACTCACGTACACCGTAATAGATGTAGTTACCGCTGGCATCATCGCGTGTTAAGCCTTTAGAGCCTTTCCAAATAGTCAGGTTAGAACCGGCTAAATCAGCTGAGCCGCCCATAAATTCAGGCAGTAATGGACCAAATGCATTCAGTGCGTCTTGCGATGCCTTACGTGATGCTGGGTTTGCTGGATTTGCGTCTAGTTGCTCAATATATGCTTGTGATTTTTCAGCCCAATCTGCTGGCAACTCACTACTAGTACGGCGTTTAAATTCAGCGGCTAGTTCTGGGTGTGCAGCGGAGTACGCGGCAAATTTTTCATCCCAGTTAGCTTCAAGTTGTTTACCCTTTTCTTTGCCATCCCATTGTGCATAAATATCAGCTGGGATTTCAAATGCTTCACCAGTCCAACCAAGGAACTCGCGTGCTGCTTTGATTTCGTCTTCACCTAGTGGTGCGCCGTGACAATCATGGCTACCTGATTTATTTGGTGAACCATAACCGATAACTGTTTTACAACAAATTAGTGTTGGTTTGTCGGTGATGCTGCGTGCTTCTTCGATGGCTGCGCGGATAGCGTCTGAGTCATGGCCATCAACGTCACTTACTACATGCCAACCGTAGGCTTTAAAGCGTGCAGGTGTATCGTCGCTAAACCAACCTTCAACTTCACCATCAATTGAAATACCGTTGTCATCCCAAAATGCAACAAGCTTACCTAGGCCTAATGTGCCGGCAAGTGAACATGCTTCATGAGAAATACCTTCCATTAAGCAACCATCGCCTAAGAAAGTATATGTGTGGTGATCAACAATATCATGACCTTCGCGGTTAAATTGCGCGGCTAATGCTTTTTCAGCAATCGCCATACCTACCGCGTTAGTGATCCCTTGACCAAGTGGGCCCGTAGTAGTCTCAATACCTGGCGCATACCCATATTCTGGATGGCCAGGTGTTTTTGAATGCATTTGACGGAAGTTTTTAATTTCCTCAATTGGTAAATCATAACCACTTAAATGCAATAGAGAATAAATAAGCATTGAACCGTGGCCATTGGAAAGTATAAATCGATCTCTATCTACCCACTCTGGATTTGTTGGATTGTGGTTTAGATAATCGCGCCATAGTACTTCTGCGATATCAGCCATGCCCATAGGGGCTCCAGGGTGGCCTGATTTGGCCTTTTGTACTGCGTCCATTGATAAGACGCGAATAGCATTTGCAAGTTCTTTGCGAGACGGCATGGATTCTCCTACCTTTACTGTATTTGCGCTGGTTATTGTGTGTATTCATTTGAAGATCCATTCTTACTTATTGTAGGGGCTGTATGCAATTAAAAACCTGATTAAATTGGGCATTATGAATTTTTTTTAAGAACAAAAAGTTATTAGTAATTTTATTTAGACGTCTAGGCGTAAAAACACTATGCAACTATCGTTGTTTTAGATAAAATACGCCCCTAAATTTTTTAGCGCTCTTACCGACGTTTGTGAAGCGCAATATTTGTGAGCAAAGACAATGGCAAAACATTTATTTACTTCTGAATCTGTTTCTGAAGGTCATCCGGATAAAATCGCGGACCAAATCTCTGACGCGGTACTAGATGCCATCTTAGAGCAAGATTCTCATGCCCGTGTTGCGTGTGAAACTTACGTAAAGACTGGTATGGTTATGGTTGGTGGTGAAATCACTACTAGCGCATGGGTTGATATCGAAGAAATCACACGTAAAACTGTACGTGAAATTGGCTACACTCATTCTGATATGGGTTTTGATGCCGACTCGTGTGCAATTTTAAACACGATTGGTAAGCAGTCTCCTGACATAAACCAAGGTGTTGACCGTACTAGCCCAGAAGAACAAGGCGCTGGTGACCAAGGCCTAATGTTTGGTTACGCATGTAACGAAACTGAAGTATTAATGCCTGCACCAATCACTTACTCACACCGTTTAGTACAGCGTCAAGCGCAAGTACGTAAAAGCGGCGAGCTTAACTGGTTACGTCCTGATGCAAAATCACAAGTTACTTTTGCATATGAAAATGGCAAGCCAGTAGGTATTGACGCAGTAGTACTTTCTACTCAACACAGTGAAGACATTTCACAAAAAGATTTAGTAGAAGCTGTGATGGAAACAATCATCAAGCCGGTACTGCCTGCTGAGCTTATCACTAGTGCAACTAAGTTTTTCATTAACCCGACTGGCCGTTTTGTAATCGGTGGCCCAATGGGTGACTGTGGTCTTACTGGTCGTAAAATTATCGTTGATACCTATGGCGGCATGGCTCGTCACGGTGGCGGTGCATTCTCTGGTAAAGATCCATCAAAAGTTGACCGTTCAGCTGCGTACGCTGCACGTTACGTTGCTAAAAACATCGTTGCTGCGGGCCTTGCTGACAAATGTGAGCTACAAGTTTCTTACGCAATCGGTGTTGCAGAGCCAACGTCAATCAGTGTTGAAACATTTGGTACCAGCAAGCTTGAAGAATCACGTTTAATTGAATTGATTCGTGAACACTTTGACTTACGTCCATATGGCTTAATTAAAATGCTTGATCTTGAGCGCCCAATTTATCTACCAACTGCAGCTTACGGGCATTTTGGTCGTGATGAATTCCCTTGGGAACGCACAGATAAAGCAGACGCACTTCGCGCAGCAGCTGGTCTTTAATATCAGCCACTGTGTGAATACAAAAAAGCGCCAATTGGCGCTTTTTTTTATGCCTGCTGATTATATTGTTGTAAATGCCTGGGTTATTGTCGCGAGGTAAACTCGCTGCTATCAGACATAGGCGCGGGTTTACCCCGCGCAATTAAAGCTAGGTTCTAGAAAGTGATACCAATCGTGTTAAGTTACTGACCATTTATAGCGACAGATAAATACAGTGATAACAAGGCGTAAATTTTGACATGTAGTTGTTCTACTTGAAAAAATTATAACGCAGTTAGCGCTTTATTTAG
>NZ_JACJEE010000050.1:0-20261 GCF_014163915.1 Pseudoalteromonas sp. SR41-8
GCCAGAGCTTGCAGCAGAGCCAGAGCTTTTAGATGAACTTGAATCAGAGTTTGAAGGTTTAGATGATGATTTATTTGCACAAACGAGTGAAGAATCAAGCGACGATTTACTTGATGAAGATGATTTACTCGAAGAATATAATGATCCTTCACTAAAAAGTGTTGATGATTTACTCAATGAGCTGCAGCAAGAAGATGATTACGTAGAGCCTCCACAATGGTCTGATGTTGATGAGCTCAACGATGATATCGAAGAAGTTGAAATAGATCTGGGAGATGATCCGCTTGCAGATGAAGAACTCGGTGATGAATTTGATTTAGCACTGGAAGACGAACCTCTTAGCAATGATACAGTAACGCCAAGTTTAGAGCTTGATGATTATCCAGACCTTGAACTCGATGATGAAGATATTGATAGTGACGCAGAATTAGCCGATGAGACTGAGCTGGAAACGTCAGAACCAGGTACTCCAGAGCTGAAGCTTAGTCAAGCTGAGCAAGATCTTGCTAATGCAATGGCGGGAGGCCACGATTTAGATAGTTTAGAGCAAGATTTTGATGATGAATTATTAATCGAAGATGAGCTGATTACTGAAGACGAGCCGGTTGCTGAAGACGAAACAGTTGTTGAAGACGAACTGGTTATTGAAGACGAGCCAGTTGTTGAAGACGAACTAGTTGCTGAAGATGAACCAGTTGTTGAAGATGAACTTACAGATGCGTTAGAAGATGAATATCGTAGTGATTTCGCGACTGAACTTGAAGATCCACTGGAACAATCGTTGTCAGATGATCAGCTTGATGATGATTTTATGGCTGATCTCACCCAAACAGATTTTGATGCATTGCTTAGTGAGTTGGCTGAACCTGAGTCTTTAGAAATAGATGATAGCAGCGAGTTTGAAGTTGATTTCAATGCGTTACTTAGTGAAGATCTTGCTACACTTGAAGAGCTTTCAGTACCTGATGATATGCCGTCGGCTGAGCAATTAAGTGAAGACGTGAATGCATCAACAAATGAGGACATCGTTGCGGATGAATTCGTCGATATTGATGCTTTGATTGAACAAAGTGATGATACAAGCTTAGATTATGAACCTTATGATGATGTAAATATGGATGTCGGATTAAGTGAGTTTGATGCCTTACTTGCTGGAGATAACCCAACTGATGTTGATGCTGAAAGTGGCGGTTATTCTGCAAAACTTGATTTAGCACGTGCTTATATTGAAATAGGGGATATGGATGCAGCCCTTGACGCTATTGACGAAGTAATAGCAAATGGTCCCGAAGAAGTACAAGAAGAAGCACAAAGCTTAAAAGCAAAATTACTGTAAGTTGTTTCTGCATTTATAGTTAAAACGGGGAGTAAATTTAGTTTACTCCCCGTTTTTTTAGCAATAGAAAAAAGGTCGCTTGGCTGCTGTGCGCTTAATTTGTATAGAGTCACTTTTATTGCAGCGTCAGATAGCATAAAATGCCCCGTTCATTAGCACAGTAGGTAAAGCAGTAATTATGCGAGTAGCACTTGGAGTTGAGTACAACGGCGCCCGTTATAGTGGTTGGCAACGTCAATCGCATGTAAATAGCGTACAACAAGAAGTAGAAACCGCGCTTTCGCGTATTTGTAATCATCCAGTTGAAATAGTCTGTGCTGGACGCACTGATGCCGGCGTGCATGGCACTGGGCAAGTGGTGCATTTTGATACCGATGCTGAACGCGATATGGTTGCATTTACTATGGGTATGAATACCTTGCTACCGAAAGATATTGCTATTCGCTATGCAAAACCGGTGAGTGATGATTTTCATGCACGTTTTAGTGCTACTGCTCGTCGTTATCGTTATGTTATTTACAATAACGCCTTTCGAGGAGCAATATTAAATGAAGGCGTTACGCATTTTCATCACCCACTTGATGAAACTAAAATGCAAGAAGCATGTCAATATCTATTAGGTGAGCATGATTTTACGTCATTCAGAGCTTTGCATTGTCAAGCGAATACTGCTACACGTACTATTCATCACTTGTCGGTTGAGCGTCAAGGCAGTTATGTGATTATTGATATTAAGGCTAATGCATTTTTACACCACATGGTGCGTAACATTACCGGTTGCTTAACCGATATTGGTATTCATAAGCAGCAACCTGTGTGGCTAAAAGAGTTACTTGATTTAAAAGAGCGAGCCAAAGCCAGTGCGACGGCAAAGGCGGCAGGTTTATACTTAGTTGATGTTGACTATCCGGCGCGGTTTGAAATTCCGTCGACACCACTTGGCCCTTTATTCTTAACGGATGTGAATGGTTAATTGGTGATAAATTAAACATAACCTTGCAGGCATTTCACTACTAAGACCAGTTTTTTATACCGCCTGTGTGGAATTCATGTTTTAATTGAAAAAATTTGTCTGTCAATAATGATTTGGCAGGAACGCAGCAAAGCACAGAATAGTATTAAGAGAGTTGCAAATGAGTTGGTTAGAAAAAATCCTACCTAAAACAACAAAGTCTTCGGCTCGTAAAGAGATCCCTGAAGGTGTTTGGGCAAAGTGTACAGATTGTGATTCGATTTTATATAAAGCTGAATTAGAAAAATCACTCAATGTATGTCCTAAATGCAATCACCACATGCGTGTGAGTGGCCGTAAACGCCTTGAGCACTTTTTGGATGATGGCGACCGCCAAGAACTTGGCACACAGCACGAACCAAAAGATATTTTAAAGTTTAAAGACTCGAAAAAATATTCAGATCGTATCGCCGCCGCACAAAAATCAAGTGGCGAAAAAGACGCATTAGTCGCGATGAAGGGACGCTTAAAAGGCATTCCAGTGGCCGCCGTCGCATTTGAATTCTCATTTATGGGTGGGTCAATGGCATCGGTTGTTGGCGCACGTTTTGTGGATGCTGTTGATCAGTGTTTAGAGCATAACATGCCGCTAATTTGCTTCTCAGCTTCAGGTGGCGCACGTATGCAAGAGGCACTAATGTCGCTTATGCAAATGGCTAAAACCAGTGCTGCACTTGCTAAGATGAGCGAACAAGGCTTACCGTTTATCTCAGTAATGACTGACCCAACTATGGGCGGTGTATCAGCATCATTAGCTATGCTAGGTGATATCAACGTGGCGGAGCCAAAAGCATTAATCGGCTTTGCGGGTCCTCGTGTAATTGAACAAACTGTGCGCGAAACCTTACCTGAAGGCTTCCAACGCAGTGAATTTTTACTCGAGCATGGTGCCATCGATATGATTATTGATCGCCGTGAAATGCGTGACACACTTGCCCGCATACTAGCTAAATTTATGAACTTGCCTTCTACGGAACAAGAGCATAGAGTAGCGTAAATTTCAGCTTTACTGATTACACGCTATGACAAAAAATCTTCTTAGCCAATCATCAAGCCTTGATGATTGGCTTTGTTATTTAGAAAGTGTTCACCCAGCAAATATTGCCATGGGTTTAGAACGCGTTGCCAAAGTTGCCAATACCATTGGTTTACTAGATAGCCCAAGTAAAATTATTCTAATAGCCGGCACCAATGGCAAAGGCACCACTGCCCGATGTTTAGAATCACTGCTGCTTGCCCAAGGTTATTCGGTTGGTACCTATGCATCTCCTCATTTAATTCATTATAACGAGCGAGTGCGCATTAATGGCGCTGAGCTTGATGATCAATTTCATGTTGATGCGTTTGACTTGCTCGAGCAAGGCCGCGGTGACACGCCACTGACTTATTTTGAGTATGGCACCTTAGGCGCACTGGCTATTTTTAAACGCCATAGCGTTGATTATGTGCTGTTAGAAGTGGGTTTAGGTGGGCGTTTCGATGCTACCAATATTGTTACTCCATTTGCCAGTGTGATCACCACCATAGATCTAGATCATAAAGAGTACCTTGGTGATACGCGAGAGCTTGTGGGTTATGATAAAGCAGGGATCTTCCGTACTGGCACACCTGCCATTGTCGGCGATTTAAATATACCGCTCACAGTCACCGACTACGGTCATGAAATTAACGCGGTGATGCATTTATCTGGGCGAGACTTTATATTTAAAGAGCATGCGCAAAGTTTTAGTTGGCAATTTCAAGCCCATCACTTTGAGTTTGCTAAACCATCAATCCCATGCCAAAACGCGGCAACGGCACTAACCACATTAGCCGTGTTAGATTTATTACCTAGTGAGGCATTGATCCGTGATTGTTTAGCTAATTTAGTTGTTGAAGGGCGTTTTCAGCAACTAAGCAGCAAACCTATGGTCTATACTGATGTGGCACATAATGCTGAATCTGCACGCTATTTAGCTAAAAAGTTAGCTAACCTGCAAGATCAAGGCTTTAAAGTTCATGCGTTAGTCGCTATGCTGGCTGATAAAGACAAAGTCGCTGTATTAAATGAAGTTAGCCCGGTAGTTGATGCGTGGTGTTTAGCCGGACTTAATTGCTTTCGTGGCGATAAAGTAGAGAATTTAGCTAAATCCATGGATAATGTGCATACAAGCGCGCCAATTGAAAAATATCAAACAGTTGCAGACGCACTTGATGGTGTGTTGCCACAGCTTGATGAGAAGACGGTGTTAATCATATTTGGCTCCTTCTTAACTGTTGCAGCTGCTATCAATTATTGGAAAAAATAGAGAGGAATCAGGTGAACTCAGGCTTTATAAATCGTTTAGTCGGCACAACTATTGTGGTGATTGCAGCTATCGTGTTTATTCCTAATATTCTTGATGGCGAAAAAGTACATTACAAAGAAGGCTTTAAAGCCATTCCGGAACGTCCTGAGTTCACAACTATTGACTTGCAAGATTCAATAGATGATCAAGTGGCTAACGCACAACAGCCAAACGAAGAGCCTGAGGAAGATATATTGCCAGATGATGACCTACTCTCAAGTTCCTCTGATGCGGTTGAAGATACGACGCTAGTAGCGAAAAAAATGGTTGAAGCATCGACTGAGCAAACTACTGTAGCAACGACTACAGCACAACCTGTTGAAAAAAAGTCTGAGCCATCACGTAAGCCTGAAGAAAATTTATCGAAAATGGCATATGTAATTCAGTTGGGGAGCTTTTCGCATAGTGCGAATGTAAAATCGCTACAAGCTAAACTAAGTGACAAAGGGTTTAAAACCTTTACCCGTCCAGTTAAAACACCAAATGGTACTTTAACCAAAGTTTTTGTGGGTCCGTCGCTTGATAAAGCCCAGCTTGAGAGCAAACTCCCTGAATTAAAAGCACTTACTAAACTTAACGGAAAAGTTACCCAATTTGAAGTAGCAAAATGATCTGGCATTTAGTGCTGACCTCTTATAGAATGCGCCCCAAATTAACGACTAGTTGGTTCATATGATCTGGGTTGATTACGCCATCTTTGGCATTATTGCACTGTCTACTATTATCGGTTTAATTCGTGGCTTTATAAAAGAAGCAATGTCTTTGGCTGTGTGGGCTGGCGCATTTATCATATCTAGCTTGTTTTACCAATATTTAGCATCATTCCTAACAAGTATTTCTGAACCCCTTTTAAGAAATGCAGCGGCCATTGCCATATTATTCTTTGCGACGCTATTGTTAGGCGGATTGTTAAACTACCTTCTAGGTGAACTTGTACAACGTACTGGTTTGTCTGGCACAGACCGTGTCTTCGGCATTGTCTTTGGTGCACTTCGTGGCGTGTTGGTCGTGAGCGCGTTACTCTTCTTTCTTGATGCTTTTACTGGTGCACCCAATACGCACTGGTGGGGTAACTCTATTTTGATCCCAGAATTTGGCTTTGTTGTTGAGTGGTTTTTTTCATACCTCGAAAATAACTCTAGCTTTTTAAATTCGGTCAACCGTTAATCGGCGAGGAAAAATTTCATGTGTGGTATCGTTGGAATAGTCGGAACATCTCCTGTAAATCAGGCGATTTATGATGGCTTAACTGTTTTGCAACACCGTGGCCAAGATGCCGCGGGCATCATTACCATTGAAAACAACACCTTTAGTTTACGCAAAGCAAATGGCTTAGTGAAAGATGTATTTCACACCCGTCATATGAAGCGTTTACAAGGCACTATTGGTATCGGCCATGTACGCTATCCGACAGCAGGTTCTTCTAGCTCGTCTGAAGCGCAGCCGTTCTATGTTAACTCACCGTTCGGTATTGCTTTAGCACACAACGGTAACTTAACCAATGCAGAGCAGCTTAAAGAGCAATTGTTCTGTGAAGCACGTCGCCACGTTAACACAACCTCAGATTCTGAAATTTTACTTAACATCATGGCTCATGAATTAAGTAAACCAAATAAACTACATCTTGACCCTGAAGATATTTTTAACGGTATCACCGAAGTTATAAATAAAGTTCAAGGCGGTTATGCCACCATCGCTATGGTAATTGGCCATGGTATTATCGCGTTTCGTGACCCAAATGGTATTCGTCCATTAGTGTTTGGTAAACGTGAAACTGCAAATGGCACCGAGTATATGTTTGCCTCTGAAAGCGTTGCGTTAAAAACTGATGGTTTTGAATTTGTGCGTGATGTCGCTCCTGGTGAAGCGATATATGTTACTGAAGGCGGTGAGTTTTACTCACAAACATGCGCAGATAAAGTATCTTATTCGCCATGTATCTTTGAATTTGTTTACTTTGCACGTCCAGACTCAAATATCGATCGCATGTCTGTTTACGCTACACGTGTAAATATGGGCACTAAGCTTGGCGAAAAAATTGCTCGCGAATGGGCTGATAAAGATATTGATGTTGTTATTCCAATCCCAGAAACATCATGTGATGTGGCATTGGAAATCGCCCGCGTACTTAATCTGCCATATCGCCAAGGGTTTGTTAAAAACCGTTACATTGGTCGTACGTTTATCATGCCTGGTCAGGAAATGCGTAAAAAGTCAGTACGTCAAAAGCTCAATGCAATTGACCGTGAGTTTAAAGGTAAAAACGTATTACTAGTTGATGACTCGATTGTACGTGGCACTACTTCAGCACAAATTGTTGAAATGGCGCGTGAGTCTGGTGCTAAAAACGTTTACTTTGCTTCTGCTGCACCTGAAATTCGCTTTCCGAACGTGTATGGTATTGATATGCCATCTGCGGCTGAGTTGATTGCCCATGGACGTGAAGTTGAAGATATCAATGCAAGCATTGGCTCTGATGGTTTGATTTTCCAATCGTTACCTGATTTGATTGCTGCCGTAGCGCAGGAAAACCCAGAAATTACACGATTTGAAACATCAGTATTTGATGGCCAATATATTACCGGTGGTATCGATCAGAATTATTTGAATCGTATTGAACAGCTGCGTAATGATTCGGCAAAAAGTAGTCGTGAAAGTGCCATGTCTTCTGGTTTAGAGTTACATAATCAAGAAGAAAACGGCTCAGATTAATCTCTGCCTAGCGAAATAAAAAAGGAGCTAAATTTAGCTCCTTTTTTGCGAAGGAAAGAAAATAATAACACTACTTTATACTACATTTTACAGCTTCTAACGTTGAACTAGGTATCATGTAAAGGTTGGACTTACGATACCGTTGGTCCACAATATGGCGGTGACAGCTAAAATAATCACCAGTAAAATTAGTCCGCAAGTTACCACAGAGCTTGCGTAAATAAAGCCACGCTCTTGCGGTATATGCATCAAAATGGGCACACCGGTATACAGTAAGTAGACCGAATAGCCTAAAGCGACCAAACCCACACATACAACAAACCATAGTTCTGGCCAAAATGCCGCTAGTGCAGACATAAATACTGGTGTTGAAGTATACGCTGCAAGTTCTAAGGTTTGGGTAAAGGTTGGTTCTGCACCAAAAGTAACAGCCATCCAATGTGCTAAATAAGCCAGCGCAAACACACCCACAATTAAAGCGCCATACATAGCTGCAGCAATCAGTATTGCACTATCGTGGGTTAAAAATACCGGATTACCAGCCCCGATACTCCAGCCTAAATAAACCGATGAGTAATAACCCATTGCAGATGGAAACAACGCTATAAGTAATATATGTGATAGGCTATATGTTAAGCTCTCGTGGCGGTTATCTATTGTTTGCCACTCTTCGAGTGGATGGGCATATATGCCCCAAAGATGGTTTAGTATCATAATTGTGTGCCCCATGAAAAGGAATTAGTTCGCTGTTTTATTTTTATACAGCTTGTATTAAGTTATGGTTCAGTAATGGGGTCTTGTCAAGAAACACCAATGAGAGACGAAAGCAAAAAAATCAGCGGGGATATATTTAACTAGAGTTCGGGTTATTTAATTAATCAAACCCCCAGCTTTGTTTTATTATCAGTCATTTTTCATGATAAAATCATTTTCTTAATGATAGATACTAATGAGCAACTCCCTTCGTGCCACATAGCAAACTTTTAGAACCGATTAAGCAATTTTTACGTTGTGAAACCCCTTTAGGGTGGATTGATGAAGCCACTAAAAAAGAAAACCTAGCGGTTATTTTAATTGATCATCTCATCTGTGAGCTTAAAGCCGCGCAATCTGCGATGTTTTTAATTCGTAAATATGCCGTGGATAAACAAAGCAGCGATGCCTTGCTTGAGTGGCTAAAGCCGTTTGAAACGCTGATATACAAACGTGAAGGGAATTGGCGCGATCTTGCGGCTAAAAATAAACTGACTAAAGCAGTGATCCCAAAATCTGATTCAGCTTATGGGCAAGATTTGGTTGATAAAATGGTGATGTTGATCAAAGAAGAGCTGCACCACTTTTATCAAGTATTAGAGATCATGGATGAGTACGGTATTGAGTATCAAAGTATTACGCCGTGTCGTTATGCTAAGGGTATGCTAAGACATGTAAAAACCTTTGAGCCAGATGCACTGGTCGATAAGCTCATAGTCGGTGCTTACATCGAAGCTCGTTCGTGCGAGCGTTTTGCCGCGCTTGCACCCCATGTAGATAAGCGTTTAGGTGATTTTTATATTTCGTTATTGCGCTCTGAGGCACGCCATTACCAAGACTATTTAACTCTTGCCCAAGAAATTGCTGGTTTTGATATTACCGAGCGGGTTAAAGAGTTTGGTGAAATTGAAGCGCAGTTAATTACATCTTGTGATGACGATTTTAAGTTTCACAGTGGTACGCCGGTAAATAAAAGCGCTTAACGAGCACCAACATGTGCAACTGCTTTTCAAATCATGCTGTAGCACATACTTTATTATCAAAAGTGTTTTTAAATTAGACACATCAAAAACTCTCACCTAATATTTAAAGCAAGTTAAATTTTTATTTATCAGTTATTTTATTGCTTTGCAATGCATTGTAAATGAAAGGCCATTGCTATTATTATTTTGGTGGGTATATATGGATGAGAATGAGGGATTATTTGTATTTTCTGCTGAGGAAGAGTTAGTAAATACCGACCTTAAAGTATGGAAAATTTTAACTGTTGAGGATGATCTCGATTATCAACACGCATTAATTAATAGCTTAAAAGAATTAAAGGCCAAAGAAGGCTACAAATATGAGTTATTAGCGGCCAACTCAGTACCAGAAGCTGCGCTTGCTTTAAGTATGCACCCAGATATAGCACTTGTTTTTATCGATGTGGTTATGGAAGAAGATGACTCCGGACTGCGTTTGGTTAATACCATCAGAGAAGTGATTGGCAACGCTGAAATGCGTATCGTGTTACTAACAGGGCAGCCCGGTTTCGCCCCTGAAACCGATGTGATGAAAATGCTCGATATTGATGAGTACTGGAATAAGTCTGACATTTCTGCACAAAAGCTTGAATCAATCGTTAATAGTAATATGCGAACTTGGCAATATATTTCGCAAATAAAAGCCGCTAAACAAGGTTTGCAACTTGTGCTAGATGCATCAAGGAGCATTAATAGCAAACATGATATGGGCTCATACTCTGCTGCGGTGCTGCAAGAGCTAAGTAATATTTTAAAAATATCAGAGGGAGGCGGCATCCTTTGCTCAAGTAATCTAGACAAAGATGCTGGTGCTGTAATTCTGACTACTAACGGCTGTTTTAATGGTATGAAAGGGCAAAAAGTAGATAGCAATTTACTGGCCGATATGTACGATGACTTCCAGCTAGCTATTCAAGAAAAACGTCATGTTTTTTCAAATCAGCATAGTATATTTTTCTTTGAAGCAACCATTGCTGAAGGCACTCACTATATTACCCTGGTAAAATCAGATAACCCCATTAGTGAAGAAAATGAATATTTATTAAAAGTATTTAGTGAAAACGTAAGTAGCGGGTTTGCTAATATTTCATTATTAAATAGATTAACCGAGCTTGCCTATACTGATGTTTCATTAAATTTACAGAATAGAAACTGGTTAACTCGCGAAATTAAAAATATGAACGTATATGAGCAATCAAAAATGCGTTTGATTATTTTTGATATTTACCAGTTTGATGAAAAAGCTTTTACCTTTGGTTACGATTTTTGTAAAAAAATCATAAAACTCGTTCATAAAAGTATTGTAGATGTTTTTTCAATGTATGACCCCAGAATTGCGATTATTAGTAATCGTAGTTTTGGCATGCTCATCAATGTTGATTTTGATATTGCCGATGATATTACTCATTTTCATAATAAACAAAAGTACGAAATTGAAAATGTTAAGCAATTTATTGACGTAAGAGTATTGGAGTTAAAGTTAAGTTGCGCATCAAATATTACTCCCGAAAAAGTAATTAGCCTAGCAGAGTCGAGTTTAAATTACATGCAAGTAACTCAAACGAAGTTTATTTTGCATACTGATGAAAAGACAGTCGCAATAACAAGGCGTTATGAGTTGATGGCGCGCCTTAGGACGGCTATTAGTACCAAAGAATTGCGTGTCGCTTTACAGCCAAAAATGTGCCTGAAAACATTAAAACCAATTGGTTTTGAAGCGCTAGCTAGATGGCAGTTGGCTGATGGCAGCTTTGTAAATCCAGAAGAATTTATAGAGCTTGCTGAAACCGCTGGTTTAATTAATGAGCTTGATAATGTTATTTTTGAAAAAATATTACAAACTATTAATCAACTAAAAAGCTGTGGCATAAACTTACCCATTGCATTTAACGCATCATCTTATGACTTGATCGAGCCTTCTTACTTTGAGTCTATCAAAAGTCGGATTGAGGAATATAAAGTATCTCCCTCGATGCTGGAACTTGAAGTGACAGAAACGCAAGCGATCAGTAACTACAATTTCATTAAAGAGGCTTTATTACGGTTTATGGACTTGGGTATTAAAGTAAGTATTGATGACTTTGGTACGGGTTACTCGTCGTTAGCGCATATAAATGAAATACCGTCGAATGCGATAAAAATTGATCGCTACTTTGTCAGTAACCTTGAGCATAATATAAATAATCAATACATGATAAAAATGATCATTAGTCTCGCAAAGCAATTTGATTTTAAAATTATAGCTGAGGGTGTTGAAAACGAGTTTGAGGTGCAATGGTTAAAACAAGCTGGTTGTGAAATGGCCCAAGGTTACTTTTTTTCAAAACCGCTATTTTATGATGATTTACTGATCTGGTTAGCACAGTTTGATAATGTAAATGACTAAAAAAAGTAACTCATTTTATAGCGACAAAAAAGGCGTACTCATAAAGTCGCTGTTTATTTTATTTGTTGCGATATTAATTGGCTGGCTGGTGTACGAGCAAGTTTATCAGTCAAAAGTAACCATAATAAAAGAGCGCCAAGATGAAAAACTAGTGCTTGTGAGTACTGATTTATCTAAAGAGCTAAGCAGTATTAAAAAACTCACTCAGCTGTTAGCAAATGGCCAAGTATTAAAAAGTAATACAGGTTTAAATACATTGAGCGCTCAACAAAGCGACAAGCTCATAAATGATTATTTTTTAAATTTTGCTTCTGTATCAACCAATATCTCACAAATACGTTGGCTTGAACGCAGTGGTAAAGAACGTTATAGAATTAATTTCAGCAATAAAAAAAGCGAAATTGTTGAGGTATCACAATTACAAAATAAGAAAAATCGTTATTATTTTAAAGAAGGGATGTTAGTTGCACCACCGAATACATTTATTTCAGAAATTGATTTAAATATTGAGCGTGGAAAAGTTGTTGTCCCGCATGAGCCAACAATTAGGGTGACTTACAGAACGCAAGGTGGTGATTATTTAATAGATGGCTTGTTAGTAGTGAATTTTAATCTGGATTATTTATTTAGTAATATTCGACAATATGATGAAAAAAACACCCAAGTAAATATTCTAAATCATGATGGTTATTGGTTGTATAATAAGGATCCCGCATTACAGTTTGGGTTTATGTATAATCAAGTTAATAACTCGCTAGCAAATAACTCTCCAGCGCTTTGGCAACATATCATTGAACATGACGTACAAAGCACCTCACGTATTTTTCATGACAGTTTATATACTTTCAGGCGATTCTCTATTGTTTCACTACGTGAATCAACACAAAGAACCGCAGATTCAGATAAAGAGATTATTATACTTATCGGTAGCCCTAAAGAGCTGCTGTATAATGCAAAAATGACTGCTTTTCAATATGCTGCTCTGTGTAGTGTTGTTTTATGTATTTGCGGTTTTGGTTTTAGTTACCGTGAATATTTATTCCAACAGCAACTAATTACTTTATCTTATAAACTACAGCGTGAAAAAGTAGAGTTAGATAGCGTCAACAAACAGCTCGATTTAACTATAAGGCAGCAGCAGCAATTACAAACAAGCTTACTCGAAGCTCGAAAACTATCGTCTTTAGGGTTGTTGGTGGCGGGGGTTGCTCATGAGATGAATACACCCATCGGTGGTGCTATTATCTCTGTGTCTAACGCGAATGTGGTTATTAATAAGTTGAGTGACGCGATAAAAACCGGATTAACTAAATCGCAATTAGATAAAAGCACACAGAGCATTGAGGAAAATTTAGGGTTAGCTAAAATTAATTTAAATAAGGCAGCGGTATTAGTTAAAAGTTTTAAAAAAATGGCGATAGACCGTCATAATGATGATGTCATCACATGTAATATAAGAAAAATAACTGAAGATTTACTGATCTCCCTTAATTCAAGATTAAAAAACTCAAACGTAAAAGTGAAAACCTTAGTTGATACTGACCAAGATATAAAAAGCCGACCAGGAATTATTTCCCAAGTGCTAGAAAACCTGATAATGAACGCACTAACCCACGGGTTTGCCAAAAATCAAGTCGGTGAAATTGAGATAAAAATAGCACAAGCTGCTAGTCAATCCATTAAATTAACCATTTCAGATAGCGGTGTTGGGATTAAAGCAGAGTCTCAACAGTACATCTTTGAGCCTTTTTACACCTCAGCTCGTGGTATTGGCAATACTGGGCTTGGCTTATATATGGTGCACCAATGGGTTACACACATTTTGCAGGGTGAAATTAAATTACAGTCCAATCCACACTCTACAGAGCGCTTTAAAACTGAGTTTACTATTACTATACCCAAACTATCTTAAGATGCAGAATTCGTTGCTTGGAGTGATAGTTATATAAGTATTTGTGTTTTAACGTTTTAAAAATTGTAGGTATTGCTCAGTCTTAGCCTCTGAAAAGCCATGGCTTAGGAGAACTTGTGCGGCCTCACCATTATTTATAATGGTGTTGAAACCGTTTTCTAATTGTATTAATTGTTGCTTACTTTGTGCAGCAGATTTGGAAAAAATAATATATAGATGGTGGGACGCTAAATGAGGAGGGATATATACGATTGGCTGTCCTGTTTGTAATTGTGGATGATTGTTTAACCAGTACTCACCGACTTGTTTGGTGCCTGCTACTAAGTCAACGCGGCCAAGCTGTAACACGCGTAAGCTGCTGATCAAGTCATTAGTCGCTGTAATGGCTAAGTTGTGCTCACTACTAAAATCCTCGCTAACTATATAATTACTACCTTTACTTATACTGTATGGCTGCAACGACGTTAAACTGCCATCGTAGTTTATTTTGCTACTTTTTCGTTTAAATAATCCAGTAAATGAATTTGCTAATGGTCGTGAGTAGTGGAATATTTTTTCTCGCTCGGCGCTATAATAAGCCCCTAAAAGAGCTGTTCGCTTATTTTTTTCAAGTAATCTTAGTGCACGAGCCCAAGTTGTAAACTCAATGCTAGCTTCAATATCTTGGCTTGCTAATGCGGTAACAACAATGTCAGCTAACCAACCCTGTTGTGGCAGTTGCTCTGAAAAATACGGGGGAAAAGGCTCGGTAACAAAAAGCCATTTATCTTGGCTGTATGTATGGCTTGCGTAAGGTAAACAAATAAGTATGAAAAATAATTTAAGCATTACGACCAGTACTAAAAACGATCAATATCGTAAGCGTAGACAATATTTTATATTTGTGCGAATGGTTCACTCACTAGTTCTTGTGTCTGTGCGGTAACAACTAAATAAGAGCCTTGAGTATACCAATCACCCAGCACTGTGCGAGTGAGTGTTTGCTTATCTACTTCATAATGATGCACATTAGGGCGATGGGTATGGCCATGGATCATATGTTTTACTTGGTGTTTTGCAAATGTTGCTAGTACCGCTTGTTCAGTAACATCTAATATTTCAAGCGCTTTACCGGTTTGATTTTGCTTTGATTTTTCTCTGGCATTTTGCGCAACTTTACGACGATACCAAAGTGGCATAGCAAGCATTAATCTTGGCCACCACCAACTGCGGCCTTTTTTACGAAACTTTTGATATTCAATATCTTGTGTGCACATTTCATCGCCATGCAAAATGACAGTGGGAGTGCCATATAAGTCAATTACCAGCTGTTCGGGTAATAAAGTCATTCCTGCTTGTTTGGCGTATTTATCGCGCATAATGAAATCACGATTTCCATGCACAAAATATACTGGGGTGCCGTTATCACTCACTACTTTTAAATGCTTTGCAACTTCAGTTGAGAGTGCAGTTACATAGTCATCACCAACCCATACTTCAAAAAAGTCACCAAGTATATATAGCGCGTCTACATCCTTATTAATAATATGCGTATCTAAAAACTGATAAAAAGCTGCACTGATATCTGGGCGATTTTCACTTAAATGGAGGTCGGCAATAAAGTAGGTTTGGCGAGTCATAGGTAAGTCTTTTAAAAATAAATAAAGCGGGCATATACGTATAGCATAGATACCCGCTAAAACGCCACGTTACGTGGGTAAGCGTACTATTAGTTTACAGTTACGCTTGTGATGATAACGTCATCAAGAGGTACGTCTTGATGAAAGCCTGTGCTACCTGTAGCAACGGCTTTAATTTTTTCTACTACGTCCATGCCTTCAACAACTTCAGCAAATACACAGTAACCCCAGCCTTGAGATGTTTCGCTGCTGAAGTTTAAGAAGTCATTGTTATTCACGTTAATGAAAAACTGTGCTGTTGCTGAATGTGGATCAGGAGTACGTGCCATAGCAAGTGTACCAATCTTATTAGAAAGGCCATTGTTTGCTTCATTTTGAATAGGATCATGCACTTCTTTTTGTGTCATACCTGGTTCAAAACCACCGCCTTGTACCATGAAACCATCAATTACACGGTGAAAAATAGTGCCGTCGTAAAAGCCTGCGTTAGCATACTGTAAAAAGTTTTTAACTGTGTTTGGCGCATCTTCTTTGAGCATGTTAATGGTGATATCACCAAAATTTGTGTGTAGAACAACCATGTGGTTTCCTATTAGCTGATTTATTTGCCGCTATTTTATCTTAGTTAGCTAAGATTAACAAAGTGCTTATTCAATTGATAAAGCGCTAGAGCAGGGGCTTTTCAAGTGTTAACATAGCGATTCAAGTAAATAGTCAAGGACTTAAAATAAATGGTAAATATATACAACACACTCACGCGTCAAAAAGAGCAATTTAAACCTATGGTCGACGGCAAGATCGACATGTATGTGTGTGGTATCACCATTTATGATTATTGTCACATTGGTCATGCCCGCACATTTGTTAGCTTTGACGTGATCGTACGTTATCTTCGTCACATTGGTTATGATTTAAAGTATGTACGCAATATCACCGATGTTGATGACAAAATCATTAAGCGTGCGAATGAAAATGGCGAAGCGATTAATGACTTAACTGTGCGTATGACAAAAGCAATGCATGAAGATTTTGATAGTCTAAACATGTTGCGTCCAGACATTGAACCTACAGTCACAGGTCATATGGACGAAATTATCGAAATGGTTGAACGACTAGTTACTAAAGGCCACGCCTATGTTGCAGCCGACGGCGATGTTTTATTTGACGTCTCAACGTTTGAGCAATACGGTGCATTGTCACAGCAAGATTTAACTATGCTACAAGCCGGTTCGCGTGTTGAAGTAGCACAAGATAAAGATGATCCACTTGATTTTGTGTTATGGAAAAAAGCCAAAACGGGTGAACCATCATGGATATCACCGTGGGGCGAAGGTCGTCCAGGTTGGCATATTGAATGTTCGGCAATGAGCTCAAAGCATTTAGGTGAGCATTTTGATATTCATGGCGGTGGTTCAGACTTACAGTTTCCACACCATGAAAATGAGATTGCGCAATCATGCTGTGCAAATAACGGCAAGTACGTCAATACCTGGATCCATACGGGTATGGTACAAGTAAATAAAGAGAAGATGTCAAAATCATTAGACAACTTCTTTACTGTTCGTGATGTACTTAAAGAATATGATGCTGAATCGGTTCGTTATTTTTTAATTTCTGGTCATTACCGCAGCCAGTTAAATTACTCGCAAGAGAACTTAGATCAAGCACGTTCGTCGCTTGAGCGTATTTATACGGCACTTCGTGGTGTTGAGCCTATCAGTTGTGATTTAGCAACAAATGAACATGTGGCTAAATTTAGAAAAGCAATGGATGACGACTTTAATACACCAGAAGCATTACCGGTGTTATTTGAATTAGCCAAAGAGCTAAACCGTGTAAAAGACGTTGATGCTGAGCAAGCGGGTAAGTTAGCATTTGTACTGCGCAGTCTTGGGGAAGTGTTAGGGGTTGCTCAACAAGCACCAGAGGCATTTTTACAAGGTGGCCAAGCAGATGACGAAGTTGCCCAAATAGAAGCGTTAATAGTTAAGCGTAATGAAGCGCGCGCGAGTAAAGATTGGGCTGCGGCTGATGAAGCGCGTGATGCTTTAAATGCACTTGGGGTGATACTGGAAGACTCTGCAGGTAAAACTACATGGCGTAAAGCGTAATTAATTACCTTACTAGTGCCAGTCAAATAGGCATTGCTGAATAAGACATATTTTAGTAAGTATTATTTTAGTAAGTATTGTATTAGTAAGTATTACAAAGGGTTGCCAATTTGGCAGCCTTTTTATTTTTTCTAGCTTGACCTCAACTTAACCTTAGGTTTTACCTTTGCGTTTCTTAGTTATTTTGAAAGGAATGAAATGAATATTTTTCTTGCCATGATCCCTGCTTTTTTATGGGGCACCACCTATGCGGTCACTAAATATGCCACCCCAGATTGGCCGCCAATATTACTTGGCGCGTTACGAGCATTACCTGCGGGTTTACTGTTATTTGTGCTTAAACCATCATGGCCTAAAGCAAAACAGTGGCGCGGTTTAGTATTATTAGCTGTGGTTAATATTGCCCTGTTTTTTAGTTTTATTTTTATTATGGCGGTTAATTTACCAGCGGCAATTGCCGGTGTTGGTATGGTCTCTGTGCCTGTGGTTGCGTTGATTTATGCGTGGGTTTTTAAAAAGCAGCGTCCAGCGTTTTTGCAATCGGTGTGCGCACTTATATTAGTGATTTTGGCTTGGCGATTATTTGATCCCCAGCATGTCACGATTAATGCCTTAGGAGTATTCGCTTTAATTGGTGCGTTGTTAACAATTGTTGTTGGTAGTACTTTAGTGCAAAAAATGTCTACCCATACTCATTGGTGGACGGTATTAACATGGCAGCTGATCATTGGCGGATCATTGTTATCATTAGTAGCAATGACTCAAGCTATTTACTTTGATCCACAACAATATCAAGTACTTGCTAATGGTGTCAGTTCAATACAGTGGCTTGCATTATTTTGGTTAATTGTGCCAAATACAGCGCTTGCGTATATCTTGTATGTTTGGTTACTTGGCCGCATGACGGTGGTTGAGTTTACTTTCGGTACGATTGCTAATCCGATCGCAGGTATTATTTGCGCCGTTGTATTACTAAGTGAGCACTATCAAGTTTGGCAATATACGATAATGGTTTTAATGATTTTCTTCTCTGTGCTGCCGCAATTGTTAAAGCTAACACGGCGCCAGCGCTCAGCTAAAATAGTCTAACAAATAACAACAAAGGGTTGCTAAACAGCAACCCTTGTTAATTCTTGATGCGACGTTAGAGGCTAATTAGCTATGGTATTTTTCACAGGCTTCAAGGGTATTTTCAATCAAGCTTGCTACTGTCATTGGGCCAACGCCGCCAGGTACTGGCGTGATGAAATGTGCTTTTTGTTCAGCGATATCATACTGTACGTCACCGACTAATTTGCCGCTATCTAAACGATTAATGCCTACATCGATCACAATTGCACCTTCTTTAACCCAATCCCCAGGAATAAACTCAGGTTTACCAACTGCAACAACTAACAGATCAGCACGGCGTACATGAGTTTCTAAATCTTGCGTAAATTTATGACACACAGTGGTTGTACAACCAGCAAGTAATAGTTCCAATGCCATAGGACGACCAACAATATTTGAAGCGCCAACAACAACTGCATGCATGCCTTTGTATTTTACACCGGTCGAATCAAGCAGTGTAATAATACCTTTTGGCGTACAAGGGCGAAGAGCAGGCATACGCTGTGCTAAACGGCCAATGTTATAAGGATGAAAGCCGTCAACATCTTTGAGTGGAGTGATATGTTCAAGGATTCTTTCAACATCAAGACCAGCGGGAAGAGGAAGTTGTACTAAAATACCATCAACTTGTGCATCGTTATTGAGCTCATCAATTAAATCTAATAATGCTTGCTCGTTTGTATCTGCTGGTAAATCAAATGATTTAGAAATAAAGCCAACTTCTTCACAGGCTTTACGTTTTGAACCTACATAAACTTGGCTTGCAGGATCTTGCCCTACAAGTACAACTGCAAGTCCAGGTGCTCGCAAACCGTTTGCAACACGTTCACTTACTCTTTGTGCTACTGCACTGCGTACTTGTTTAGCTATTGCCTTACCATCGATGATGTTTGCCGTCATGGGTGACCTTTAATTGGGGTTAGTTAACTTAATACCGATACTTTAAAAACGAATGCATACAGAAATAGGGGTAATATAATGCTAATAAAGAACACGTTCTTTATTATTCGTTTTTAATATGCTTACTATTTTCGCAGAAAAGCGCTAATGCGCCAAGTTGCTTTTCTGATATACCCGCTAATTATATAAAACAGTTGAAATTTTAGCTGATCCTCACAATATTTAACCATTATGAACTAAAAATGACCGATTGATTTATTTTCTTAAAAAAAGGTTTGACCTGACACGGTCAAATCACTATTATGCACCCCGTTGTCAACGAGGTCACTCGCTAACAATAGTAAGCATCGGCGATTAGCGCAGTTTGGTAGCGCACTTGGTTTGGGTCCAAGGGGTCGCAGGTTCAAATCCTGCATCGCCGACCACTTTCTCAATTATAAAGAATGGTAATGATTGGTTTGGGTATGTCCCATGCAGTCACAGGTTAAATGCTGAAAAGCAGACCACTTTCTATTATAATAGATTGGCTTATTGGTAAACTATGAAGTTTTCGATGCGCCCATAGCTCAGCTGGATAGAGCAACGCCCTTCTAAGGCGTCGGTCGAAGGTTCGAATCCTTCTGGGTGCACCATTTGAAAACATGTAAATATAGCGGTGGTTGTAGCTCAGTTGGTAGAGCCCCGGATTGTGATTCCGGTTGTCGTGGGTTCGAGCCCCATCAGTCACCCCATTTACAAAAGAATATCGGCGATTAGCGCAGTTTGGTAGCGCACTTGGTTTGGGTCCAAGGGGTCGCAGGTTCAAATCCTGCATCGCCGACCACTTTCTCAAAAAGTGGTCTCAAATACAAAGTTTGAGTGTTCAATGAAAACGAGGTTTAATACTTCAATATCGGCGATTAGCGCAGTTTGGTAGCGCACTTGGTTTGGGTCCAAGGGGTCGCAGGTTCAAATCCTGCATCGCCGACCACTTTCTTAATATCTATAAAAATTCTAAAAATTATTTATTAACTTAAAATTTCATTTATTCTCTTCCTGATAGCTGATAGCTGATAGCTGAT
>NZ_JACJEE010000051.1:0-19447 GCF_014163915.1 Pseudoalteromonas sp. SR41-8
AATACTCTTAGTGTATTTGATGTAAACTTACCACATTCAGTAAGTTACGTAACACCTTTCGCAAAGTATCCAAGATATTCTATTACTGGTTGGTTCAATATAATTTAGCCTTATATTTAAGGCATATTCATAGGTTAGATCTTAAGAAAAATTGAAGTTGAACTATGTTAATGATCAAATAGTTACGCCAATAAAAACATGACCAAAAACAGAGTTCAGCCGCAGATTAACCAAGTTTCAAATCAATTTAAAGCCCTTATCTCAGAAAAGCATCTAATTAAGCTTGCAAAAACCTCTGGATTTCAAATTCGACACCGTTGCCGATTGATTGTTTATCTGCTCAAAGCTGTATTCAAAAGCTTATCTTGCTTGCAAGACGCTAACTTGCCAGATATCCATCAGAACCTGCGAACGCAGGCTAATTGCACGATAAATTATAAACCTTTTCATAATCAGATTAGAAACCTGCCTTGACTGAACTAGTCCGTGAACTCGTTACTTAAGCGATGTCTAAATTGACTGTAACACGCTGGATAAAACCTTTTTTACCCAGCTAGGAATACAGCGAGTGTTATTGCAAGATGGCTCATCATTTGTTCTACATGATGAATTAGCTGTGGTTTTTGCTGGTCGCTTTACTGCTATAAGTCCTGCCGAAATTGAGTTGCATGTTACCTACGACCTATTAAACTAACAGCCTTGTGAAATAGATACCCGTCCTGATGTTGACACTGAGCTAGCCTTTTTACCTGGTCGTCACACACTAGAAAATACGTTATTACTTGCTGATACAGGGTATTTTGACTTAGATTACTTTGAGCAAATATCTCAAGATGGCGGCTACTTTTTGGTCAGAGCGAATAAAAACATTAACCCAACCGTCACATCAGCTTATTACGCTGGTGTAGAGCTTAAAGAAAATAATAGTAAACTCAAAAATTTGCCCGAGAAGTGGGGTAGTCAGCCACTTGAGTTAACAGTACGCTGGAAGAAAAATGGATCCGAGTATATGCTTATTTATCTACCCAATGAAAAGCGCCCCGTTTCCCCTGTTACTAATTTAAAAGAATACAGTTTAACCTTGATGAGTTACTCGATATATACGCGACTCGTTGACAAATCGATTATTTTTCAAAGAGCTAGAGTCATGGAATAACTCAAGGGGTTTTATTAAAAAAAACCGCATATTGCAGAATCGCTGGTTTGGCTGAGCATACTGCGAACACAGTGTAATTATAAGATACACCGTGTACTTGATCAACTAGCGGTAAATTGTAAGCGGCAATTCATTGAAAAAATAATGATATTTGCCGTTTAAAATAGGTAGATCACACGACCTGCGTTCCTTAAGAACTAAGTTATGATAGTCTATAACAATGGTTAGTTTCTTAATTTTATATATGCAGTGTTGTAATTAGATTTTGAAATTAACTAACTGCTGCGTAAAAACAACCAAAACCGGGTAGGGTAAGGGTTTGTTTCTCTAAGCTGCCATTGTGATGATTCAATTCTGTATGTTGCACAATATCAGTGTGTTCAATGTTGAGGCTTGCAGGCTCTTGAGCTAGGTTAAATACGCACAACATAGTCTGGCCTGCAAAACGACGGTAAAAAGCTAACAATGGCTCAGGGGTATTAATAAATTCAATATCGCCTTCGAGTAAGATAGCTTGTTGCTTACGCCATGTCATAAAATGGCGGAACGCATTTAGAATCGAATCGCTATCGCTATCTTGTTTGCTTACAGTCTGGCGTTTGTGGTTTTCGTCAACAGGTAACCAAGGTTTCGTTGCAGAAAATCCGGCCTGTTCACCGTCATCATTGTGCCATGGCATAGGCGTACGACAGCCATCTCGGCCTTTAAAGTTTGGCCAAAAAGTTATCCCATATGGGTCTTGTAAGTCTTCAAACGCCACACTTGCTTCGCCAAGACCTAGCTCTTCACCTTGGTACATGCATACACTACCGCGCAATGAAGCGAGTAGGGCGGTAAGCATTTTACACTGCTCTGAGTTTACTTCACCATTGTTACTCCAACGACTAGCAACACGTTCTACATCATGGTTACTAAAGGCCCAGCATGGCCAGCCTTCTGTCATTCGTTCTTCCAATGTTTTAACTGTTGTACGAATATACTCACTGCTATAATCATTGGTTAGTAGCTCAAAACTGTAACCCATATGCAATTTATCGCCACCAGCTGTGTATTCAGCCATAGTAGCAAGTGAATCCTCGGATGATATTTCACCCAAAGACACGGTACCAGGGTATTTGTCTAACAGGGTACGAATATCTTGCATAAAGCTGATATTTTCAGGTTGGGTATTATTATAATGATGATACTGAAATGCATATGGATTATCTTCGCTAAAACCACGGCCTTGGCGTTTTTCTGGCGGTTTGGCTGGGTTATCACGTAGCTGTGCATCGTGATAACAAAAGTTAATTGCATCTAGGCGAAAACCATCTACGCCTTTTTTAAGCCAAAACTCAACATTATCTAATACTGCTTGACGTACATCTGGATTGTGAAAATTAAGATCCGGTTGTTCAGTAAAAAAGTTGTGTAAATAATACTGGCCACGACGAGGCTCCCATTGCCAAGCAGGGCCACCAAAAATTGAAAGCCAGTTGTTTGGCTGGGTGCCATCTGGTTTTGCATCAGCCCATACATACCAATCAGATCTGTCGTTAGTTTTGTCTTCTCGGCTATCTAAAAACCATTGATGTTGGTCTGATGTGTGGCTCAATACTTGATCAATAATAATTTTAATATCACGTTGATGAGCTTGTGCAATGAGCTCGTCAAAGTCATTAAGATCGCCAAAAAGAGGGTCTACGTCACGATAATCGCTGATATCATAGCCAAAGTCTTTCATTGGTGATTTAAAAAATGGTGAGATCCAAATAGCATCAACACCCAGACTTTTAATATAGTCTATCCGGCTGATGATCCCTTTTAAATCACCAATGCCGTCACCGTTGGTATCTTGAAAACTGCGCGGATAAACCTGATAAATCACGGCGCCCTTATACCACTGCTGTTGAGCCATTTTTTTCTCCATCGTGACAACACTTCCCATTTAATTATTACTGTTTAGAAATGGTGTGTTCGTAATCTTGTTAGCAGTTCGATTGAAACGAACTACGTTATTTTTTAAAAAGCATACGTGAAGGGCTTGATACTGTAAAAAGGATGCATACGTATGCATGCTAAATAGATCGCTTTGATAAGGAAAACAGCTTCTGAAAAACCTACGAATAAAGGTATGTGAGCGGCAAATTAATGTTTACCAATTCTCGTTTTCGTATCATTAACAAAGTAGCAAATCCAACTTGGTGCATATTATATGGGTTCTGTAGCGTTATGGTGCAGTGCAATTAATGGTCTTACCAATTGGCATTTTGTAAGAGGAGCGAGCAGGACTCGAATATAAAGTGTGAATGCACTAATAATTAAGGTATTAAACTGTAAATTGCCGCACCAAAGGAGCTCGAAGCAGTGCATATTTCTTTTATAAAATAGAATGATCAATTGCCTCATCTTTATACCTATAAAAACAAGGTGTTGCCATTATTTGTGTGAATTTTTTGTTAAAGTTATTGGTTTTGCACTAGTCTGAATACGTATGCATAAAGTTGTTAATAAAATAAAACGGGCGTTAATATTCATCCTGACAACAAAATAGCTAACATCGGGTTATGCTCCTATCACAAGCAACTCGCTAAAAGTTAGTAATATAAAATTGGGTAACGGGAAACACATCATGTCTATGTTCAAACCAAGTATATTAACAATTGCACTTGCAACCGCAGGTATTAGCAGTTTCTCTTCATACGCACAAGAAGAGCAACAAACCGCAAAGAATGACGTTGAAGTCATCGAAGTTAAAGGTTTTCGCGGCAGCGTTGTAGAGTCAATCAATACAAAGCGTTTTTCATCAGAGGTGGTTGAATCTATCTCTGCAGAAGATATTGGTAAATTACCAGACTCATCAATTGCAGAGTCAATTGCCCGTTTACCAGGCCTTACTGCACAGCGTTTAGATGGTCGAGCAAGCCGAGTAAGTGTGCGTGGTTTTAGCGAAAATGAAAGTGCTACAACCTTTAATGGTCGTGAGCAAGTATCGATTGGTGACAATCGTGGTGTTGAGTTTGACCTCTATCCGTCAGAAATAATGAGCGGTGTAACCGTATATAAAACGCCAAGTGCAAGCCTAGACGCGGAAGGTATCGCCGGTGTTATCGACATGCAAACTGTAAAGCCTTTAAGTAAAGGTGAGCGCGTGATCATGTTTAATGGTCAATTAGAGCAAACAGGTTTTGATAAATTAAATCCAGATGGTGATGACCAAGGTTTTCGGGGTACAGTATCGTATATCGACCAATTTGCAGACGATACAATTGGTGTTGCATTTGCTTACAACAAAATGAGCTCACCAAACCAAGAAAAACGCTGGAACTCTTGGGGTTATCCTGAGTTTACGGGTGATGACGGCCAAACGTATTCAATACTCGGTGGTGCAAAACCGTTCGTGCGATCATCTACTCTAGAACGCGATTCTGCAATGTTAGTCGTTGAAGCAGCACCAACCGATCGTTTAAGTATGACATTTGATGCGCTTTATGTTGATTTTTCAGATGAAAAAATCCTTCGTGGTATTGAAGTTCCATTTGCATGGGGACAAGGTACAATTGATCCTAGCTCAGCCGTAGTTGACTCTGAAAGTGGCTTTATTACTAGTGCTGTAACCCAAGGCCAACGTGTAGTAGTACGTAATGACTACGAAGAGCGTAATGCTGATTTAACGCAGTTTGGTTTTAACACTAAATATAACATAGATGATTCTTGGTCAGTTGAACTTGACGCCAGCCGCTCTGAAGTTGAACGCCAAATTTGGAGTATCGAAAGCTATTCTGGTACTGGCCGAGGCGATGCAAATGGTATTGCTGATAACATTGGTTATGAGTTTGATGGTGGGAACACCGGTGCACAGTTTTCTCCTCAGCTAGACTACAGTGATTATGGCTTAATTCAATTAGGTGGTCCATTATCATGGGGGTCAAGTGCAGCTCTAAACAATAAATATGGCTTATCAGGAACAGCTTACGAAAATACTGCACAAGATGGCTTTATTAATGCCCCTGAAATTAATGATGAACTAATTACATTAAAGTTAGCGGCAAGCAAATTACTTGAAAACGAGTATTTTAGTAAAGTAAGCTTTGGTATTTCATACCGTGACCGCGAAAAGAGTAAAGTGTCTGAAGGTTACTTCATGACTTTAAAAGACTTTTCATTATCAAACCCAGGTATGCTATCGATTCCTGAACAATATCGTAAAGGTACAGCTAGCCTTGATTTTATCGGCATGGGCAACATGGTTGCTTATGACACTAACGGTTTAGTAAACGACGGTTACTATGATTTACTACAAGAAAGCCTGACTGATCAAAAACATAAAACGCAATCTTGGACAGTCAAAGAAGAAGTTACTGCAGTATTCGCACAACTCGATATCAATGCTGAACTCGGATCAATACCGGTCAGAGGTAATATTGGTGCTCGCTATGTACAAACAGATCAATCCTCGCAAGGTTTTGCAGCAAATACTGTTGATGGTCTAGTGGTTGTTTCATCTACAGATGTAAGTCATGACTATAGCCACTTTTTACCAAGTATAAATCTATCGTTTGCAATTGATGAAGACCAAACCATTCGTTTTGGTGCTGCAAAAACTATTTCACGTGCTCGTCTTGACGAAATGAATGCATCAATTAATGCTTCATATAATCAGCAACCAGATGAAAATGGTAATTATTGGAGCGTATCAGGTGGTAATCCGAAGCTTGAGCCTAAAGAAGCCACAGGTTTAGATATAAGCTATGAAAATTACTTTAATGCAGAAGGTTACTTTGCTGCAGCGTTTTTCTATAAAGATATTACGCAATGGATTTTTGATGGTAGTTATGAAGTTGATATGTCTGGAGTTGCAGACCCATCAACAGGTCAAATTCCGGCTAACTCAACTGGCTCTGGCTCAGGTAAAGTAAATGGTGGCGAAGGTGATCTTTGGGGTTACGAACTATCACTGGCATTACCGTTTAATATTTTTCACTCATCGTTAGAGGGTTTTGGCTTAATTGCAAGTCATACTGGTGTAGAGCAAGACCTGACTGATCAAAATGGTAACGAGTATGAACTACCAGGGTTATCAGACCAAATTGACAGCTTAACGGTTTATTTTGAGCGTAGCGGTTTTCAAGCACGTACAAGTATGAGAAAACGTAGCGACTTCAAAGGCGATGTTTACGGTTTGGGTTTTGCGACAACACAGGTTGATATCAAAGGCGAAACTATCTGGGATGCTCAAATTGGTTATGACTTTAGTGAAGGTAGCATTGAAAGTTTGAACGGCTTGAGTGTTACGTTCCAAGTGCAAAATATCACTGAAGAACCATTTGTATCGCTTCAAGGCAACAGTGATTTACAAGTACGTGATTACCAAGATTACGGCCGTACTTTCCTACTTGGCTTTAGCTATAAGCTATAATTTTTTTTAGCGTTGAAAGGCCCTTGTAATTTGTTTTACAAGGGCTTTTTTATATCGCTCAACTACACTGATAAAAGTACATAACGGTGGAAGCGTGAATGCAAAAGCAAAAGTTAAAACACATAATTATTGCCGGTGGTGGTACTGCAGGTTGGATCACTGCGGCGTTACTTAATAAAGTGCTAGGTAAAGTAGTTAATATCACCCTTATTGAGTCGGATCAAATTGGTACGGTCGGAGTTGGGGAAGCTAGTATTCCGCCGATACTTCACCTAAACGCGGCATTAGGAATCCACGAGAGTGAGTTTATCAAAGCAACACAAGCAACAATTAAGCTCGGCATTGAGTTTGAAAATTGGCGCGAAAAGCATCACAAATATATGCATGCTTTTGGTGATGTTGGGAAAGACTTCCCATTTTGTGAGTTTTACCACTTTTGGCTGAAGGCTAAGCAGCAAGGTAGTGAGACAGATTTTTGGGACTTTTCACTTAACTATCAAGCAGCAAAACAGCATAAGTTTACTCATTTAAAATACATACCTAATACACAGCTAGCAGGTCTAAGTTATGCTTATCATTTTGACGCCACCTTGTACGGAGAATTTTTAAAAGAGCTGACTATATCACGCGGTGTTAAACGCATTGAGGGTAAAATTGCTGATGTTCAGCAATGCCCAGAGACCGGTTTTGTAAAGGCACTTGAGCTGTTAGATGGGCAAATAATTTCAGGCGATTTATTTATAGATTGCACAGGGCTAAGCGCACTGCTAATCGAAAAGATCTTAAATACGGGGTTTGAGGATTGGTCACATTGGCTGCCATGTGATAGTGCTATTGCGGTACAAACTAAAACGGCTACAGAGCCAGTGCCTTATACGCGTTCTATTGCACATAGCGCAGGCTGGCAGTGGCAAATACCATTACAACATCGTGTAGGTAATGGCCTAGTATATTCAAGTCGACACTTAACCGATGAGCAAGCGAAGCTGAAACTGCTTGATAATATTCCCGGTGAACCAATTACAGAGCCTAGAGTGATTCGTTTCAAAACAGGGCGAAGGCGAAAGCAATGGCATAAAAATGTGGTCGCTATTGGTTTATCTAGCGGCTTTTTAGAGCCGTTAGAATCGACCAGTATCCACCTTATTCAAACCGCCGTGATTCGGTTAATAAAGTTCTTTCCGAATAATGGAATTAAGCAGTCATTAATAGATGCATATAACATGCAAAGCCAAATCGAAATTGAGCGGATCCGCGACTTTATTATTTTGCATTACAAATTGACTGAGCGCACTGACAGCGCATTTTGGCGCCAGTGTAAGCAAATGAATATACCTAAGTCACTGCAAACTAAAATCGATTTATTTAAGCAAACAGGTAAATTAATTAGAGAAGATGATGAACTTTTTGCCGAAGTTGCATGGCAGCAAGTAATGATAGGTCAAGGGCTTGGAGCGCAGGACTATCACCCACTCGCAGATGCACTGAGTGATGAACAACTCGCAGAGTTATTTGGTAATTTAAAAACTCTGATTAGTGGTACGGTAAACAAATTGCCGACTCATAGTGAATTTTTAGCGAGGATGAAAAATAATTAATATGAAATCACTCATTCATATCTTTTTATTAAGCACGCTTTTAGGGATGTGTTTAAACGCCAATGCAATAACTATATCACCACAAAACTGGTGGGTTGGTATGCAAAATAATACCTTGCAAATTATGCTGCATGATCAAGGTATTGCTAAGCAACAATGGCAATTAGCATCTTACTCAGGGGTGAGTTTAAAAAGTGTAACTAAAACAGATAACCCAAATTACGCTTTTTTAAATATTGAAATAAATCCAATCGCAAAGCCAGGTGTTTTAGTGTTTAGCAGCAAATCAGGGGAGCGTTTTGAGTATCAATTGCATGCACGTAAAGCTAATAGCAGTAAACGTAACGGTTTTGATAGCAGTGATACCATTTACTTAATTAATCCGGATCGCTTTGCTAATGGCGATAGCAGCAACGACACAGTAAAAGGAATGCTTGAGGCTGCAAATCCAATTGAGCGAGGTGGGCGTCACGGTGGCGACATTCAAGGTGTAATTAACGCACTGCCGTATTTGCAAAAACTGGGCGTAACCCAGCTTTGGTTAACACCACCGCTTGAAAATGATATGCCCAGCTACTCTTATCACGGTTATGCAATTACCGATTTTTACACTATCGACCCACGCATGGGCTCAAATGAGTTATATCGCGAGTTATCAGCCAAAGCGAAACAACACGGTATTGGTATAGTGATGGACCTAGTGCTTAATCACTTTGGCTCTGAGCATGAATGGATGACAGATAAACCCACATCAGATTGGATCAATTTTAATGGCGAGTTTGCAAACGGTAAACATGCTACCAGCCATGCTCGTCAAACCATTCAAGACCCACATGCAAGTGAGTTTGATAAACGCCAGTTCAGCGATGGCTGGTTTGTAGCCACAATGCCGGATCTAAACCAGCGGCAACAGTTATTAGCAAACTACCTTATCCAAAATGCTATTTGGTGGATTGAATACGCCGACTTAAGCGGTATTCGCGTTGATACCTATTCATATTCAGACAAAGCCTTTTTAGCTGACTGGACTAAAGCCATAATGACTGAGTATCCCGCTTTTAATATTGTTGGCGAAGAGTGGACCACCAATCCTGCGATTGCTTCATATTGGCAAGCAGGAAAGGTAAATAACGACGGCTATACCTCAAGCTTACCAAGCGTGATGGATTTTTCATTACAAGAGTCACTTATTCAAGCACTTAATGAAGAGGAGAGTTGGAACACTGGCTGGGTAAAAGTGTATCAATCAATCGCCAATGACTTTTTATATCCAAATCCAGACAACTTGCTCGTGTTTGCCGATAACCACGATATGAGCCGAGTTTACACTCAGCTTAAGCAAGATCTTGCTAAAACGAAAATGGCGATGACTATGTTGCTTACCACTCGTGGTATTGCACAAATGTATTATGGCACCGAAGTATTGCTTGATAATACGGGCAGTAATGATCACGGTGATATCCGTATTGATTTCCCCGGTGGTTTTAAAGGTCAGCCAAGTAATGCTTTTACAGGACAAGGGTTATCAGATGAGCAGCGTGATATGCAGCAAACCATCACCACCTTACTTAATTTTAGAAAGCAAAGCCCAGCAATAGCGCAAGGTAAACTGGTTCATTTTAGTCCTAAATCAGGTATATACAGTTACGCGCGGATAAGTGAACAGCAAACTTTGTTGGTGTTTTTAAATAAAAATACCGCAGCAAAAAACTGGTCATTAGCGTATCTGCAAGAGGTTATTGGGCAATACAAACAGGCTGTGAGTCTTTTTACTGAACAGCAAATAAATATAACAGATACAGTGACCTTAGCGCCTATGAGTGCAACGGTATTAATAATTGAATAAAGCCTGTGTGAATACGTATGCAGCCGCTGTCAGTCAGTGGCAGTTCACTTTAGTATTAAATTTATAATAAAAATGACGTTTAAATGACAACCCATTAAAACGTCAGATCTAAGTAAGAACATTATGACAACAAATAAAACCACAATTAGTACATTCAAATATGGCTCATGGGTATTAGCTAGTAGCTTGTTATTGTCGAGCTGCTCAGATGAGCCAACAACCCACAGTACTGACAAAAAGGTAGCTGAACAAGTTAACGAGCATTCAAAGCCGGTTGTGTATCAGGTATTCACGCGCTTATTTGGTAATACGCAAACAGCCAATATTCCGTGGGGAACCAAAGAGCAAAATGGCGTAGGCACATTTAGTGACTTTAATGATGCTGCTTTAAGTGGCATTAAAGAACTTGGTACCACCCATATTTGGTATACCGGCGTGTTACACCATGCTTTGGTCGGCGATTACAGCCAATATGGAATTAGCCAAGATGACCCGGATGTAGTGAAAGGCCGTGCCGGCTCGCCGTATGCAATTAAAGATTATTACGATGTAAACCCAGATTTAGCCATTAATCCAGAGCGCCGCCTCGAAGAGTTTGCTGCATTAATTGAGCGCACCCATCGACACGGTATGAAAGTGGTCATTGATATTGTGCCAAATCATGTGGCGCGTCATTATCAATCAACCGCTAAACCCGCTGGAGTTAAAGATTTTGGTGAGCAAGATGACACCAGCGTAGAGTATGCCCGCGATAATAACTTTTATTAC
This sequence comes from Pseudoalteromonas sp. SR41-8, assembly GCF_014163915.1. NCBI lineage: Bacteria > Pseudomonadati > Pseudomonadota > Gammaproteobacteria > Alteromonadales > Pseudoalteromonadaceae > Pseudoalteromonas > Pseudoalteromonas sp. SR41-8. The sequence continues at coordinate 10,767 of NZ_JACJEE010000051.1, forward strand.
GTTACTGGGCAGTCATTTCAAGTACCAACCATTGAAAACTACCAAGTGCTAGGCGGTAATGCCCACCCACTTGCTGATAACTTATTTGCTGAAACGCCTGCAAAATGGACTGGTAATGGTGCCCGTGCTGCTAAGCCTGATATAAACGACTGGTACGAAACAGTTAAAGTAAATTATGGCGTAAAACCTGACGGTAGTTATGACTTTCCAACTCTGCCCGATGAGTATGCTACTAAAGATTTACGCGCGCACTTTGAGTTTTGGCAGGATAAAGAGTTGCCAAACAGCTGGTATAAGTTTCGTGATATCGCGCTATATTGGCTCGATAAAGGCGTAGATGGCTTTCGTTATGATATGGCCGAAATGGTACCTGTAGAGTTTTGGAGCTTTCTAAACTCATCAATCAAGATGCACAACCCAGAGGCATTTTTACTAGCCGAAGTATACAATCCCGCACTATATCGCCCGTATATCCAGCAAGGAAAAATGGATTACTTGTACGATAAAGTCGGCTTTTACGACACCTTAAAAGCTGTTATGCAAGGCACGCAACCGGCAGACACTATTTTTAATGCTCAGCAAAAAGTGGCTGACATAGAGCAGCATATGCTGCACTTTTTAGAAAACCATGACGAACAACGTATCGCCAGCCCTGACTTTGCAGGTAGTAGTGAAAAGGGCAAACCCGCATTAGTAGTATCAAACCTTATTAGCCGTGCGCCAACACTATTATATTTTGCTCAAGATGTGGGTGAAGATGGCTCTGAAGATGCAGGCTTTGGCAAACCAACTCGCACCAGTATTTTTGACTACATTGGCGTGCCAGCGCATCAAGCGTGGATGAACAACGGCAAGTTTGATGGTGCTTTATTAACACCGGCACAAGGTCAATTACGTGAATATTACAAAGCCGTTATGGCGTTGAGTAAACATCCAGCAGTTGTAGCTGGTGACATGCAACCACTGATGGTTACTGGCAGCGAAAAAGTTGCTGCGTTTAGCCGCAGTATCGGTAATCAACAAATTTGGGTGGTGAGTAATTTTGCTGAGCAAGTCAGTCAGATCAGTATTGATATTCCACTTAACACACTGACGCAAAATACCAGCGAAAAATTACAATTGCTTGATTTGCTAGAGGCGAATCAAAACGCCGAGCTAACTATTACAGCTGAGCAGGCACACATTAGTTTAACTTTAAATGCGCTTAGCAGTGCAGTATTAACCACTGGAGCTCATAATGAAAAATAACAAACCAGATTTAAGTTTTTGGCAAATATGGAACATGTGCTTTGGCTTTTTAGGCATTCAATTTGGCTTTGCACTGCAAAACGGTAATGTAAGCCGAATATTTCAAACCCTTGGGGCTAATGTAGATGACATTCCTATTTTGTGGGTAGCAGCACCACTCACAGGGTTAATTGTACAGCCAATTATTGGTTACTGGAGCGATAAAACCTGGGGCAAATTAGGCCGCCGTCGTCCGTTTTTTTTATACGGCGCTATTTTAACCACATTATCGTTATTTATTATGCCAAACTCACCAACACTTTGGATTGCAGCGGGCATGTTATGGATAATGGATGCATCGATTAACGTCACTATGGAACCATTTCGCGCCCTTGTAGGCGATAACCTACCAAACAAACAGCGTGCTACTGGCTATGCAATGCAAAGCTTTTTTATAGGCGTAGGCGCCGTGGTTGCTTCTGCACTCCCTTGGATGATGACGAACTGGTTTGATATTGCCAACACCGCCGCTGCAGGGCAAATTCCTGATTCAGTAAAGTACTCGTTTTACTTTGGTGCAGTTGTATTGCTGGTCGCAGTGGGCTGGACAATTATAACCACCAAAGAATATTCACCTGAAGAATTGGCCGCATTTAATCAACAAGAGCAAACTGAGGCTGAACAGGCTGTATCTGCACAAATTAACTTTAGTAAAGGCGGCAGTGTATTTACTGTTTTAGGGCTTGCCGTACTTGGTTTAGTCATGGGATTAAACCTAGAAAAAGAGCTGTACCTATTGGCAGCTGGCTTAGTGAGTTTTGGCGTAATTCAATTTATTGCAGCCACACTTCAGGCAAAAAACCACACCAGCGGTGGCTTTTACCAAGTCGTTAACGATGTATTCACCATGCCAGAGGCGATGAAACAACTTGCTTGGGTACAGTTTTTTAGCTGGTTTGCATTATTTGCCATGTGGATTTACACCACCTCAGCGGTAACCAGTTTTCATTATGGTAGCAGCGACACAAGTTCAGCGGCGTATAACAATGGTGCAGACTGGGTGGGTATTTTATTTGCGGCTTACAACGGTTTTGCTGCATTGGCGGCTTTATGTATCCCGATCATCGTTAAGCGTGTTGGTTTAAAACTAGCGCATGCACTTAACCTTATTTTAGGTGTGTTAGGTTTGGCGAGCTTTATGTTTATACAAGATCCGAGCTTACTTATTTGGCCAATGATAGGTATTGGTTTTGCGTGGGCGTCTATTTTGTCTTTGCCTTACGCCATGTTAAGTACCTCAGTACCGAGTCATAAAATGGGTGTGTATATGGGAATATTTAACTTTTTTATTGTGATCCCACAATTATTAGCCGCCAGTGTCCTTGGCCTGATACTTCGTCACTTTTTCCAAAATCAACCTATTTACGCATTGATGCTAGGTGCTGTGTCTTTTGTACTTGCAGCGGTTGCCGTACTGCGAGTTAAACAGTCTTAATTTAAGGGTCTAAAATGAAAAAATATAACCTAATTACCGCGACAATATTGGCCGCAGGCCTTGTCGGTTGTGGCGTGCAAAATACGCGAACCAGTACAGAAGCGCAAACATCAGTGAATGCGCCAGGCGCACCAGGCGAAGCCCCATTTTGGGCATACGCAGGTAAAACCGGGATAGGCACGTCTTTTGAGCAATACCAAAATGGCCATTACAGTGACGACGCGCCAACAGCTAAAGTGTCAAAAGTATGGTTTTCGATTGCTAAAGGGATGATCACCGAAACCATGTTTGGGCTTATTCATCAAGCGCAAATTAAAGACATGCAATTTGTTGTAGTAGGAAAAGATTTTACAGTCACCGAAGCTGATGATTTAGACGTTACTATTGACTACTTATACAAAGACGATAAAGGCCGCCCGTTATCATTAGCATACAAAGTAGTAAGCAAAGACAAACAAGGTCGCTTTAGCCTAGAAAAACATATATTTACCGATCCAGACGGGCAAAGCTTATTTGTACGCAGTATTTTTAATACCCAGCTCGACGGTGTAAAAGCTTATGTAACGGTTAACCCGTATATAAACAACAACGGCTTAGATGACTTTGCAAAAACCACCGAGCAAGGATTGGTAGCGTGGCAGGGCGATAATTACTTGTCATTGCAAGGTGCACAGCCATTTAAACAAACAAGTGTCGGTTTTACGGGCGTGAGTGATGGTTTAAGCCAGCTTAAAACAACTCAGCAGCTTACCCGCGTTTATAAAACTACCGGTGAACAATCGGGGAATGTTAGTTTATTAGCAGAGCTAGGTGAAATTGGTAAAAACAGTCAATTCGATTTAAGCCTAAGTTTTGGCAACAACCAGCAAGCAAGCTTTAAAGAAGGCCAAGCTACGCTAGCCAAAGGTTACCAAGCTGTGCTTGATAATTACAACGGTAAAGGCGAAGCCCTTGGTTGGCAAGACTACCTGCAAAGCCTTGCACCACTGACTAGCATGAGCGAGCAAACCGCTGATAACGGCAAGTTACTTTATACCAGTGCTATGGTGTTAAAAGCCCAAGAAGACAAAACCCATGCAGGGGCGCTTATTGCGTCTTTATCTAACCCATGGGGCGAAACCGTATCTGCTAAAACCGGCTCTACCGGTTACAAAGCGGTATGGGTACGCGACTTTTATCAAGTTGCCATGGCATTTATGGCCATGGGCGATACTGCAACAGCCAAAACCGCATTTGAATACCTTGAAAAAGTACAAGTAAACAGCAAAACCCCGGGCAACAACGGCGACACAGGGTGGTTTTTACAAAAAACACACGTAGATGGCGAACTTGAATGGGTAGGCGTACAGCTAGACCAAACCGCTATGCCTATTATGCTAGCGTGGAAGCTTCATCAGGCTGATGTATTAAGTGATGCTGAGCTAACTGATTGGTATACCCGCATGTTAAAACCGGCCGCTGACTTTTTGGTAGGCGGTGGGCGCGCTAAAATCCTATGGAACGACATGCAAATAACCCCACCTGCGACTCAACAAGAGCGTTGGGAAGAGCAAGCAGGGTATTCACCATCAACCACCGCTGCTGTTGTTGCCGGTTTAATTACCGCTGCTGATATTGCAAAAATGGCAGGAGATGAGGTGAATGCTAAACGCTACCTTGCGACAGCAAAAAGTTACAACGCCGATATAGAAAGTATGATGTTTACCACCGCAGGTAATTTAGAATCAAACGCTTCAGACGGCGAGTATTTTATTCGCATTGGCCAAGATAAAAACGCCAACTCAAATACCAAAATTAACGCTAATAATGGCCGTGACGGGTTTAATAAAAAGCAAATACTTGATGGTGGCTTTTTAGAGTTAGTTCGCTATGGCGTACGTGATGCGCTAGCGCCCAGCATAGTTAAAACCTTACCTGAGTACGACGATGAAACGCTCATCGATAACCTACAAGTTAAATACAGCTTTGAGTTTACTGATGGCAGCGGCACATTTGCAGGCTACCGCCGTTATGGTAACGACGGATACGGTGAAGATGAAGTAACCGGCGCTAATTATGCGCAAGGCGGAAAAAACAGCCCAGGGCAACGTGGGCGAGTTTGGCCATTTTTTACTGGTGAACGTGGTCATTACGAAATTGCCGCCGCGAATGCCAATAATACGTTAGATGCAACTAAACAGCAGGCTATTAAAAATAGCTATGTAAAAGGTCTAGAGCAATTTGCTAACGAAGGCATGATGCTACCAGAACAAGTATGGGATGGCGTAGGCAACAATAAAGCAGGATACACGTTAGGCGAGGGCACTAACTCAGCCACACCACTGGCGTGGACGCATGCTGAATACGTGAAGCTAGTTCGCTCATTAAGTGACAAGCAAGTATGGGATCATTACCCAGTTGTTACTAAAGCACTAAAATAACCGCAAACTAATAACATAGCCGTAGTGAAATACGGCTATTTTGTTTATAACAATAACAACGAGGCTGTAATGAAAACCTTTACCTTAAGCGTGTTGGCACTGGCACTCATGCTAACAGGCTGCCAAAGCGCACCATCATTAAATAACAACACTAATAACACCGAAATATCGCAATTAAACACTGAGCAACACGCAACGCCTTGGTGGCAAAATGCGGTATTTTATCAAATCTGGCCACGTAGTTTTTACGACAGCGATGCTGATGGCCATGGCGATTTTAATGGTATGACCCAAAAACTCCCGTATCTGCAAGAGCTCGGCGTTAACGCATTGTGGTTAACCCCCATGTTTGAAGCACCGTCGTATCATGGCTATGATTTTACTGAATTTTACCAAGTAGAAAACGACTACGGCAGCATGGCAGAGTTTGAAGCCTTTATAAAAGCCGCTGATGATAAAGGCATGAAAGTCATACTTGATTTAGTTATTAATCATATATCAAGTAACCATGAATGGTTTCAGCGTTCAGCAAAACAACAAGCCCCTTTTGCTGATTACTTTATTTGGCGCGACGATATGCCAAAAGCCGGTAGCGGTTGGGGCCACGCATGGAGTGATAACGACAAGCCCGATGCCGTATGGCATTGGAATGAAACACGCCAGCAATATTACTACGGCGCGTTTGGTGCCAGCCAACCTGACTTAAATTTACGCCACCCTGATGTTATTGCTGAAATGGAAAAAATGGCTAAGTTTTGGCTTGATAAAGGCGTTGCAGGTTTTAGGTTAGACGCTGTGCGCTTTGCCATGGAAAGCGGCGGCAATGCACAGGCCGACACAGACGAAACCATAGCTTACTGGCAGCACTTTAATCAGTATGTAAAAAGTGTGAACCCTGAGGCGTATTTAGTAGGTGAAGCCTGGGCCGATATTCCTGTGGCAGCCAAGTATTATGGTGCAGGGAAGGGGCTTGATCAGGGCTTTGATTTTGAAGTGGGCTATAAAATACTGGGTTTGTTAAAACCAGATGCCAGTGGCGAAGCGCAATTTGGCACCATGCAATCTAACCAACAAATCAACGCAGTTGATGCCAATGTGCTCAAACAAAATTTACAGCAACGTATTGACTCAGCCGCACCGCTTGATTTTTTTGCGCCGTTTTTAACTAATCACGACCAAGAACGTATCGCTTATCAACTTGCAGAGCACGACGATAAAGCAAAACTTGCCGCTGCGATGTTATTTAGCTCCCCTGGTACACCGTATATTTATTACGGCGAAGAAATTGGCTTAACACAAGGTGGCACAGGCCATGATGTTTATAAACGTGCGCCTATGCAATGGGACAACAGCAATCAAGCCGGTTTTACCAAAGCTAAAACGAGCTGGGTTGAACAAAGTGAATTATTTGGTAAAGACTTTACCAGCTGGTGGCCTGAATTTTTAGCCGAGCAGCTTAGCGCAGGCGATCGCAATGTTAAAGTACAGCAAGCAGACTCTGATTCACTTTGGCGTTTATATCAGCACTTAATTTCGCAGAAAAAACAGCGCCCAGAGCTGGATATAAAAGGCAGTTATGCGTTAAATCAATACGATAACGGCCTAGTTGAAATAACCCGCGAGTTAAACGGCAGTAAATCGATGTTTATACTTAATTTAACCGCTAAGTCACAAAGCATCAGCGGTATAAAACGTCAGGGGTTAACGCCTAGCTGGCAACACGACCTTAATGGCGAGCAACTCGCAGCTTATGGTTTGTTGTTACTGAATAACACACTGTAAATAGGTTACACATAAATTGGGGTTAACATACGTTAGCCCCAATTCGTGAAAATGGGCTAATAACTCCGTTCCCCCCTGCTGCAAAACATGCGTATATATTTGTGTAGTACGAACATCACTGTGGCCAAGTTGAGCTTGAACTGTTCTGATATCGGCGTAGGTGCGTTGCAAATGAATGACGTAAGGTATGCGGTGTAACGTGTTTATTAATTTTCGCATCGTTAGCAGCCTGTTTTACAGCGCGTTGTAATTGCTTTTCATCAATATGATGACGTCTTAGCAGTTTACTTTCGGGATCGATACTTAATTTATGTGATGAAAACAAATACTGCCAGCCTAGCTGTTTGTTATGCTGTGGGTATTTTTTACGTAATAAGTGCGGCATATAAACGCCACTATATAAAAGGGTTGTTAAGATCCAGTTGTAGGTAACTATCAACTAATTGTATTTGCGTTCGCAACTGTGGAACAAGCTCTATTGCCAGTGTTACAACTCGGTTTTTGCCTCCTTTTCCATCCCAAATACGAATACAGTTATATTCAAAATCAATATCTTGCACGCGTAAACGTAGTACCTCCATTAGCCGCATTCCACTTCCATAGAGAAGCCCACAAGGTAAATAATGTTTTGCAGAGCACACTTTAAAAAAATGATTTATTTCTTGCTGTGTTAAAACTACCGGTAGTTTAGTTGCTCGTTTGCTCATAACAAAATCTAATGATAACGAGAGTGGCTTGTTAATCACCTCTTTAAATAAAAAGCTTAACGCATTTAAGGCTTGTGTTTGCGTATTGGGTGCAATATTTAGTTGGTTAACTAGATGATTTAAAAATAGATCAACTTCATTATTTCCCATTGTTGTTGGGTGTCGCATAGAGTTAAAGCGAATAAATGCAGCTATCCAGTATAAGTAAGCTTTAATGGTACTTTTAGCGTAGCGTTTTAAATACATTTGTTCGGCAATCATAGTTAAAAAAGGCGATTTCATAGTGTGAATCTCTAAAACAAGCTACTGTATATATAGACAGTAGCCTGCTTTTTGTCCAATATTATTGATCTCTCCCCTTTTGGTGTATTTCTCCATTTAGAGAATATGAGCGAAGTTAACTAATTGTTTACATGTGTTTATTTGAGAGATAAGATAAACTCATTGTAATATACGGACGTTTGTCGTTTTGTAAAAAGACAAATGTCGTAGACAAAGTTGTTATATGCCTAGGAGGGAATCGTGCATATTGCCTTTAGTTTCAAAACTTCAAGGTTTGATGTATCAACCGAAAATAAGAACCCCATTAATCCAATTTATGGCGAGTCCTTGCTTAAATGGTTAAAACAAGAATTGGGTTCTGAATTTGAAATAACCGAACCTGATGCAGAAGATTGGGGTTGGTATAGTTATATTATATGGAATAATCGTCAATATATGCTTGGCGCATCCACTTACTTTGAAGAAGGTGATGATCCTACTTCTGAGCTAGAGTGGATTTTCCAAATAGATAAACAACGCTCCCTGAAAGAAAAACTACTGGGTAGAGAAAAAATATCAAACACTGATGAATGTGTGCTATTTTTCAAATCAAAGCTTGAATCAGAGCCGAGTATTAACTCTGTAGCTATAGAGTAATCGGCATATAATCGGGTAGCCGGAGGTCTCTAACCTCCAGCCCCCACACCACCCATCATGCGGGTCCGCAATGGGCGGTTCATCTCCCGTAGTGAATATTGATCCAAATATCTCTTAATGACGCTAAACCTT
>NZ_JACJEE010000052.1:0-19323 GCF_014163915.1 Pseudoalteromonas sp. SR41-8
GAAGCCAATGCCAGTGTCAGTGTGACTATCAGCGATGGTTCGAATAACCAATCGCGTACTGTGACGGCTGATGGCTCTGGGGCATGGACTATCAGTGGTAGTGAGTTTGATGTCAGCAGCTTTAATAACGGCACGCTCACCGTCAGCGCCACACAAAGCGATGCGGCGGGTAACACCTCTAGCGCTGCCAGCACCGCGGTGATTTTAGATAATACAGCACCGAATTCACCGACAATAGCCACTCCGATAGAGAGCGATGGTAAAGTTAACGCAGCGGAAGACAGTGACGTAGTGATCACCGGCTCCGGGGCGGAAGCTAATGCCAGCGTCAGTGTGACCATCAGCGATGGCGCGAATAACTTATCACGTACCGTAACGGCTGATGGCTCTGGGGCATGGACTATCAGTGGTAGTGAGTTTGATGTCAGCAGCTTTAATAATGGCACGCTCACCGTCAGCGCCACACAAAGTGATGCGGCGGGTAACACCTCGACTACGGCAACCGCATTAATTACGTTGGATAATCAAGCGCCAAATGCATTGACGATTACTACGCCAATTGAAGGCGACGGCAAAGTTAATGCTGTTGAAGATAACGATGTACTAGTGCAAGGATCTGGCGCAGAGTCAGGTGCAACAGTTACAGTAAATGTTGATGGTATATCTAAAACCACCACTGCAGATTCAAGTGGTAATTGGACATTATCGGGCAACGAGCTGGATATCAGTGCGCTGAATAATGGTACGCTGACGGTCTCGGCAACTCAGGCCGATAGCGCAGGTAATGTCTCAATAGCTGCAACTACAACAATAACGTTGGATAACCAAGCACCAAACGCACCAACCTTTATTACGCCTATTGAGGGGGATGGTAAAGTTAACGCTGCGGAGGATAATGATGTATTAGTCCAAGGCGGGGGAGCAGAGTCAGGTGCAACAGTAACTGTGAGTATCGGTGGGGTTACTAAAACGACTACCGCAGACTCAAGTGGTAATTGGACATTATCAGGTAATGAGCTGGATATCAGCGCTCTAAATAATGGCATATTGACAGTTTCGGCAACACAAACCGACGATGCGGGCAATATCTCAACGGCCGCATCAACTTCAATTACATTAGATAACATCGCACCAAATGCGGTGGCTATTACAACGCCGATTGCAGTAGATGGTATTGTAAATGCGGCTGAAGACAATGCTGTGTTGATCACAGGGTCAGGAGCAGAAGCTGGCGCAACAGTGACAGTGGGTATTAGCGGCATAAATGCAACTGTGATAGCTGATAGCAGCGGTAACTGGACACTTAATGGCAGTGAATTAGACATTAGCGCGTTAAATAATGGCACATTAACAGTATCTGCAACGCAAACCGATAGCGCAGGAAATATTTCATCTGCAGCTACAACCACTATAACCTTAGATAATGTTGCGCCAAATGCATTGGCTATCACAACGCCGATCGCTGTTGATGGCATTGTGAATGCTGCTGAAGATAATGCGTTATTAATTGTAGGATCTGGGGCAGAATCAGGCGCTGCAGTTAAGGTTGATGTTGGCGGTGTAAATGCCACCGTGACTGCTGATAGCAGCGGTAATTGGACTCTCAGTGGTAATGAGTTAGATATCAGTGCATTAAATAATGGCACATTAACGGTATCAGCAACGCAAACTGACAGCGCGGGTAATATTTCTCCAGCGGCAACGACGACGATAACCTTGGATAACAGTGCACCGCCAGTTGTTACTATTAATACGCCAATCGAAGTCGATGGCATAGTTAACGCTAGTGAAGATGATAGTGTATTGATAACCGGCTCTGGGGCAGAATCAGACGCTGCAGTTAAGGTTGATATTGGCGGTGTAAATGCCACGGTTACAGCTGGTAGTGGTGGTAATTGGACGCTTAGCGGCAATGAGTTAGATATAAGTGCACTTAATAACGGCACTTTAACAGTATCGGTAACGCAAACTGACAGTGCAGGGAATACTTCACCTGCGGCGACCAGCTCAATTACTTTAGATAATACCACCCCAACTGGGCATGCAGTTAGCGTTGATCAAAGCTTAATTAATGCGGATAACGAATCTGCAATGAGTGTTAGTTTTACTGGGCTTGAAGGAAGTGGTTCGCTTAGTTACCAGGTAAGTGATGGCAGTAATGCTGTTACTGGTAACGCAACGATTAGTGCTGTTACGCAGCAAATTACAGGTATCGATGTTACAACATTGGCTGAGGGAGTGTTAACGTTCTCAGCAATAGTTACAGACACCGCAGGCAATGCCAGCGCAGCAGTAACTGCCACAGTAACTAAAAAATATAATGTCGTACCGGTGTTAAGTGGTTCACCAAGTACAACTACAGCTGAAGATGCAGCGTATAGTTTTATACCCACCCTTACAGACAGCGATACGCAAGATACCCATACTTTTAGCATCATTAATAAGCCAAGTTGGGCAAGCTTTGACACCAGCACGGGCGAATTAGCGGGCACGCCACAGAACCAGGATGTAGGCAGCTACGCGGCTATTACTATCAGTGTTAACGATGGCACAGATAGCGCCAGTTTAACGCCATTTACATTAGAGGTAACCAACACCAATGATGCGCCGGTAGGGCAAAACTTCGCGTTTAACCTCGATGAAGCCGCGACTTTAACCGTGGCACTTGCAAACGGGTTATTAAGTAACGCCAGCGATGATGATGCAGGCGACACACTCAGCGCAGAGCTTGTCAGTCAACCACAATTTGGTAGTGTCAGCTTAAATAGTGATGGTAGCTTTAGTTATCAACATGACGGCAGTGAAAACCACGGCGACAGCTTCACCTTCCAAGTTCGTGATAGCGCAGGTGCGTTATCGGCGGTACAGACAGTAACACTTACGGTAACGCCGGTTGCTGATGCACCGGTTGCCATGGATGACAGTGCCACCACTGCAGAAGACACGCCAGTGAACTTTAGCTTGGTAGCGAATGACAGTGATGCAGAAAATGACCTAGTGGTCGCTTCAGCGGCCATCGTATTACCCGCGAGTAAAGGCACGGTAAGTATCACCAATGGCATTGCCTCGTATACACCGAATAGCAATGTAACGGGGACAGACACCTTTACTTATACGGTAAAAGATGCAGCATTGAATATCTCAACAGCGGCGACAGTGACAGTCACTATTACCCCAGTGAACGACCTCCCTGAGGTACAAGCTATCAGCTTAAGTGTGGATGAAGACACCGCATCAGCAGTGACCAATGTGCGTTCACTGGCCAGTGATGTGGAAGACACCATCCCAACGGGCACGATTAACTTAGTCAGAGCGCCAAGCTCAGGGCAAGTGGTGTTTGACCAAGCCGCGGGTACCTTTGTGTATACCCCAGATGCGAACGTTACAGGGCAAGACAGTTTCACCTACACCATTACTGACAGCGAAGGCGGTGTATCACTGCCAGGAACCGTTACGGTAAATATAGGTGCGGTGAATGACCGTCCAGTTGTTGCTAATGATGCAGTGACGACTGATGAAGATACCGCAACAACGTTAGCTATTTTAGCAAACGACTCAGACGTAGAAGACAGTGGCTTTAATGCTGCCAACGTAAGCCTTGAAAACCAAGGCACGGGGGCGGGCATGTACGACTTTGCGACAGTCAGTGTTAACCTAGATGGTAGTTTAGCTATCGTGCCAAGCCAAGATGTGAATGGGGTATTTAGTTTTACCTACACATTAACAGACAGCGAAGGCTTAAGCTCAACCCCAGCGACCGTCACACTGACCATTAATGCCGTGAACGACGCACCAGTGGCGCTAGATAACACCGCCCAACTGCAAGAAGAAGGTTCATTTGAAGTCAACGTATTGGGTAACGACAGTGATGTTGATATCGGCGACAGCTTAGATGTGAGCAGTGTGACGGTTGTCAGTGCACCAAGCAATGGGCAAACTCAAGTAACAGCAACGGGGGCAATCATTTACACCGCCAATGCAGATTACTATGGTGACGACAGCTTTACTTACACAGTTAAAGACAGCAATGGCGCGATATCTAACCTTGCTACTGTCACCATGACCGTGAACCCAGTCAATGATGCACCTTTAGGTATTCCGCAAAGTTTAATACTTGCTGAAGATAATAGCGTCTTGATCACCTTAGTTGGCTCAGATATTGAGAACGATGATCTAAGCTATCGTCTTGATGAAGGCGCATTACATGGCTCGCTTGTGCAGCAAAGTAATGATAGTTGGTTATATACGCCAAACGCTAATTATAACGGCAGTGATGGCTTTAGTTTTGTTGTTAATGATGGACAGTTAGATTCAACAACAACCCCGGTATCGTTAGTTATCACCGCAGTTAATGACGCGCCAATTGTGGGTCTACAAACTGGCGTTACTGATGAAGACATGCCAGTCGTTATGAACTTACTCGGTAGTGATGTTGATGGTGATAGATTAACTTATACAATCGTTAGTCAACCAACTCATGGCGCTGCGACTATCTCAGGTGAGCAAGTTACTTATCAAGGCAGTGCAAATTACTTTGGTGACGATCAGTTTAGCTATATAGCGAATGATGGATTACTTGATTCAGCACCAAGCACAGTGTCAGTAACGATTAATAGTATTAACGATTTGCCAGTGATTACTGGAGTACCAAGCTTAGCTATTAATGAAAATGACTTATATAGCTTTGTACCACTAGCGACAGATAATGATGGCGATAACCTCAGCTTCAGTATTGAAAATAAACCAAGTTGGTTGAACTTTGATACCACCACAGGGGAGCTATCAGGCAGACCAAGCAATGCAGATGTAGGAAGTTATGCAGGCATCACGGTGAGTGTAACGGATGGGATTGCAAGCCAAAGTTTAACCCCATTTACACTGACAGTAGTGAATGTTAACGATGCACCAACAATCAGCGGTTCACCTGCAACATCAATCGCGCAAGATACAGGTTACTCATTTACGCCAATTGTGTCAGATATTGATAATACCAGTTTATCATTGACGATTTCGAACAAGCCGAGTTGGGCAACGTTTGATAGCACAAGTGGTACATTAAGTGGTATACCGACACGAGATGACGTTGGTCTATATAGTAATATTTTGATCACCGTAAGCGATGGGCAGTTAAGCAGTACGCTTAACCCATTTAGTATTGATGTAACGTATGTAAATGCGCCGCCTGTTGCTAATGATATGGTAATGCGCGTTAAAGAAGATAATAACCTCAGTGTTAGTGCTCAGGTTAGCGACAGTGATAACGACAATTTAGTTATAGAAGTGGTCACTCAACCACAGTTTGGTAGCTTAACGGTGCAAGGAACGGTATTTAGTTATCAGCCACAGGCTGATTATCATGGTAGCGACACCTTTAGCTATTTAGTGACTGATGGTAAAGCAAGTTCAGCTATAGCTACGGCGTTAATTACTGTTGAGTCAGTAAACGATCAACCGGTCGCTGTGGAAGATACCTTTGACTTAGCGCGAACTGAAAGCGGCCGTTATATACTTGATGTATTGGCGAATGATACTGATGTTGATGGTGATGTAATAACAATTATTGGTGCTAGGGCGTCAGTGGGTACAGTGAGTATTGTTGACCAGCAGCTTGTCTATCAATTTAGCGCAAGTACCCAAGGCACTATTAAAGTTGAGTATATTATTGCCGACCCAGCGCAAGCACAAAGCACAGGGTTTGCTTATATTAACTTTACTGATAGCCAAGCGGATGCACCAACCATTACACCTCCAGCTGCTGTGAATGTTGATGCAACAGGATTGTTTACTCGAGTTAAGTTGGGTACAGCTCTTGCGTTTGATAGCGAGCAAAACCCTCTACCAGTTACTACTATCAATCAAAGTATGTTGTTTACGCCAGGCGTACATCAAGTGTATTGGCAAGCGATAGACAGTAATGGTAAAACCACAACTGCTAGCCAGCAAGTAATGGTTCACCCGCAAATATCACTAGGTAAAAATAAAGTTGTTGCTGAGGATCAAAGTTATACCACTCGGGTTTACTTGAATGGACCAGCGGCAAGTTATCCTGTCACTGTACCTTACAGCGTATCTGGAACCGCAACATCAGATGATCATGATTTAATCAGCGGTGAAGTGGTTATTGAACAAGGCCTCGTTGGTGAGATCAACTTTAGAGTCTTTGCAGATAGTGAGATTGAAGCGGATGAAACAATTGTTATAACGCTTGACGATAGCCTTAATACTGGCGCGCAAGCCTCTAATATTATGACTATTTCAGAGAGTAATATAGCACCAAGCTTAGTTACGATAACGGAGCAAAATAATCAGCCTCGGCCATTTGTTTTAGCCAGTGACGATCTCGTAACAATTACAGCGTTGGCAACAGATAATAACCCTGGAGATAATATTTCATTCAGTTGGCAAGCAGCAGATGAACGGATTGTTGATCTAGGTAATGCGGCTGATACATTTGTGTTCTCTACAGCTGAACTCGATATTGGTATTTATGAAATAGCAGTAACCGCAACAGATGACGCTGTGGATAGCTTATCAACTACAGTGACCAGTTATGTTGAAGTGGTAGCTCAGTTACCTGAGTTAACAACTGCCGATACTGATAATGACTTAATACCAGACAATATCGAAGGTCTACAAGATAATGACCGTGATGGTATTCCTGATTATTTGGATAATATTAATGAATGTAATGTATTACCTGAGCAAGTAAATGAGTCAGCGCAGTTTCTTGTCGAGGGGGATGCGGGAGCATGTTTAAGAAAAGCATTCTCAAGCATACAAAATAGCAGTGGCGCAGCACAATTGTTTGAAAATGAATTGCCTGCAGATGTTGGGATGGATAACTCTGGTGGTTACTTTAGCTTTATAGTAACCGCCATGGAGCAAAAAGGTGAAAACTACCACATAGTGCTTCCGCAAAGAATGCCAATACCAGCGGGGGCGATTTATAGAAAGCTTATCAATAATGAGTGGATTGACTTTAATACCAGCAACGGCGATAAGGTCTATTCTACTCAAGGTGAGCAAGGGTATTGCCCTTCACCAAATAGTCAGCTGTGGCAAGAAGGGCTTAAAGAAGGTGACTGGTGTGTACAATTACGCATAACTGATGGTGGTATCAATGATGCTGATGGCGTAGCGAATGGTCAAATTGTTGATCCAGGCGGCGTTAGCGTTATGAGTAGTAATAACAGCGCGCCTGTTACACAATCAGATCAAGTAACTATTGCACTAGGTAATAGTATTGTTATTGATGTGCTTAGTAATGATAGCGATGCAGATAATGATGTACTGACGCTCACCAGTGCAAGTGTTGATTTTGGTGAGGTAGCAATCGTTAATAATCAACTTAGTTATCAACCATTACTTGATTTTATTGGTACTGCAACGATCAACTACAGTGTGTCTGATGGTAAAGGTGGAACAGCATTTGGTACAGCGACTGTTAGTGTGGTAGTAAACAGTGCCCCAACAACTATTGGTGATACTGCAAGCACCAATGACCGCACGCAAATAGTTATTGATGTGCTCTCCAATGATAGCGATGCGGATGGCGACGCACTTAGTTTAATAAGCGCGCAAGCTACGCAAGGCACAGTCACTATAAATAACGATGGCACATTGAATTACCAGCCCAAAGCAGGTTTTGAAGGTGTTGATTTTATTGAGTATACAGTTTCTGACAGTAAAGGTGCTGAAGCAAAAGGAGAAGTAAAAGTGACCGTAAAAGCTTATACAACCACCACGGTTAAAAATAGCTCATCAGGTAGTTTAGGCAGCACCATGGTGTTGTTAATGATTGGGTTAGTCTTTATACGTCGCCAATCAAAACTGACGCCATGGGCTTTACTCGCTACGGCTGTGGTAGTCAGTCAGCCTGTACTAGCTGGTGAGTGGTCTATGGATGGCACGATTGGTTATGCGGCCGTTGCAGGCTCCACCACAACTGATCAATCAGTCGAATTAGCGAATACTGAATACGATGATACCGATATTAGTTGGTCAATAGGTGGGATTTATTCGTTAGCGACTAATTGGCAATTTGGCGTACGCTATATCAACTTAGGTGAAGGTAGTATGACCTTTGTTGGAGATACGCTTGATCCAAGTAATGCGCAATTGAATGTATCACAAACCGTGCCGATATTGTCACAAGGACCTGCGATACAAACAGCTTATGTATTCCCGCTGTTGGGCCAAGTTAAGAGTAAGGTTTTTGTAGGGGCTTTCCATTATCATTATTCAATCGATAGCCGCTCATCTACGGGGCAAAAAATTACATATAGTGACACCAATACACGCCCTTATTTTGGCGGGCAATTAGCTTATCCAGTGCTTGAAAATACAGATGTTTCAATTAACTATAGCCATTATAAGCTAAGAGAAAATGATGTAAATGAATGGGCGCTAGGGTTCCAATATCAATTTTAGGAGTCATTAAAGCGTAAATAAAACGGCTAGCCTTCTAGCCGTTTTTGCATTTAATACTTAAACAACCCAAGTTTAGCCACAATGCCTTTTTCAAGATCATTGAGCTGCTTAACTGTCTTATCAAGATGATCCGCTTCTTGGGCAAGCGACTTTGCGCCATGATTGATTTTTTCCATAGTGGCTAATACTCCTTGCGTAACCGAGGTTTGTTCTTCTGAACTGGCTGCAATGCGTTCATTCATTAAGTTCATCTCATCAACTTGTTGAGCGATATTATGAAAAACGCGTTGGCTTTGCTCGTTCGCGCTAGTAACGTCGGTACTCACTTGTTTGCTTTTTTGTGTGGCGGCTACACATTCACTGGCGTTGGTTTGTAGTGCAGTAATGATATTTTCGATTTCTGATGTGGAATGGTAGGTTTTACTCGCAAGTGCGCGAACTTCATCAGCAACTACGGCAAAGCCTCGGCCAGACTCTCCAGCACGTGCAGCTTCAATTGCTGCATTAAGCGCCAATAAGTTGGTTTGTTCGGCGATACTTTTAATCACATCAAGAACTTGGCTTATCTCACTACTGCGACTATCAAGTTGCTCTACCACCGTTGATGTGTGATCTAATTGATTTTCAAGGTCGTTTATCAAACTACTGTTATGACTCATCGATAGCTCGCCGTCTTGGCAAAGTCCTTGTACTTGCATTGTTTTATCCGCTGTTTGCGTCGCTCCAAGGGCAATTTCTTTAGTCGCTTGGGTTAATTGACTCAGAGAGGAGGTTGCCGCATCGGTTAATTGATATTCTTGCTCGGCTTCATATTTTGAACGCACTGTTGCTTCGTTTACTGTTGCGGCAATCACTTCAAGCTCGGTAGCTGTTTGCCCCAGGCTTGAGATTATTTGCTGCACTTCATTAATAAAGCGGTTAAAGCCCGCAACTAAATGGCCAATTTCATCCGTAGATTGATAGTTTATTCGCTGAGTTAAATCGCCAGAGCCACGGGCAAGTTCATCCACCAATTGATTGACACTGATAATCGGTTTGATGATCAGTATGCGGCATACGCTAAGAATAATAATGCCTAACAAGGCAAATGAAATGGCAAGGGTGATAACCATGGTACTTAATGCTTTGTTGATGCCATGGTTTAATTCATCTTGGCTAAAGCTGATATGGATAGTACCAATTGGTTGTTCTGAGAATGTTAGATCAATTTGCTGCTTGAGCAATTGCTTTGTTGTATTGCTGGGTTTATCAAGTCGACCAAGTTCGATACCACGATGATCAATAACATGCAGTTGTTGAATATCTGGATTTTTAGCAAATGCCTGCAATATTTGCGCGATCAGGGGTTTATCATATGAGAATACTGGCTCGGCTAAAATAACCGTTAATTGTTGCTTTATCGCATCAACATTTTTATGCCATTGTTTGGTTTCATCATTTTTTAGTAATACGTAGTTTACCCCAATTACAAAGCTAAAAGTGACTAGTAAACAAATACTAAGCGCTGTGATTATTTTTCTTTGTAATGATTTCATTGCGTGTTGCTCTCGTTAAGTGGATCAAACCACAGTGCGTGTTGTAATAGTGGAGTGCGTGATGACAGGCTAGGGTTCTGTAATGGGATCACCTTTCGTGTTGCTAAGTTAGCTTTAGCTAGTACCATTTTTACTTGGCTGTCGTTAAAGAACATGGTGGTAAAAGTGCCATCGGCAATCATATCTTGTAGCGCAGAATTAAGCTGGCTGGCGAGAGTGTGGTTATCCTTAGCGACAAAGAAATATAACGGCGCGGTATATTTTAGTAAAATGTAAGGATCAACGGTCAGGTTTAACTCACTGTTATTAGCTATTTCATCCCATGGTTCGTTTACGCCACGGGGAAAGTAATCAAAGCGATTACCTTCTAACATCGGAAATAAATTAGGGTATTTTAAGGTAGTGATCACCTTTAAGCCATTCGCTTTGAGTATAGCGGTATCGGGCCACGTTTTGCCTTGTCCGGCGCTAAATTGATAGAGGTCTTTAATAGAGTTTACATGTTTAAATATATGCTGATTTTGTTGAGTGACCATCGCCAAGCGCATACCCAACAAACCACGAAATAAAGGGATATAAATTGCTTGATAGTCTTGCTCAAGCTGCTCAGAAGTCATGCTCCACATCACATCTAACTGACCATTTTTTACATCATTTAAAATACGTGCATTTGAAATGTCTTTATCACTTTCGTAAGGATGTATATATGCAAGGTTTTGCCTCGCTAATGCGGTTAGTAATAGTTTGTGTGGTAAGGAGGTATCACCTGAGTAGCTTTGTAATTTGATTGCTGCGGCATTGCAATAGTTACTGCCGCAGAGAATCAATATATAAAGTAAATAGCGCATTAAAGACCGTGTTGTTATTATTGTGTTAATAATAAACTACGGTGCTTTTGCTATAAGCTCAACAGTTTGTTTTATGCATACGTATTCAGATCAGTTCGCCGTCAAGCGATTATGGTTGCGTGATCATAATCGCTATTTCGGTTCGGTAGTCACGAGCATATAAGCTGATCCGCACGGTTTTCTTGTCGATGGTATAAAACAACGTTCGGCGTTTATTATCACCGATAATAAGCTCAGACTTACCTAAAGCTTGTTGATAAAAAGCACTCACTTTTGTAATCGACTGAGCAACATAGCCAGTTTGTATCAGTGGGTAGTCATCGGCAATTTGTAATGAGTACTTAAAATCAGCTGGTAGCGGAACGCTGTCTAAATTTGCAGCGCAAGTCACTGAGGTTAGGCTTATTGCTAACATCAGTGGTGTTATTATTTTTATCACATCGGTTCCTACACGCTATTTTTGCTAAGTTAAATTTTATTTCGAATTAAATCTCTTACAATAAAGCGGGCTGGGTGAATCGCTTGGCTTACTCGTTCACTCAAAGGCTGTGGTTCATTGTTAAGTGCAGCAACTAATTGTTCTGCACACAGGGGCGCACTGCATAAGCCACGAGCCCCAAAGCCTGTGAGTATGTGTAGTCCTTGTTGTGGTTTTTGTAAGGATTGATATTGATAGCGTTTCCCTGCGCGTAAATTGGCAAACGCGTGAATATAATCACTTTGCTGCGGCCATTCTCCGGCCATAGGGAGGTGATCAATAAAACTACAACGTACAGCGGCTTTAGCTGCCGTGATCTCACCTAGACTACTGGCAAAGTCGGTTTGTCCATAAAAGTGAAGCAGTTGCTCGCGATTTGTTTGATTGTCTTGGTCTTTGACTGCGCGGCTTTTTGAGTTCTTCTCGAATGTTGCGCCCATACAGTGATGGTCTAAATAAGCAGGAGTAAAGTAGCCTTTATGACATAGCACGGTTTTTAGTTTACGTGATGCAGGACTTGCTTGTACATGGGATACTTGACCACGCACGCCAACAATTGGCATAGCCTGAGTTTGTACAAAACGGTCGCTGTGCTCACCAGCACATACAATAACGTCACTAAATGGGCCAAACTGTTGCCCTTGGCTCAATAACAGCCAGCCTTGCGGGGTTTTCTCAAGCTGTTCGATATCACAATTAAAATGGCTTTTAATTGGTTTGAGTTTATGGGCTTGTTGGAACAGAGCGCTCACTAATTGTGGTGGGTTAACCCATCCACCTAACGGGAAATATACGCCAGAGTAGCCTGTACTTACACCGGCAATTTCATCACCTTGCTCAGGCGTTACGCCGTGCATGAGTTCATCTGGCCACAGCTGTTTATGTTCAATATTTTGATGGCGTTCAACTAAGGGTTGTTTGATCGCGTGTTGTAATACGCCGCACCATTGATGATCATAGTGAAAGCCATTCTCAGTGAGTTGCTGATAAAGTCGTTTCGCATATAAAAAACTGTGCGCAAAAAGCTCACTGTGCGGGGAGTTTTTTGCTTGTAAGTGCGGATAAATCGCACCTTGCACATTATGAGATGCGCCCATCGCGAGTTGGGGATCTTGGCAAAAAAGTTGGCTGTTAACCCCACGTTTCGCCAAGCTATATAAAATAGCGCTGCTGGCTATCCCTCCGCCAATGACAGCAACGTTTTTAAGTGAACTTTGCTGATGAGCCAGATAAGGTGGCGCCGATTGTGCTTGGTTAGCATGGGCTAAAGAACCAATCAGCATTTCATTTTTTTTGCCATGACCTTTGATTTTTTGTACCGCAAACCCTGCATCAGCAAGACCTCTACGTACAACACCTGCAACCGTAAAGGTTGCAAACGTGGCATTACTACGAGAAATATCCACCATTGAATTAAATAAGGCTGGCTGCCACATTTCTGGATTTTTACTCGGTGCAAAGCCATCTAGATACCACGCATCGATAATACCTGTTTGCGGGTAGCTTATAGCTGCGAGTGATTCTTGCACATCGCCAAAATATAAATCGAGTATAATTTGACCATTGTCAAATTCAAGACGATGGCAACCAGCCAAATTAATCGGGTACTTAGCAAGTAACTGATTACTCAATGGTGCTAAACTAGGCCATACTTGCAATGCCTTTTGCAGATCGTCTGTTTTAATCGGATACTTTTCAAAAGACATAAAATGTAAGCGCTGCACATTTTGTTGTGCTGGGTTGTGAACTTCTTGACTATGATGTTGCCTACTGGTTAGATTATTTTTAAATTGTTGCCATGTATTTAAAAAATTAAGACCAGTACCAAAACCAGTTTCAGCGATAACGAAATGTGCACGGTCATGATTTTGTAATCGATGAGGCATATTATTTTGCTGGTAGAACACATAATCAGACTCAGCTTGGCCATCATCGTTCGAAAAGTAGACATCGTTAAAGTTGTCTGCAACGGGTGTACCTAAGTTATTAAAGTGAATTTCAGCGTTTTTAATCATGGCATGCAATTAATGAGTACTTTTTTTCATTATTTTACGTGTTTTCTTTGAAATAGTCTGGCGTTATTTATAAGCTAGAGGTTCAGAGTACAAGTGTACGCTAGAAAGCTGACCACTTCGTTGTAAGTTTCAGCGTAAAATAGAACACAATTTAGTATCAAGCTAAGGTAATTACCCATGAGAAGAGCCGTTATTACGGGCATCGGTGTTGTATCAAGCATCGGTAACAACAAAGAAGAAGTATTAGAATCGTTAAAAACAGGTAAGAGCGGAATCGCTTTTAACCCAGAATTTGCTGAATATAAGTTACGTAGTAACGTATCTGGCAAAATTGATATTGACGTTAAAGAGTTTGTTGATCGTAAAGCAATGCGCTTTATGGGGGATGCCGCTGCGTATTCGTATATCTCAATGGCACAAGCAATTGCAGATTCTGGTTTATCTGATGATCAAGTATCAAATGAGCGCACGGGTATCATTGTGGGTTCCGGTGGTGGTTCATCTAAATGGCAGGTTGAAGCGGCTGACATTTTACGTGAAAAAGGCGTAAAACGTGTAGGTCCTTATATGGTTCCGCGCACCATGGCCAGTACAACATCGGCATGCTTAGCAACACCATTTAAAATTAAAGGTGTTAACTACTCAATCAGTTCAGCATGTGCAACCTCTGCACACTGTATTGGTAACGCAGTTGAGCAAATCCAATTAGGCAAACAAGACGTTGTTTTTGCCGGTGGCGGTGAAGAGCTTCACTGGACATTGGCAATGGAATTTGACGCAATGGGCGCACTTTCTACTAAATATAACGAAACGCCTGAAAAAGCCTCTCGTACTTATGATGCTAACCGCGATGGATTTGTTATCTCTGGTGGTGGCGGTATTGTTGTTGTTGAAGAACTTGAACATGCGCTTGCACGTGGTGCACACATTTATGCTGAAGTTGTTGGCTATGGCGCAACATCTGATGGCTATGACATGGTTGCACCATCAGGTGAAGGTGCTGCACGTTGTATGCGTCAAGCAATGCAAGGCGTTGACAGCATTGATTATCTAAACACTCACGGTACATCTACACCAGTAGGTGATGTAAAAGAGTTAGGAGCAATTCAAGAAGTATTTGGTGGTAATTCACCGATGATCAGCGCGACTAAAGCAATGACAGGCCATGCACTGGGCGCCGCTGGTGTGCATGAAGCTATTTTCTCACTATTGATGTTAGAGCATAGCTTTGTTGCGCCTTCAATCAATATTGATGAGCTAGATGAACAAGCTGCAGGCTTAAACATTATCACTGAGCGTAAAGACGTTGAACTAAATACTGTTATGTCTAACAGTTTTGGTTTTGGTGGTACTAACGCCACGTTAGTGATGAGTAAATATAAAGGCTAATTAAAAAGCCACATTACAATTAAAGCCGAGCAACTTGCTCGGCTTTTTCGTTTTCAAAGTCGGCTATGTTCGTTACAATAGCGGCTCTTAGTGCTTACTGGACTTGTTAATGAAAATTCTTGCAGACCAAAACATGCCACTTGTTGAGCAATATTTTGCTGATTTTGGTGAAGTAACGCGTTTTGATGGTCGTACATTACAAAGCGAACAGCTCATTGATGTTGATGTATTATTAACTCGCTCGGTAACCTCAGTAAATGAAGCACTGTTAATACATGCTAATAAATTACGCTACGTAGGTACGGCGACAATCGGCGTTGATCATATTGATACTGATTTACTCAAACAACGTGATATTGCATTTACGAGCGCACCTGGTTGTAATGCCGTTGCTGTGGCTGAATATGTGATCAGTAGCTTGTTTGCACTGTGCCAAGAAAATGCCTGCACCTTGGAACACAAAACCATTGGGATTGTCGGAGTGGGCAGTATTGGTAGCTGTTTGCGAGATAAATTAGCCGCGCTTAATGTCACTGTATTAGTATGCGATCCACCTAAGCATGAAGCGGGACAATTAGCCGAGCATACAGATATTGATGAGTTGTTGAGTAAAGCGGATATCGTCACTTTCCATGTGCCGTTAGTAACGACCGGTAAACATAGTACCTTGCATTTAATGAACAAAGCGCGTTTAGCAGCGCTTAAACCTGGCACTATTTTGATTAATGCCAGTCGCGGCGATGTGGTCGATAATCATGCTCTACTGGAAATTATGCGCGGTGGTGCCAAGCTCGATGTGGTATTAGATGTATGGGAAAACGAACCTTCTATATTAACTGAATTGCTTGAGTTTGTGCGTTATGCCAGTGTCCATATCGCAGGCCATACCTTAGAGGGTAAAGCACGTGGCACGCAAATGCTCTATGAAAAGTTGTGCGAGCTTAAAGGTTTGCAAACAGGCAAAGCATTAGCTGATTTTTTACCAGTGCCCGCGTTTACCCAAGTTACATTACAAGAAACCTTTAGCGAAGCTGATTTAGGTCAGTTGATCCATCTGGTTTACGATGTGCGTCGTGATGATGGTATTTTGCGATGCAACTTAGCAAGTGAAGGGTTTGATAGCTTACGTAAAAACTACCCCATTCGACGTGAATTTAGCACAGTCAAAGTGCTAGGTGCAGGCGCATATTCGCCTTTGCTGCAAGGGCTTGGTTTCGTAGTCGAATAACTTAAAATTTAAACAGCGGCCACAATGGCGGCTGTTAAACGAGGAATACACATGTCACAAAAATATAATGTTGCCGTACTTGGCGCTACAGGTCTTGTTGGTCGCCAAATTATTGAAACGTTAGAAGATCGTAAGTTTCCTGTTGATCAATTATTTTTATTGGCAAGTAGTCGCAGCGCTGGTGAAGATATTAAGTTTCGTGGTGAAACTATTGAAGTGCAGGACGTTGAAGGGTTTGACTTTAGCCAAGCGCATATTGGTTTATTTTCTGCCGGTGGCAGTGTGTCAGAAAAATACGCACCTATTGCCGCTGATGCAGGATGTGTAGTAATTGATAACACTTCGCACTTTAGAAATGATTTTGAAATACCACTGGTTGTGCCAGAAGTAAATGCAGCAAGCCTTGCTGATTTTAGAAATCGCAATATCATTGCTAATCCTAATTGCTCAACTATTCAAATGATGGTGGCATTAAAACCTATTTATGATGCATACGGCATCGATCGTATTAATGTATCTACTTATCAAGCAGTATCGGGTGCAGGCAAAAAAGCGGTTGATGAACTTGCAAAACAAACTGCTAATTTAATGAATGCACGCCCTGTAGATAGCGAAATATTTCCAAAGCAGATGGCGTTTAATGTTATCCCACAAATTGATGTTTTTGAAGATAACGGTTACACCCGTGAAGAAATGAAGATGGTTAACGAAACCCATAAAATTCTGGGTGATACCACAATTGCTGTTAATCCGACGTGTGTACGAGTTCCGGTATTTTTTGGTCACTCAGAAGCGATTAACATTGAAACACGTATGCCGTACGACTTTGAACATGTAAAACAATTACTTAATGACGCGCCAGGGCTTGAACTTATAGAAGACGAAGGGGATTACCCAACCCCGGTTACAGATGCAAGTGGTAATGACATTGTGTATGTAGGGCGCTTACGTCAAGATATCTCACATCCGCATGGTTTAAATATGTGGGTTGTAAGTGATAATACCCGTAAAGGGGCCGCAACGAACAGCGTGCAAATAGCTGAAGAGTTGATAGCGAACTATCTTTAATTAAAAGCAAGAAAAGCGGCAGTTTGTCGCTTTTTTATTTTTTAACTGCCAAATAATTGCCGCATAGCTGCTAAAAGCGTATAAACTTAATCTTAACGATAAAAAACTCTTCCGGCTAATAAAGTTTAAGCTATTACGTTTCAAAGTGTTGCGATGGATATTAAGCCGCAACTGGTTTATAGTTTGCAACTGGAATAGAGCTTGCAGGAAAGACTTAATTAACTATTTATTTATGTACGTTATTTCTGCAAGAAATAATCAATGTTTAAGCGTCTAATTTAATGGCGCTGCGTTAACATTTAAACATTAAAGGATCAGCATGCGCGGTTTAGCTACACTCCTCTTATTAGCGTCTGCATTGGTGGTAACACCGATATACTCCCAAGACGGCAGCCAACTTAAAGGGCCAAAAGGCGTTGATTATGGCGTTCAAGGGCGTTCTATTGGGCCAATAAAGCCAACCGATACACTATGGCGTATTGCTGCAAAAGTGCGACCTGATAACTCGGTCAGTATTTATCAAGTTATGCAGGCTCTGTATGAAAAAAATCCGCAATCATTTTTAGATCAAAATCTCAATCATATGCGCGATGGTGCGTATTTAAAAATCCCTACCTTAGCTGATATCCGCGCAGTAAGCCCGGAGCTTGCCAAACAGCGTTCAGAGCAAGATGATGAGCTATGGGAAAAAAAGAAAAATGGCACGCTTACGAACAGCGAAATTACTGCTTCACAAACCAAAGTAACTCAAGCACGCAAAGTGGATGTTGATGAAGCTAAGCAAGAATTAAAACAAGAAATCAACAGCATTAAAACCCAACAGGGCAGTCAGCTTGTTGAATTACAAAAGCAGTTCAAGTCGTCAGTTGATAATGTCGAAGAAATCTTAGTTGAAAACAATAAATTAAAGCAACAGTTAACTGGTGTGTCTAAAGAGCTTGAAAATATTCGTGAGCAACTTGGTAAAGACAGTGAAATTCAACGCCAACTTTCTGAATTGATTGCAAAACAGAACGAAATTATAGAGCAACAACAAGCAAAAAAGCTCGAAGAGACTAGTGAGTTTGACTTTGCTGGGCTATTAGCCAATCCACTAGTTCTCATTCTATTAATGACAATTCCAGCGTTATTGATCATCTTTGCAATCGTGATGTTTTTACGTAAACGTAACAACAAAGAAGATGAAAGCACTGATGATGACGAATTTTTACCACAAAGCCCCAGTTATACTGCCGAGGATGAGCTTGATTTAGGCCCATCCCTTGATCCCATTGTTCCAGATCCAGTTCAAGAAGACGATGATGTAAGTATTCAGCTTGATGATCTTGAGAACGATATTTTACCTGATGACGACGATATTATTTTTGATGACAATATTGATAATGCGTTTGAAGATGGTGACAGTTTATTAAATCAAGACGAGCTAGATGGTTTACTGAGCGACGACATTGTATTTGATGATGAAAGCGACGAAGCTAAAGAAGAAGATGATGAACTTGATATCTTCATGCAGCAAGATTTTGATCAAGCAGATGATGATAGCTTAGGCGACGACATTGATTTAGATATTAAAGCCGACAACAATGATGGCGATATTCTAAGTGCATCAGATCTAGATGATTTATTTGCTAATGACAACGATGAACCGACTGCTGAATCAGATGACTCGCTTGACTCAGATGATGACTTAGCAGCACTCAGTGAAGAGTTAGCAGATGAAGATGATGACTTTGATATTGATGCATTGATTGATGAACAAAGCAGTAATCAACCGACAGATAAGAATGACGGCGATAACGACGAATTTGATTTAGACGATATTGACAGCCTTATTGATGAAGCTGGCGATAAAGCGACTGCAGAGCCGGATCTGGCTGAAGAAGACGAATTTGATCTAGACGATATTGACAGCCTCATTGATGAAGCTGGCGATAAAGCGACTGTAGAGTCGGAGCTGGCTGAAGAAGACGAATTTGATTTAGACGATATTGACAGTCTAATTGATGAAGCTGGCGATAAAGCGACTGTAGAGCCGGAGCTGGCTGAAGAAGACGAATTTGATTTAGACGATATTGACAGTCTAATTGATGAAACTGGCGATAAAGCGACTGTAGAGCCGGAGCTGGCTGAAGAAGACGAATTTGATTTAGACGATATTGACAGTCTAATTGATGAAACTGGCGATAAAGCGACTGCAGAGCCGGAGCTGGCTGAAGAAGACGAATTTGATTTAGACGATATTGACAGTCTAATTGATGAAACTGGCGATAAAGCGACTGCAGAGCCGGAGTTGGCTGAAGAAGACGAATTTGATTTAGACGATATTGACAGT
>NZ_JACJEE010000053.1:0-10232 GCF_014163915.1 Pseudoalteromonas sp. SR41-8
TATTTTTTTTATATTCTTATAATTGTTTTTGTTTGCGATAAGCATTTTTTATATTTTTTTGGCCTTCGTATATTTCTTGTTATTTCGGGTGCCCTTTCTATTTATGGGTTAATGCAATATGTTTATTTTATGTTTTCTGGAATTGCACTTCCGTGGTACCTCCCATTTTTAGAGATTAAATATGGTAATGAGTTAATAGAAAATAGCAGTTATTACTTTTCAGAATTTGGTTATAGATTTTCTTCGTTATTCTCTGAGCCTGCTCATTTTAGTCAATATATTGGTCTTGCTTTATTGTTGCTTGTTTTACAAGAGAAAGTAATATTCTCTAAACGCTTTGACTCTTCTTTAATGTTTTTATTGGCTATTTCTCTCTTGTTAAGTGCTTCAGGCACAGGCTTTGCACTTCTAATTCTTGTATTTATTGCATTTACTAAGGTAAGAATCTTACAGAATAAATCTATATTAGGTTTATTGTTTTTTATTTATATAAGCATCCCTGCAATAGCTTTTGTTTTATTAAATTTTTCTACAGGTTTTGAACGGATGACCTCGTTTAGTGATGTTTCATCTATATATATTAGAGTTATTAGGCCTTATTCTGTTTATTTTGACATGCCAGTTTTACAAATGATCTTTGGAGTTGGGTATGGCAACTATTCGGAGTATGTATTGTCCTTGAATACTTTAACTGCTTTTGAATTGGAAAGGAATATAACTTGGGCTAATTCAGGTGCCTTTCTCCTAGTTGGAGTTGGTGGTTTTGCTCTATTACCCTACCTTTATTTTCACTATAGCATAAGCAGAAAATGTATAATTTCGATGTTTACTACTTTGTTTATAGTACTACACCTAATCTATAGTGACCTACCACTTTCAATTTTTTATATACTCTCTATTGCTTTTGTTTTATCAGTTGGCAAAAGTGGGGAATCTTTTCATAAGGATTAATATGAGCAAAAAAATTCTATACTTAACGCCTGCTTGGTATGGTTTTAAAGAGATTATGTCAGGAGAGCAAACCGAGATAACAGGGTTGCCTTCCTTTTCTCTACCCATTAAAGAGCTTATAGCTAGGGGTTATGAAGTTGATTTTGTAATTATTTACACTGAGCAAAAACCACCAAAGCTTGAACCTAAAGTAAGTTGGCTTAAGAAGTCATCATTCAAGGCATTTTGTTATTATGACCTTAAAATGCCAAATAAATTACTTTCACTTTATAGGTATAGAAAAGTCGTCAAAAACCTTATAAACAGTGTGGATTATGATTTTGTTTATGCTCATGGCAGTAGCCCTGCAGTGGTACGCGGAATGGTTAACAGTAAGGGGATAGCTTTCGGGCAGAGACTTTATGGTACATTTTTGTGGGACAAAATAAGTAAACATGGAAAGTATAGAACTTTTCTTAAGCATATTGTTGAAGCACTAGCATTTAGAACGGAAAAAAGTTTTTTATTAGTAACAAATGATGGTTCAAGAGGAGATCTTGTATTTGACTCAATAGGTTCAAAAGGAAAGTTTTCTTTCAATTATTGGGTGAATGGTGTTGAACGTGTGAATGAAAAAGAAATAGTTGACGAACAGCATGAACAATATGGCGATTTTATTTTTTACTGCAGTCGGATCGATGAATGGAAAAGGCAAGAT
Organism: Pseudoalteromonas sp. SR41-8; assembly: GCF_014163915.1. Lineage (NCBI taxonomy): Bacteria > Pseudomonadati > Pseudomonadota > Gammaproteobacteria > Alteromonadales > Pseudoalteromonadaceae > Pseudoalteromonas > Pseudoalteromonas sp. SR41-8. Next base: position 1,649 of record NZ_JACJEE010000053.1, read on the forward strand.
AGAGCACTAGCTATTATTTATAAACTTAAAAAAGCTGGTAAGTTTGTTAATTTAGTGTTGGCTGGTCCTGTAGATACAATGGGTACTAGTTATTATGAGAGCTTATTGCAAAAAATAAAAGAGTTAGATATAGCAGAACAAGTATTTTTTACTGGGAGCTTGAGTAAAAAAGAAATGCATAGCTTCAATAGAGCTGCACTTGCATCTTTAAGTTTATATGATGTATGTAACCTTACTAATGTCTTCCATGAAATGATGGCAACAGGTGCCTTAATTATTGCAAAGAATGATGAGGTTTTGAGCAATTATATAGTAAATGGGGAAAATGGTTTTCTTGTCAACTGCAACGACAGTGTAGTTGAGATCATAGTTGATATTTTGGATGGGAAAAGACAAAAGTACTACGACTCAATTCGCCATAATGTACAAGTTTCTTCAAGTCAACTCACAAAGTCATGGTCTACAAGAATTGATGATGAAGTAACTTTAATTGAAAATTCAATTTTAGATAAGAGGCATTGTTAGTAATTATGTTTAAGAAAAAAATTTTATTGATCACTGGTGGGACTGGCTCTTTTGGTAATGCTGTATTAAAACGTTTTTTAGATACTGATATTAAAGAAATCCGTATATTCTCTCGTGATGAGAAAAAACAAGATGATATGCGCAAAGCGTTTAATAATGAAAAACTAAAGTTTTACATTGGTGATGTGCGTGATCCACAAAGTATTTCTACAGCTATGCGTGGCGTTGATTACGTGTTTCATGCAGCTGCTTTAAAGCAAGTACCTTCATGTGAGTTTTACCCACTTGAAGCGGTTAAAACTAATGTGTTAGGCACTGAGAATGTTTTAGAGTCGGCTATTTTTCATGATGTTAGCCGTGTTGTGTGTTTAAGTACCGACAAAGCTGTTTACCCTATTAATGCTATGGGGATTTCAAAAGCAATGATGGAAAAAGTCATTGTTGCTAAAAGTCGTAATTTAGAAGGCACAAATACTGTAATCTCAGGTACTCGTTATGGCAATGTAATGGCTTCGCGTGGCTCGGTTATTCCGTTATTTATCCGTCAAGTTATCGAAAATACACCAATAACTCTAACAGATCCGTCAATGACCCGCTTTATGATGACATTAGACGATGCAGTTGATTTGGTTCTCCATGCATTCGAGCATGGTGAGAACGGTGATATTTTTGTGCAAAAAGCACCGGCAGCAACTATTGACGTATTAACACAAGCTATTCTTGAGATGGTTGGAAAGCCTGAGCATAAAGTAAATATAATTGGCACTCGTCATGGCGAAAAGCTTTTTGAAGCTTTATGTAGCCGTGAGGAAATGTTTGTTGCTCAGGACCAAGGTGAATATTACCGTATACCTGCTGATAATCGTGATTTAAATTATGCTCAATATACAGAAGAGGGTGAAAAAGATCTTTCAAGCATTGAAGACTACAATTCACATAATACTCAGCGTTTGGATGTTGAAGGTATGAAACAACTACTCCGTAAGCTCGACTTTATGCGCGAAATTGAATCTGGAAATTTATTTGTACCAGAGGGAGTTTAAATATGAATATATTAATCACTGGCGCATCTGGGTTCATAGCTAAGAATTTAATTGTAAGTTTAAAGCGAAATGATAAATATGAAATAATTGAGTTTAGCCGCAAGTCTTCACAATCAGAGTTAAAAGAAGGTGTAGAAAAAGCAGATTTTATTTTTCACTTGGCGGGTGTGAATAGGCCAAAAAACGAAGGTGAATTTAAAGAAGGTAACTCTGATTTAACGTTACAGTTATGTGAGCTTGTTAAGGGAACTGGTAAGAATATTCCTATCGTTTATACTTCCTCTATCCAAGCTGAGCAAGATAACCCGTATGGTAAAAGTAAGTTAATAGCTGAAACACACCTAACAACACTACATAATGATACAGGTAATAGTATTTATATTTATCGTTTGCCAAATGTATTTGGTAAGTGGTGTAAACCTAATTACAACTCTGTAGTTGCTACGTTTTGTCATAACATTGCTAATAATTTGCCAATTCAAATAAATGAACCAGAAGCTGAGGTTAACCTAGTACACATAGGCGCTGTGGTAACCTCGTTTTTAGACACATTGACAAACCTACCAAAGAACACGTTACATATAGATGTTGAACCTACTTTTAAAATAACTTTAGGCGAGCTTGCAGAAACTCTTTATAGCTATAAGAAGAGCCGTGAAACATTAGTAACAGAGCCTGTAGGTGATGGCTTTAATAGGGTGCTTTACGCCACTTATATCAGTTATATAAAGCCTGAGGACTTCAGCTATTCTGTTGTTAAGCATGAAGATCCGCGTGGTATGTTTGTTGAAATGTTAAAAACGAAAGATTCTGGTCAGTTTTCTTTTTTTACAGCGCATCCAGGTATAACGCGTGGTGGGCACTATCATCATTGTAAAACTGAAAAGTTTTTAGTTATTAAAGGCAAGGCTAAATTTGGTTTTAGGCATATAGTTACTGATGAAGTAAGCGAGCTTATAACGAACGGTGATAAGCCAGAAATAGTTGAAACCGTACCTGGTTGGTCTCATGATATAACTAACATTGGTGATGAAGAATTAATTGTAATGCTATGGGCAAATGAAAATTTTGATCCCAAAGCACCAGATACTGTGGCTCATAAGGTTTAACAATGAAAAAGCTTAAAGTAATGTCGGTAGTTGGAACCCGACCAGAAATTATTCGTCTTTCGCGTGTTTTAGCTAAACTAGACGAACATTGCGAGCATATATTGGTTCACACAGGTCAGAATTATGACTTTGAACTAAATGAAGTTTTTTTTAATGATCTTGGTGTAAGAAAACCTGACTATTTTTTAAATGCAGCGGGTAAAAATGCAGCCGAAACAATTGGTCAAGTCATTATTAAAGTTGACCAAGTACTTGAAGAGATAAATCCTGAGGCTATGCTCGTATTAGGTGATACAAACTCTTGTATTTCAGCCATACCAGCGAAACGTAGAAAAGTGCCTATATTTCATATGGAAGCGGGTAACCGCTGTTTTGACCAAAGAGTGCCTGAGGAAACTAACCGTAGGATAGTAGATCATACTGCTGATGTTAATTTAACTTACAGTACAATCGCACGAGATTATCTTTTAGCTGAAGGCTTACCTGCTGATCGAGTTATAAAAACGGGCAGCCCTATGTTTGAGGTGCTTAATCACTATATGGATAGAATTGACGCATCTGATGTGCTAAGCCGCATAGGACTGAAGCAAGGTGAGTTTTTTGTAGTGAGTGCGCACCGCGAAGAAAACGTAGATTCGCCTAAGCAATTAGTTAAGCTTGCTGAGTCTTTAAACAAGATTGCAGAGCAATATAATTTACCTGTTATCATTTCAACTCACCCGCGCACACGCAATCGTATTGAAGCGCAAGGTATTGAGTTTCATAAGAACATTCAATTGCTGAAGCCATTAGGTTTTCATGATTATAACCACTTACAGAAAAATGCAAAAGTTGTGTTATCTGATAGCGGCACTATAAACGAAGAGTCTTCGATTATGAACTTCCCGGCATTAAACTTGCGAGAAGCACATGAACGCCCTGAAGGAATGGAAGAAGCCTCTGTGATGATGGTTGGCTTAGGTGTAGAACGTATAATGCAAGCTTTGCAGATATTAGAAACTCAGCCAACTGGGGCTACAAGGTTGTTAAGACCTGTGTATGACTACAGTATGCCAAATGTCTCGGATAAAGTGGTACGTATAATTCATTCATATACAGACTATGTAAAGCGCGTAGTTTGGAAAGAGTATTAATGCGAATTCTTTTTGTTAGTCAGTTATTCGATCCTGAATATTCAATAAAGGGCCTTGAGCTAATGAAGTATTGGGTATCTCAAGGCCATGAAGTTGAAGTGATAACTACATTTCCTAATTATCCAACAGGCAAAGTATTTGACGGATATACAATGACCTATAGGCAGGCTGAAGAACTTGAAGGTGTTAAAATTACTCGAGTTTGGTCGCATGTAAGCCACTCTAAATCTAAATTTTCTCGTGCATTTAGCTATCTTTCTTTTACTTTTATTGCATTAGTAGAGTGTTTCAAAAAGAAAGATATTGATTTGCTTTATACATATCACCCTCAGTCAACGACTGGTTTGATAGGATTGTTATTTAAAGTATTCAAGAAAAAACCTTTTATTACAGATGTGCAGGATTTATGGCCTGATGCGCTTTATGCTACAGGATTTAAAAAAGGTGGGCCTCTTCTTAAAATTGTTGATAAATGGTGTAACTTAATTTATGAACACGCTAGTCAGATCGTTACTTTGTCTGAAGGTTTTAAAGAGGCTATTATTAGTCGCGGAATTGATCCTAATAAAATCCACGTAGTTTATAATTGGTGCCCTGAAGAAAAATTAATAGATAAAGTATTAATCGCTAATAACACTGGTGTTGGTAATAACGAAAGGTTGAAGTTAGTTTATGCTGGTAATATAGGTGCGGCGCAATCTCTGAAAACAATTATAGATGCTGTATCTAAGTTCACCTCATCTGTTGATCTTCACATTTATGGTGGAGGTGTTGAAAAGGTTGAATTAGAAAGTTATGTTGATTCTGCTACCATCACAAATGTAACTTTTTATGGGTATGTACCAGCATCTAAAATTTTTGATCAGCTTGTTCAGGCTGATGTTTTAGTTGTTCATTTGAAAAATGAAGATTTATTCAAAATTACCATACCATCTAAAACACAGTCATCCATGGCAATGGGAAAAGCTATTCTAATGGCGGTTGGTGGCGAAGCTAATGAGCTCGTAGAAAGAGCTAAAGGTGGTATCGTTGCTCAACCTGGTTGTATAGAGTCAGTAACTTCTGCTATTCAAAAGTTAATTGATAATCGCTCTGAGCTCAAAAGCATGGGCGATAACAGCAGAGCTTTTTATTCTAAGAATTTATCGGCGGCAAGCAATTATAAAAAGTTGGATAATGTAATTTTAAAGGCAAGGAATACTAATGCTGATTAGGAACGCAAATATTAATGATCTAGATGAAATTGTTAGCGTACATATGTTGGCATTTAAAGGTTTCTTTCTAACAAATATGGGGGAGCCTTTTCTTAAACTACTTTATCAGGGCTTTATTGGTTTGGAAAAAGGGGTGATTAGAGTGGTTGAAATGGACAATAAAATTGTTGGTTTTTCAGCTGGAACCGTTTCACCTAACACTTTTTTTTCTGAACTTAAAAGCACAAATTGGCTATCATTTGCTTTTGCTTCTATATTAGGAATACTGAGAAGTCCAATCATTACTTTGAAAAAGTTATATGGCGCCTTGTTTTATAAGGGAGATGCAGTTGAGTCAATTGAAAACGGCGCACTTTTAAGTAGTATAGCTGTTTTGCCTAGTTATAGTGGTAAGTCCATTGGCGCTGAGCTACTAAAAGATTTTGAAAATCACATACTATCATTAAATATCAATAACCAGTTATATCTAACTACAGATAAATATAATAACGATCGCGTTGTGAGTTTTTATAAAAATGCTGGTTTTAATATAGATTCGGAGTTTTCTCAATCAGGTCGTCGAGTTATGTACCGGTTTGTGAAAAAACTACAGAGATAATTAAAAATGTCAGAAAATTTTTTACCATTTGCACTACCTGAAATCGGAGATGAAGAAATTAATGAAGTCGTCGATTCTCTTCGATCTGGATGGATCACAACAGGCCCTAAAGCTAAGCGTTTTGAAGAAGACTTTAGCCGTTTTCTTGGTGATGAAAATTTACATTCGATAGCGGTTAACTCAGCTACTTCGGGTTTGCATCTTGCGTTAGAGGCTCTAGGCGTAGGTCCTGATGATGAAGTGATAATTCCGTCATATACATTTACAGCAACAGCTGAAGTTGTTCGTTATCTTGGTGCAACACCTGTTTTTGTCGATGTTGAAGCCTCAACATTTAACATAGACCCTAAAGCGTTTGAAAGTGCAATTACCGCAAGAACAAAAGTGGTTATTCCGGTACATTTTGCAGGCTTAGCCTGTAATATGACCGAAATTTTGCGTATCGCATATAACCATAATATTAAGGTTGTAGAAGATGCTGCACATGCATTGCCATGTAAACATAATGGTGAAATGATTGGCACTCTTAAAAGTGATGTAACAGTATTTAGCTTCTATGCAAATAAAACAATGACCACTGCAGAAGGTGGTATGTTGGTAACAGCAAATGATGATATTGCCAAAAGAGCCAAAATTATGAGGTTGCATGGTATTAGCCGAGATGCATTTGATCGTTACACTTCAAATAAGCCAAGTTGGTCATACGAAATTGTTGCGCCTGGTTGTAAATATAATATGCCTGATATATGTGCTGCAATAGGAATCCATCAACTTAAAAAGTTACCTAGTTTTCTTCAGAAAAGGGAGTTACTGGCTGAAAACTATAATGAAGCGTTGAACGCACTACCTGTTATTTTACCGCCTCAACCTGAGGCAGGCTCTACACATTCATGGCACCTATATCCAATAAGATTAAAGCCTGATTGTGGCGTCAGCCGTGACCAATTTATAGAGAGAATGGCACAACTAGGGGTTGGGTGTTCAGTTCACTTTATCCCCCTACATTTACAACCATATTGGAGAGACACTTTTAACTTAGAAGAAAGAGATTTCCCTGTGTCTCAGGCCTTATTCGAGGGAGAAGTATCACTGCCGTTATATACAAAAATGACTTTAGAAGATCAGCGAAAAGTTATTGAAGCGGTAAATAAGGTTCTCAACAATGGCTAAGAGAGTATTTGATGTATTCTTTTCATCCTTAGGCTTATTATTACTTGCTCCTTTTTTGGTTTTAATCGCTGTATGGGTTAAAACTGGTTCAAAAGGCCCAATTTTTTTTCGTCAAGAAAGAATTGGTCTTCATGGTGAGCCCTTTAAAATTCATAAATTCAGAACTATGAGAGTTGATTCTGAGAGCGGAGGTCGTTTAACTGTTGGAACCGATGCTCGTATAACTAGTGAAGGAAGGATTTTACGAAGACTAAAGCTGGATGAATTACCTCAATTAATCGATGTACTCTTGGGTAAAATGAGCTTGGTAGGGCCTAGACCAGAGGTACAAGAGTTTATTGATTTTTATCCTAAAGAGATAAAAGACAAAGTGTTAAGTGTTAAACCCGGAATAACAGATAGAGCAGCTATAGAAATGGTTGATGAAAATGAAATTCTTGCTCAATATGCTGACCCAAAACAAGCATATGTAGATTTCATATTGCCAGTAAAACAAAATTATTATATTGATTATGTGAATTCAAACTCTCTAATAGGTGATTTAGTTATTATTTTCTCAACTTTGAAGAAAATAATCACTCGTTAAACTGTTGTTCAATAGCTATAATTCTTATTCTTGAATGTACCAGTGCTAACTATATTTAAGTTTAAACTAAAAATATTGTTTATCTTTTTTTTGGTAGGAAGATAATCTAACTGATTTTTCTGTTTTAATGTGCACTATATTGAATGTTTATTGTACAAATGAGCGCTGTATAGAAATGTTGTTGCTTCATTGAATATGTTTATTCTTGTTTGATTTATGACCTATGGATGTTGATACACCATAGTTAGAGTATTATTTGGCAGACACCTCATAGGATATTCCTTTTGGTAGCTTTTTACTTAAAACAAATCTAGATGAACTGCCACTGCTTTGTAGTGTCTTTAAAGGTGATATGAGCCTAGCCCAAGCCCTGGTTTATTAAACCAGCAAGAGTTAACAGAAGCTCGCGTAGCTCAAAACGTATTTGCAGTACGCCCAGGCATTACCGGCCTTGCTCAAGTAAATGAAATCGATATGTCTACCCCTGAGTTACTTGCAAAAACAGATCGCGAAATGATCGATACACTGACAATTGGTAATTACTTTAAATATATATTAATGACAGTAACCGGCAGTGGTAGTGGAGATCGGGTTAAATGAAAGGTGTTAGGGTAAGAAACAGGTTCTAGGAGAGTGACTAGGTAGGTTCTAGGGAAGTGTCTAGGGGCTAGGAAATTAAAGAGGGAAGTTTTATGCAATTTGAAAAACTGGATGTTTGGAAAAGAGCTTCTCGTTTAGTCCAGCACTTCAGTGATAAAATGTTCTAGTGATTTATTCACCACGGAGAACACCGAGTTCACTGAGGTAGAGATTAGAGAGTTAATAGATTTATATTTCCTTTTTACTGGTCTTTCCTCTGTGTAGCGAAGCGCCTTTGTGCTCTCGGTAGTAAAATGTTTTTAGTGATTTATTCACCACGGAGCGCACCGAGTTCACTGAGGTAGTGATTAGAGAGTTAAAAGATTTATATTTCCTTTTTACTGGTCTTTCCTCTGTGTAGCGAAGCGCCTTTGTGCTATCGGTAGTAAAATGTTTTTAATTATTTATTCACCACGGAGCGCACCTAGTTCACTGAGGTAGTGATTAGAGAGTTAATAGATTTATATTTCCTTTTTACTGGTCTTTCCTCTGTGTAGCGAAGCGCCTTTGTGCTCTCGGTAGTAAAATGTTTTTAGTGATTTATTCACCACGGAGCGCACCGAGTTC
>NZ_JACJEE010000053.1:10332-18650 GCF_014163915.1 Pseudoalteromonas sp. SR41-8
ACTGAGGTGGATATTAGAGAGTTAATAGATTTATATTTCCTTTTGACTGGTCTTTCCTCTGTGTAGTGAAGCGCCTCGGTGTGCTCGGTGGTAAAATGTTTTTAGTGATTTATTCACTAGGTAGAGCATTAAGGACAAAAAAACTAAAAAGTGATCGCTAAAGCCAAGGAAGGTTATGACAACAGATATCATCACACAAAAGGTAATAGGTTGTGCTATAGAAGTTCATAGACAACTTGGGCCGGGCTTATTAGAGTCAAGCTATGAAAATTGCTTAATTTACGAATTACAACAAATAGGCATAAAAGCTGTCAGTCAAATTGAGCTTCCAATTAGTTATAAAGGCATGGAGATAGATGCAGGCTATAGGCTAGATATCTTGATACCAGATCTGCTTATAATTGAATTGAAAGCGATTGATAAACTTGCACCAATTCATTCTGCTCAGTTGATTACATACTTAAAATTAAGCGGTATTAAAACTGGTTTGTTGATTAATTTTAATGTGACAAAATTAGTTGATGGTATTAAGCGCATTAGTGTTTAGTAATAATGACGTGTTTTTAGCACAAATGCCTGATTATTTAGATTAGTTTCTCTGTTTTCTCGGTGGTAAGAAATTAAGTAAGTTCACCACAGAGGCCACGAAGAGTACAGAGGTAGAGATTAGAGAGCTAATAGGTTTATACTTTCTTTTGTTAGTATTTCCTCTGTGTAGTGAAGCGCCTCGGTGTGCTCGGTGGTGAAAACTTCTTTAGTGATTATTCACCACGGAGGTCAGGAATAGCACAGAGGTAGAGATTAGAGAGCTAATAGGTTTATACTTTCTTTTGTTAGTATTTCCTCTGTGCATTGAAGCCTCTCGGTGTTCTCTGTGGTAAAAACTAAGTAAGTTCACCACAGCCGAAGAGATAAAGCAGCTTTCCAAAATGTTATCAGGTTTGATGAAGTCTATTGAGTTGTGGGATTAAGCTTCGTAAGCTACCTTTGACCTTTGACCTTTGACCTTTGACCTTTGAGCTCCTAGCTCCTAGCTCCAACGCTTTTTATACGCTATAATTCATAAAATGTTAACAATCAAAGAGTATATTATTAGCTCTTTGCCTTTCGAATCAACAAAGTACAAGAAAAGGGAACTTGTTGTGGATAGTTTCATCCGGTCTATTTTGAATGCTTCTCGCGCTAAAAAGCGTGCTATTACCTTATTTATTGATTCACTTTTTATTGCCGCAGCATTTTGGCTCGCGCTTATCGTGCGTTTAGATAGCCTCGCGCCTTTTTATGAAGTGGGTAATTGGCTGCTGCTCGCAATGTTAATTCCTACCGGTTTAATCGCATTTATTAATTTAGGTTTATATCGTGCTGTATTAAGGTACATGAACGCTCAGGCGTTATGGGCTATTGTGCTTGGTACGGTTATCACCACTGTAAGCTTAGTATTGCTGTCGTTTTTTGTCGGTATTACCATCCCGCGTACTATGCCATTTATTTTTGCTTGGTTATGTTTACTTACTGTTGGTGGTTCGCGCATTTTGGTACGCGCGTTGATTGGTAAAATGGCTACAGTAAATAAAGAGTCGGTTATTATTTATGGTGCGGGCTCTGCGGGCAGACAGCTTGCTACAGCACTTAGTGCCGGGCCGGAATATTATGTTCGGGCTTTTATTGACGATGATGTTACTAAGCAAGGTTCGATCGTTCAAGGTATTCCGGTAATTAGTTTTAAAGATATTTATGAACTGATCAACAAGGCCAAGGCTACTAAAGTATTACTAGCGCTACCTAGTGCCAGCCGAGCAAGGCGTAAAGAGGTGCTTGCGCAGCTTGAACCGTTGACGATTAAAGTTTTATCTATCCCAGGTATGGCCGATGTGGTTGAAGGTAAAGCGCAGCTGTCTGAATTTAGAGAAGTTGAAATTGAAGATTTATTAGGCCGTGACCCTGTTACACCAAAACCCGAACTTATGGCTGCCAACATCACTGGTAAAGTAGTTATGGTAACAGGAGCCGGTGGGTCTATTGGCTCTGAGCTGTGTAGGCAAATAGTTAGGCAACAACCTAAAAAGCTCGTGTTATTTGAAATATCTGAGTTTGGTTTATATTCAATTGAAAAAGAGCTAAATGAATATATAACTAATAACCATATTGATTTAGACCTAATCCCAATAATGGGCTCGGTGCAGCGTATTAACCGTATTGAAACAGTAATGATGGCGTTTGGTGTGCAAACGGTTTACCACGCTGCAGCTTATAAGCACGTTCCACTGGTTGAGCACAATGTAGTAGAAGGGGTACGTAATAATGTATTTGGTACTTACTACGCAGCCAAAGCTGCTGTAAATGCTGGGGTTGAGACTTTTGTATTAATTTCTACCGATAAAGCTGTACGCCCAACTAATGTGATGGGGGCTACTAAACGAATGGCTGAGCTGGTACTGCAAGGCTTAGCGCAAACCAAAGGGAAAGAGCATGGTACGCGTTTTTGTATGGTACGTTTTGGCAATGTGCTTGGCTCTTCTGGCTCTGTTGTACCGTTGTTCCGTAGGCAAATTAAAGAAGGTGGTCCAATTACCCTCACCCACCAAGATATTACTCGCTTTTTTATGACTATACCTGAAGCTGCACAATTGGTAATTCAAGCAGGCTCTATGGGTAAAGGCGGTGATGTATTTGTGCTTGATATGGGGGATTCGGTAAAAATTAAAGATTTAGCCAGTAAGATGATCCGCCTTTCCGGCTTTGAAGTGAAAGATAAAACCAACCCTCATGGTGACATTGAAATTTTATGCACTGGCCTGCGCCCTGGTGAAAAGCTTTACGAAGAGTTATTAATCGGTGATAACGTTGGAGAAACCCCACACGAACGTATTATGACAGCTCATGAAGCTATGCTGCCGCTAGCGGAGTTAAAAGTATTTTTAGAAGCATTTGATATCGCCTGCCATAATTTTGATCACGAAATGATCCGCCAATTATTACTCGACGCCCCAACGGGGTTTAACCCAACTGATGGTATTTGTGATTTAGTATGGAATGCTAAAAAAAGTGTGCAACTTGAAGGTCTCCCTCAAGCTAAAGTGGTTAATTTTAAAAGTTGAGGTGTAAAATATAATAAATGATTTACTCTAAATGAAACTTCAAGGTATGAGATAGTGTGCTGAACTGTTGTGTGTTAATAATCACATGTGACGTTAATCCTTAAGAAATGCATTTAACTTTTTCAGAATGAACTAGATAATAATTAAATGTCATCAAAATAGTATTGGGTCATACTTGAAATAATCGAATGCGTGGACTTATAAAGCTATTCAGTCGTTTATATCCTCTATTGTCTTGAGTATGTATTAATAAATTTAAATTAGTGAGTATTATAGTTTGCAATTTAGAAAAGATATAAATGGGCTTCGTGCTATTGCAGTTATGTCTGTTGTTTTATTTCATTTCAACCCCTCTTGGATGCCAGGAGGTTTTGCTGGTGTTGATGTGTTTTTTGTTATTTCAGGTTTTTTAATGACTGGAATAGTATTTAGAGGGATCGAAAAGCGGCAATTTTCAATAATGAAATTTTATATTGCTAGAGCAAATAGGATAGTTCCTGCTTTAGCCGCGCTTTGTCTTGTATTAATGCTATTGGGCTTTTTCTATCTGTCTTCATTTGATTATAAGAACTTGGGATTGCATGTAGCATCTAGTATCGGTTTTTTATCTAACGTTATCTACATGAGAGAGTCCGGGTATTTTGATGCTGTATCACATGAAAAGTGGTTGTTACACACTTGGTCACTATCTGTCGAATGGCAATTTTATATTATATACCCACTAGTTCTTGTGATAATGAGAAAATTCATTACTATAAACGCGATGAAACTATGTATTTTATTAGGAACGGTTTCTGGCTTTATATTTTGTGTGATTGCTACGAGTAATTGGCCTGATTCATCATATTATTTACTATCATCAAGGGCATGGGAAATGATGTTAGGGGGAGTGGCTTTTCTATATCCCATTGCTTTAAAAAATGATAAGAAAAAACTATTGGAATGGTTGGGTTTATTGCTGATATTTTTTTCTTATTTCTTTATTTCACAAGATAACCAATGGCCTGGTTACTTAACTGCCATACCTGTTTTGGGTTCTTTTTTGATTATCCAAGCGCAATGCAATGATAGTTTTATTATGTCTAATCTTTTATCCCAAAAACTAGGAACTTGGTCTTATTCTATCTACTTATGGCATTGGCCCTTAGTAGTTGTTATTTATTATTTTTCTTTAAATGAAAAATTTATGTATTTAGGTATTCTATTATCAATATTTCTAGGCTTTTTAAGTTATAAATATATTGAAACCATTAGATTCAAAAATGATTTGAACGGTGTTCGAAGCTGCTTTAGATATAAGCCCCTTTATATGGTTTTTACTATTGGGTTGTTAGGAACTATTACATTTAAAGAAGATGGCTTTATTAAGTTGACTCCAATTGAATATCAGTCATTAATGTACAACGCTAGGCCTAGTCCATATAGAAGTAAATGCCACATAAATGAATATCAAGACCCTGCAAATTCTTGTGAGTATTTTGGGGGAGATATAACGTGGGCAGTTTTTGGTGATAGTCATAGCGTTGAAATTGCATATGCGTTAGCTGATAGATTAAAAGTTAAAGGTTTTGGCGTGAAACATTTTACCTTTTCAGGGTGTAAGCCTTCGTATAAGGAGCAAGAGAGTTTTAGCTTATGTTCGAAATGGTATAATGATACTATTGCATATATACTAGCAGATAATAAAATAAAGAATGTTGTTATTAATCATAGATTCACATCTGGTTTGTTTGGTGGGGATGCGGCCGATTACCCATCCAAGTTTAATTCGATAGAAACAGATGAATTGAAATTGATGCAAACAGTCAAGCATTTCGATGAATTGATTGCTTTATTTGCCGAAAATAAGGATAAAGTATATGTTTATTACCCGATACCAGAGCTACAAAGAAGTATAGGTCAGTTGATTGGTAGAAGTTATACTAATAATAATGAGAGTTTACTGAATGTAGTTGGAACAGACTTTAGTTGGTATAAGGAAAGAAATAAGTACATAGTAGATCATTTTGATAGGTCTTCATATCCATCAAATGTGCATTTATTGAGAACATCTGATGTATTTTGTGATGATGTAAGTTGTTATGCGGTCAAAAATGGAGTTCCTTTATATTTCGATGATGATCATCCATCTGTATTAGGCGCTAAACAATTAGTTGAACTAATAAAATAACATTAACATATAACTTATAAAATAGTGTGTGTTTTATCTTTTGAATTTAATGTTTGGTTAGCAATTATGTATTAATAGTAGGTATTTATTGATATTTTCAATTTAACCGAAGTAATGTATCCTGTAATCGTTAACTAATTCTATTGAGATTCTAAGCGGTATTTTTTAATCCATTATATTTCTGATTTGGCGTCGCTGTATAATTAAGCGTTTAATTTCTAAGTTTTAATTGTAAAACTGAATATAATTGTGCACCTCACTTATAACTGAATGATGATTTATAAATTAAAGGCGATTCAGCGGCTCTGTTTTTAGACTTCTAAAAACAGAGCCAAATTACTGCATTATCCCAATAATTACCTTGACGACTTATACTTTGCGTTATAGTTAGTTGTGATAACCGAGCTCTAAACGAGTTCGCAAAATACTGACACTCTTGATCTGAATGAAAAATCAGTTGGTTAAGAGCCTGCAGTTGACGCTTAATGGCATTATTCAATGCAGCTACATCCAATTGCATTTGGGTTTATTGATAAGGCATACCCTACAACTAGGGCGCGAGCACACTTTGTTAACGATTTTAAGCGAACAACAGTTCTTCTCTAAAAGCAACGTCATAACAAGCTCTTACGCACTTACTTCTAATTGAACTATTACTTTTCGTATGCTGTTTTACCATGTTTCTAACCACTCGACGAAATAACGACACCTAATCGTTTTACTAATTAGCGTGTTATCTGTGACTGATGTCAGGTGGTAATCCCCCCCAAAATAATGGGTGTCAAACGTAGAATTTTCTCTTATTGTAAACACAGGAGAAAATTATGAAAAAAGCACATTTTACAGACAGTCAGATCCTCGCTATTTTGAAGCAAGCCGAAAGCGGTGTCCCGATCCCTGAGCTATGCCGTGAACATGGTATGGGCAACTCAACCTTCTATAAATGGCGCGCAAAATACGGCGGTATGGATGCCTCTTTAATGACGAGAATGAAAGAACTTGAAGATGAAAACCGTCGTTTGAAGAAAATGTATGCTGAAGAGCGACTTAAATCCGAGGTCATTCAAGAGGCTATGGCAAAAAAGTGGTGAAGGCTTCTGAGCGCAAGATATTGGCACATGAAGTCGTTAGTACAAATAAAATGAGTATTGCCTTAGCCTGTTGCACTTTCATGCTCAGTGAAACGTGTTATCGCTATACGTCGATATTAAAAAATGAAAACTTAAAAATAGCAGAGCTGTTACTCGATTTGACTGAATCAAAGCGCAATTGGGGCTTTGGGCTATGCTTTTTATATTGTCGCAATGTAAAACGATATAAATGGAATCACAAACGAGTTTACCGTATTTACCGTGAGTTTGAGTTAAGTTTGCGTATCAAGCCTAGGAAACGCTTAAATAGAGATATGTTGTGGTCAACTAATTCCGGACAGTAAATTAAGTTTTTCTTCTGCTATAGCAGGGGCAACCATTTGGTTGTGGCTATGTGGCCTGCGCCAGTTATAATAATTCATTAAATAATAGCTAATATCTTTTTCAGCTTCTTGGTAATTACTATAACCTAACGAAGGAACCCATTCCGTTTTTAAGCTTCTAAATAGGCGCTCCATCGGGGCATTATCCCAGCAATTTCCTCGGCGGCTCATACTTTGTTCTATACGGTAACGCCACAGCCTTTGTTGAAACCTTTTTGCGCTGTACTGACTGCCTTGGTCTGAATGAAATATCAGCCCAGGTGGCTTGCCTCGTTGCTCGTATGCCCTATCTAATGCTTTAATAACTAAGTCAGTATCAGGCTTATCTGACATTGCCCAGCCAACCACACGACGAGCAAATAAGTCGATAATAACAGCTAGATAAGACCATTTATTACCTGTCCAAATATACGTAATATCCCCACACCAAACTTGGTTTGGGCCATCAACGTCAAACTCACGGTTAAGTATGTTTGGAATATCTAGCCGCTCCACCGTCGCTAATTTATATGAATGAGGCCCTGGTTGTTTGCATACCAATCCTAAGTCACGCATGATGCGGCATACCTTAAAGATACCAATAGGTAAGCCAGCGTCGTTTAGCATCGCCACTAATGTGCGGCTACCAGCAGCTCCACGACTGAGTGAGAATAACTCACTAATCGTTGACCTAAGCTGCACCTCTTCAAGCTTAATTGATGCCACACGCTGCTTAAAATCATAATAACTAGAACGCGGAACATCAAACACGCTACAGACCATTTCTAAAGACTCATGCTCACTTAAATGGCCTATCAACGAATATTGTTCATCTCGTCTGACATTAAGAGAGCGGTAGCCTTTTTTAAAATTGTTTTTTCTCTTTCAAGTCGATTAATTTTAGCTTCAAGCTCCTGAATTTTAAGCTGTTCAGGAGTAAGAGCTTTAGAGTTTGGTGTTGTGCCACCACGCTCATCTTGTAATTGTTTAACCCAGCGACGAAGCGCTGTTTCACCGACTTCTAGTGAGCGAGCAGCTTCAGGGAATGAGTATCCTTCATCAAGGACTAATTTTGCTGAATCAAGTTTAAACTCTTGAGAAAAAGAGCGACGTTGTTTTGTCATAGAACACCTCAGTTTGAGTGGTAATAATACCACCTAAATTGGTGTCCGGTTTCATTGAATCACAACAGGAAACGAGCTGCTCGTTTAAGTGCAGATATCTATAAAAATTCAACAATAACAAAAGATTTTGGTTTTCGAGATCAGTTAACACGTGCCGGATTGTCTGTACCTAGTAATATTGCTGAGGGAATGACACGAGATAGCGATAAAGAAAAAGTGCGCTTTTTAGATATTGCTCGTTCTTCTTTAGCTGAAGCTAGAACACAAATTTATATAGGTATTGATATAAACTATATTGATTCGAATATCGGTCAACTTTGGCTGTGTGAAACATCTGAGTTATCAAAAATGCTGTCGAGCTTAATCTCTAAAATTAAAGAACGAATCTGAGACGTTTAAATTGTTTAAGTTTTTTAATTACCCACACTGATTTTATAGTTATTTTTGATAAAACCTAAAACCTAAAACCTAAA
>NZ_JACJEE010000054.1:0-16153 GCF_014163915.1 Pseudoalteromonas sp. SR41-8
CAATGCGAGTTTGCGAGTTTGCGAGTTTGCGAGTTTGCGAGTTTGCGAGTTTGCGAAAGTATAAAAGCGTTGATTAATTATGCAAGTCAAGCCCCCCTAAATGCGAGTTAACGCAAACTTAGGGGGTCAATATGGTTAAATAACCACGAGTTGACCGCTGATGGCCCCCGCTTCTTTTAATGCTTCTAGTATTGCCATTAAGTCACCGGGCGCTGCGCCGACTTCGTTAATTGCCCGTACTAAATCGTCAAGACTAACACCTGGGTTGAATACAAAGGCTCGAGAATCATCTTCGTTAACATCAATAATACTTTGATTAGTAACGACCGTTTCCCCTTCACTTAATGCGTTAGGCTGAGATACATTTTGCTGTTCCGCAATCGTAACAGTCAAGCCACCATGGGTAATTGCCGCCGCTTGTAACTTTACATTTTTACCGATCACTATGGTACCAGTACGTGAATTAACGATAATTTTTGCCGAAGTATCCGCTGGTTTAAACTCTAAATTTTCAAGCGTAGATAAATAAGCAACACGCTGCGACGCATCACGCGGTGCAATAACACGTATTGAAGCGGCATCAAGTGCATGTGCACTGTCTGGGCCGATAAGTTCATTAATAGTTTGCTCTAAACGTTTAGCGGTAGTGAAATCTGGACGATTTAAATTAAAGGTTATGTAATCACCTTGCATAAAAGGACTTTTAATTGCCCGTTCCACCGTTGCGCCATTTGGAATACGTCCTACCGTGGGCGTGTTCATTACGATCTTACTACCATCAGCTCCTTCGACACCTAACCCGCCAACAATTAGACTACCTTGCGCGATAGCATAAGTATTTCCATCAACCCCTTTCAAAAAGGTTTGTAGTAATGTTCCACCACGTAAGCTACCCGCACTACCAATTGACGATACAGTAATATCGATTGTCTGCCCTGGCTTTCTAAATGCAGGTAATTCTGCATGCACAGCAACCGCTGCTACATTTTTGATTTTGGGTTTTAAATTCGATGCCATGGTAATACCAAAACTATTTAGCATGGCTTTAAAGCTTTGTTCAGTAAAACGACTTTGCTCACCGGTGCCAGGTAAACCAACCACGAGACCATAACCAACCAGCTGGTTTGAGCGAACGCCTTCAACCATTGAGACATCTTTAATACGTTCAGCGCTTGCACTAAAGTGCCAACTTAATAAACATATACACAGCAACGCTTTCAAGCTATTCATATCAACATCCTTTAAAAAGGGAACAGAGAGCTGGTGAAGAATCGAGTTAACCATCCTGCCGTTTGAGTCTCTTGCATTTGCCCTTTACCAGAATACTGAATACGCGCATTCGCGATTCTGTTAGAGGTCACAGTATTATCTGCAGTAACATCTTGCGGACGAACAAGTCCTTCCAGACGAATAAATTCTTCACCGGTGTTTAAAGTCAGCCATTTTTCACCACGGATCACTAAATTACCATTAGGTAATACCCGCATAACATTCACGGAAATATCACCAAATAAACTATTAGATTGATTTGACTTAGTATCACCTTTGAATTTAGCACCGCTGCCCACACCAAACTGAATACTATCGCCACCAATATTAACCGGTAGTCCGCCTAACCCAATGACAGGATCTAAGCTGGCATCACTTTGTTTATCCGTTTCAGTTTTAGCTGCTTTTGATGATTGCGTCGATTCTTGCAGTTTAACTGTAATAATATCTCCGGTGCGTAAGGCTTTTTTATCTGAATATAAATCGTTTGATAAATTGCTATCAAACAATGAGCCTGTCGGCACAACTTGCTCTGCAGCAGGCTCTGGGTACATAGGAGCATAGTATGGATCATCTTGAACCACGCTGTGGTTTTGAGTAGTCATGCAACCACTCAATATAAATGCACCCGTTAAGACTATAGATAAATTACGCATAACTTTGCTCCGAATTAGTTAAAGTTGCTGACTGATATAACTCATCATTTCATCAACCGCTGAAATCACCTTTGAATTCATTTCATAGATACGTTGAGTTTCAATTAGGTTAACTAACTCTTCGGTTACATTTACGTTAGAGGTTTCAAGTGCGCCTTGGACAACAGTGCCTAATCCTTCTAGACCAGGGTTACCTTGTACAGGTGCACCACTGACGGCCGTTTCGGTATATAAATTTTGGCCCACAGGCTCTAGACCTGATGGATTGATAAAGTCACTGATCGTTAACTGACCAATCACCACATTCTCAGGTTGTCCTTCTATTTTCACAGACACCTCACCATCTTGTGATACGGTAATTGACTTCGCATCATCAGGTACATTCATTTCTGGCTGCACAGGAAAACCTGCACCAGCAGTAACAATACGACCATCTTCATCCGTGGTAAATTGACCATTTCGAGAATAGGCGATATTGCCATCGGGCTGTAAAACTTCAAAAAAACCTGGCCCTGATATCATCCAATCCAATGAGTTTTCAGTGGTTAACATGTTACCTTGAGAAAAGTTCTTCTGATTAGCAACTACTTTGGTACCAGCACCAAGCATCAGACCAGAAGGCATCTCTGTATCTTGTGATGAACGCCCCCCTGGCTGATTAATATTTTGATAAAGCAAATCTTCAAATACAGCACGACTTTTCTTATAACCAACAGTACTGGCATTGGCTAAATTATTTGAGATAACCGAAATATCGG
Organism: Pseudoalteromonas sp. SR41-8; assembly: GCF_014163915.1. Taxonomy (NCBI): domain Bacteria; kingdom Pseudomonadati; phylum Pseudomonadota; class Gammaproteobacteria; order Alteromonadales; family Pseudoalteromonadaceae; genus Pseudoalteromonas; species Pseudoalteromonas sp. SR41-8. The sequence goes on from NZ_JACJEE010000054.1 coordinate 2,684, forward strand.
TTTGTTGAGCATCAAGCCCCGTTTTACTTATCCACAATGCAGGATTCATATTAATGTCCTCTCAATAAAGTTAAACAATACGCAGCAATTGAGTTTGACGTTCGTCAATTTCTTCAGCCGTTTTCATTAACTTAACTTGTAATTCAAATTGGCGTTGATGGCTTATCATATCCACCATCTCATGTACCGGATTCACATTTGACATTTCCAAAGTGCCACTCATCACTTTCACATCATTAGAGATGTCACAAAATCCACATATATCATTATCCAGTAATTCAGGCTTTGGCCGAAATAAGCCATCATTACCTTTTTCAAGCTCTGAATTATTTGCCTTGATCACCTTCAAACGATCAACAACTTCTAAAAAGTTAGCTGGAGCTCCTTGCGGGCGAACTTGGATAGAGCCATCTTCACTAAATTCAATTTTCTCCACTGGCAATGGCAAAATAATTGGTCCACCTTCGCCAATAACTTGACGCCCGTGACTGGTGATCAAAGCGCCGTCAGGAGTGATATTCAACGTACCGACTTTTGTATATGCCTCATTACCTGAAGCATCTTGCACCGTAAGCCATCCTTTATCGCTCATAGCAATATCTAGATCACGTCCAGTCTCAACAATACCGCCGGAAGTCATATTGGAACCAGGCCGCTCTTGCATGGTAAATACACGTGTCGGCAGGCCTTCGCCAAAAGCTTGCATCGAACGCGCTTGTGCGAAGTCAGCTTTAAAACCTGTGGTATTGGCATTTGCTAAATTATTTGCTTTAAGCTCTAGGCCCCGCAAACTTTGCTTAGCTCCAGACGCTGCAATGTAGACCATCTTGTCCATAACATCGACTCACGTTAAAAATCTATAACATGACAAATGCAAGATAAGTGCCACAATAAACTGACGTGATAAGTTACAAAAAATAATCAATCGCAAATAAAAAAGGCTGCTAATAAATAGCAGCCTAGGTGTCGGATTATAAAAAATATTAGAACGAGATTAGCGGATCTGCAAAATAGCTTGCTGTAGTGTTGAATTCACTTCAAGCGCACGTGAGTTTGCTTGGAAGTTACGCTGTGCACTGATCAAATCTACGAGTTCATTCGTTAAATTCACGTTTGATTGCTCAAGCGCTGTAGAGTTAATGGAACCTAAAGTACCAGAACCTGGTTCGCCAGCGATTGGCTCACCAGACGTCAAACTTTTTTTCCAACCTGTATCACCAGCTTGTTGTAAGCCTTGTGAGTTAGAAAAGCGCACCATCGCTACTTGTCCTAAGAATGAGGTATCTCCATTACTGTATGAAGCGACAATCTTACCATCACTACCAATATCAATACCGGCTAAACGTCCAACAGTAGCACCATCTTGCTCAAGTGCTTTAACTTCAAAACGACTAGCATATTGAGTCGGGACTTTATTATCGGTGGCCGCTTCATCGCGCCAATTAACAGTAACATTTTCAGGGAAGCTGGCACCATTTGTTAATAAATCAGATAGCCCTACTGCCGCACCAGCACCGCTTGGAATTGCTAATGGATTGAATGTGTTATCTGTATTCGCGACACCATCTGTGTTTAATGGCTTACCACTAGAATCAAACTGAAAGGTTGATAATGGTGTGTAAGGAGGAGCAGTCTCTTCAACACCTGCAGGGCTAAATGGCTTTTCATCTAAGGTCGCATAAGTTTGCCACTCATTATCATTACCCGTTACTGTAGAATTTGTTTTAACAAAGAAAAACTGTAAAACATGCGGCTCACCTAACGAGTCGTATACTGTTGTTGATGTTGAGCTATTATATGATGCGCTCGTTGTAGGATCAAAAGTAGTTATTGACGGCGAGGTTGCACGCGAGTCTAAGTTAAACGACGAGTAAACATTCGTCGTAGCTCGCGGTGATCCTGATGAATCAGGGATCTGTAACGCTGATGACGTGCTTAAACTTACCGATGTTGTATCACCTGTAGCTTCATCAACAGGAAAACCCTGCAAGTAATTGCCTTTAGCATCAACAATAAAGTTATCTTTATTAAGTTTAAATGCGCCTGCACGCGAATAAGTAAAATCTTGTGCCCCTAAATCTTGGCTCATGGCAAAGTAACCTTCACCTGTGATAGCTAAATCTAATGAGTTTTGAGTGAACTTTAGTGAACCTTGGTGAAACTGTTGTGCCACCATCGTTGTCTGTACACCATCACCATTTTTTGTCTTGCCTGAACTAAATACCGAAGATGCGTATACATCAGCAAATTCAGCACGTGACTCTTTAAAGCCTACCGTATTTACGTTAGCAATATTATTTGCTGTTACATCTAAGTCTTTTTGTGCGGCAGCAATGCCAGTTAATGCAATATTGAAGCTCATAATTCACCTCTAATCTGTCAATGTTTAGCCTGTGGCTAACTAATAATTAAAATTTTTACGCGATTTCTGCAACGTCAGCTAGCCTAACCGCACCTTCTTTAGTGTTTATAATAATGCCGTTTGCACCATTAATATTAACACTCTCGATATTCTTAAAAGTAGCTATAGGTAAAGCCGTGTACTCACCATTTAACTGCCCTTCAGCTTTAATTTTATATTCACCTGGTGGTAAACGTTCTTTATTATCATTCATGCCGTCCCACTCGAAACGGACAGCGCCCGCTGATTGCGCACCTAAATCAATACTACGCACCAACTGACCAGATGAATCTTCAATTCGTAGAAATAAGTTTTCTACAGGCTCTTCTGCAACCACGGTTCCTTTAGCGCTACCAACATCGTTTAGGTCTAATGTATTAGACTCTAGTAATGCTTGTTTACCCACTAAAGTCGATGCTTGTAGTGCTGAGTTAGATGTCATCGATGCGGCTAATGACTGAAAATTACTATTAAGGTTTGAGATACCTTCAGCCATGGTGAAACTTGTCATCTGCGCGATCATTTGATCATTGTCAGCTGGTTTGCTGGGATCTTGAAACGACAGTTGCTGTGTTAACAATGAGAAGAAATCTTCTTGGGTTAACGCATCACTTTTCTTATCACTGCTAACCTGTTTATCTTGCCACTTAATCGAATCTAAATAAGTTGACGATGTGCTGCTGATATCGTTACTCATAATCTTTCCTCAATTACCGCTGCCCAAGCAACAGTGTTTTACTTAACATTTGCTTCGCTGCATCAGCAACTTGCACATTGGTTTGATAAGAGCGTGAGGCAGAAATCATATTAGCCATTTCTTCAACGACATTAACGTTAGGTTTGTAGATATAACCGTTTTCATCCGCACTAGGATGATTAGGGTTATATTCAATTTGTAATGGTTTATTACTCTCTACAATACCTAACACTTTAACGCCAACAGACGACCCCTGAACATTACCGCTTGATTCTGATGCTTTCATCAGTTCAGCTGCAAAAACAGGGTGGCGCGCCCGGTAAGTTTTGTCTTGGCTTGAGCTAATGCTATTAGCATTTGAAATATTACTCGCGGTTGTGTTCAAACGCACATTTTGCGCACTCATACCACTACCTGAAATATCAAAAACGTTATATAAACTCATGCTTAGGCTCCTTGACTACCGAGGGCTTTTTTAAGGCCTTTAATTTTACTACTCATAAATTGCAGGCTTGCCTGATACTCTAATGAGTTCTTTGTATACAAGTTTCGTTCCACTTGTATATCAACCGAGTTACCATCACCTGTATCTGCTTGATTTGGCGAGCGAAACATTTCACTATTACCAACATAACGACTGCCACCGGCAATGTGGTTTGGGTTAGTTGTTACCATGTTATTGCCGCCTTGTTGGTGGCTTTTTGCCGCTTTCAATGCTGAGGCAAAGTCGATGTCTTTCGCTTTATAGCCCGGCGTATCAGCATTAGCGATATTGGTTGCTAATAACTCAGCACGTTGCGAACGGATCAACATTGCATGAGGATGAACCCCAAATGCTTTATCAAAACTGATAGCCATAACCATCTCCAAAAAATTGACTTAAGATGATTAATGCAAAAGTTGAGCCAATTAGGTTGATGTTTTATGGTTCGTTTAATCATTTGATTTAAAAAGAAAAACGATGTGGAGCCACATCGTTTTATAGTATTCAAGATTCGGTTTTACCACCGATGAGATTTGAGTAACTTGTGTTTTAGCGCGTTAAATACGCTGGTAAGCTATTTCTTTTGATAAATAATACCTGGATTACAGCGTACCATGTCAAATTCGTCACTTAACCCTGACATAGACTCTGATGCGCCTAAAAATAAATACCCTTTAGGATTTAGTGCTTGAGCAAACTGAGCAATAATTTTGGCTTTAACCTCTGGTGCGAAATAAATCAGCACGTTGCGGCAAAAAATAATATCAAACTTGCCCATTAGCGCGTATGAATCTAATAAGTTAAGATGTCTAAAACTCACTAATTTTTTTATTGAGTCGTTTACTTGCGCCATGCCGTTGCCACTATCTTTAAAGAACTTTTTCCTGCGCTCTACCGACAGCCCTCTAGCTAGAGCAAGGGAGTCATATTCTGCATGCTTACACATATCTAACATAGTATTAGAAATATCAGTGCCGATTATCTGCGCGCCCATTTTTAATACACCCGGCTGTTTAGCTTGAAACTCAGCAACCGACATAGCAATAGAATATGGCTCTTGTCCCGATGAACTTGCCGCAGACCAAATTTTCAACGGACGACGTAACTCTTTATGTTCCGGAAATAACTTACTTTGCAATAGTTCAAACGGGTATTGATCCCGAAACCATAAAGTTTCATTGGTCGTCATAGCATCAACGACTGCGGCACGTAACTGCCGCTCATGCGGACTCAGTGTTTTACTAACCAATTGTGACAATGATTCAACATTAAAACGAACCATTAGCGGAGCAAGCCTGCTTTTGACTAAATAAAGCTTATTATCTCCCAGAACAATGCCACATTGTTGCTCTAAAAAAGAGCGAAACTGATCGTACTCGCTTTGCTGTAAATGCTTATTTTCCAAAGTAACACCGCCTTTTCAAATTAGTCACAATGAACCCATTTTTTCACTGCTGTAGCTAACTCATCCGGATTGAACTTAGCTATAAAGTCATCAGCACCCACTTTTTCAATCATCGCTTGATTGAATACACCACTGAGCGATGTATGTAAAATAACATGTAAGGGGGCTAACTTTGGATCTGCTTTTATTTCAGCGGTTAGGGTATAACCATCCATTTCTGGCATTTCAACATCAGAAATCAACAATCCTACTCGCTCGGTAATATCATGCTTACAATCAAGTGCAGCAATCTCACGAAGGCGTATTAATGCTTCTTTACCATTTTTAGCCAGCTCTGTTTGCACGCCTAACGGCTCTAATGCACGTTTGACTTGATTACGAGCAACGGCAGAGTCATCGGCAATAAACACAATGCGCTCACCTAAGTCTTTTTGAATTTCACCATCATTAGCTATTGCAGCACTGACTTCGGTATTCACCGGGCAAATTTCGTTTAATATTTTTTCTACATCAAGAATTTCGACTAACTCGTTTTCAATTTCTGTCACTGCAGTTAAATATGAATATCTGCCAGCTCCTGACGGTGGCGGCATTATTTTTTCCCAATTCATATTAACAATTCGCTCAACGCCACCAACCAAAAACCCTTGTACGGAACGGTTATATTCAGCAATGATTATAAAACTATCTTTAATATTTTCGATCGCAGGACCACCCACGGCCATCGATAAATCGATAACAGAAATAGTTTGCCCGCGTATATGTGCGACACCTCTTATATACGCATTTGACTTTGGCATGTTTGTCAAAGGAGGGCATTGCAGTACTTCTCTCACTTTAAACACATTGATGCCAAAGCGCTGCCGCCCTCTTAGCTTGAATAATAATAATTCAAGACGGTTTTGCCCAACCAATTGAGTGCGTTGGTTAACTGAGTCTAAAATGCCTGCCATTTCAATCTCCTGAAGAAAGCGAATAAGAACGGAACAATAATTGCTTTCTTTCTGTAAAGCTACATAACTACACGGGAGCGTCTGTTTATTGACGCTAAATATTTATACCCTGTTTTCAACCATAAGCATAGTCGAAACATTATGAGTTTGTTAAAAAAAAGCCGAAGATACAGTGTTTTTTATTTTCTTGCTAGCTTATGCCTAGTAACTCCACTGTATGCGCAAACATATAGCAAAGAACAATTGCAAGAACTTGCTGTATCTCATGTCTATGATCAACTAGACCCTAATACTGCCGATGATAAGGAACTCAACGCCTTAACATTGGATAGCCGGATCCCAGATCGTGGCTGCAACAGCGACCTTGCATTTAATATTCCTACTGAGCCGCCATTTAATCGCCAAATAACCGTACAAATAAAATGTGATGACCTAAATGGTTGGAGTCAATATGTTCATGTACGTATGATTGAACTATCCCCTGTGATTATAGCCACTGAAAATTTAAGTCGGGGTGAAGTTATCGAACCCCATCATTTACGTTTGATTATGAAACCAAAACATTTCGTAAGAGCACAGTACTTACAAGATGAAGAACTGTTGATTGGTAGCCGCAGCAAACGCAATATCCGCAGTGGTTACCCTGTTGCTTTAAATCAAATCTGTATGGTCTGCAAAGGGGATAATGTCACTATTTTCGCAATAATTCGAGGATTGAAAATAAAAACTTCCGGTTTAGCCCTAGAAGATGGTACTTTAGGGGAGCAAGTAAAAGTTAAAAATGCAAAATCAGGGAAAGTTTTAAATGCCCGTGTTGACGGTGTTGAGTCTGTGCAGGTAATTATTTAAACTTTCGTATTTATGCTAAAGTTTCTAGCATGGTTGCCGATAACAAGGCATGTGTTGGATAATGTATAGGTTGAAATCATGGTAAGCCAAGTAAATAAAGGTCAGCAACAGGCTAATGTGTTGACCAATGCAAAACAGCAAAAAGTTGATTTACAAAACAATAATGCTAATACTGCGCAAGCAACTACGCCAAAAGCGACTGCTGATTCAGTAAGCTTAACACCACAAGCGCAACAGTTAAAATCTTTGCAAGACAAAGCACAGCAGTCTTCAGGTTTTGATAGCAACAAAGTGGCTGAGCTAAAAAAAGCAATTACTGAAGGTAAATATCAGATTGATGCTGAAAAGTTAGCAAAAAATATCGCTGCATTTGAGTTTGATGTGTATGGCTGATCACAACAGTCTGATCAGTTCTAAACTTGTTATGCAGCTAAATTGCTTAACATCCCTTGCTGATATCTTAGAAGATGAATTAACCGCTATAGCTTCCCGTCGTGGTGAGGGTCTAAAAGATGTCGCGAAACAAAAACTCGCCTTTTTGAGTCAAATTCAAACTTTAGACAAAGAGCTCAAAACCTTACTTGCAAATAATGACGTTGAATCTGACGAAGTGACAAACTTAATTAGTGATGTGCGTAAATTATTAGAGTCATGTAAAAAGAAAAATGATGTTAATGCTCATGCAGCCCACCATGCACAATTAACCGTCAAACAATTAAAAGACATTTTAATTGGTGTGCCAACCTCTACAACATATGACCAAGGTGGTAGTGTTGTTCACGGTAACAGTAAAATCGTCCATAACTTAAAAGCATAACCCCTTCTTTGAACTTCACCTGTGCCTACTTCTGATTAATTGATTTACCCTGCATTTATAGCTACCTTTCGCTAGATACTTTTATTGCCAGTTTGATTCTGTGACTGAACCAACATCGTTTGCTAATTACGTGCTACCGCTATGCTCATTGGCCCAACAAATTTTTTTAAAAAACATTAAATTGGCTGGGTAGACGATCGGCAAAAACCACACTGGTAACTAACATAAAAAAATAGCGCAAAATGCAGTAACGGGCAGTTACTAAACTTTCGCAAAAGCACGCAGCCAAAGTGTAAAACGCTCACCGACGCGACCATAAGTATATTAATAAAAACCGAGTTGTTTTTTTGCATGCCACACGATTTATTAAATAAAAACATTTAATAAAGCATAGCACTGAAGTATTCACTGTGAGATATTTTAGCGTGTATTTTGTTAGTTACTAACGTAAATAACAACGAATTTATTAGATCAAGCGTTTTAGTAATAAGTTACTTTTTTAACTTCGCGTGGTTTAATTTCACCTATGTATAAATCATGCACCCGCTTCATATCAAGTTGTAACTCAGTGGCATAGGTATCACCTACGGCATAGGTTTTAATTACTTGTGCGCCTTTAATAATCCCTTGTACTTGCCCTTGCAAGTGATCGTTTTGTGCAATACTGCCTTGCACTGTGGTACCTGCGGTAATTTTTTGCCCATATACTTGCTCTGCAAGCTCACGATACGCTTCTAGTTTTGATGCTTTAATCGCCATTAATGAGCGTTGTGATTGGTTATCACCCGGTTGCGCACTGATCGGCGCATAACCCACGGCTTTTAGAATTGGGTAGTTATCTGGCTCAATATACTTATATTCCACATGTTTATCAAAAATACTGCTACAGCCAGCTAGACCTAAGCTTGCTAATATACAAATTGAAATCACAATACGCATGGCTTTTCTCACGCTTTAAAAGAGACATTAATAACTAACTCAATGCACGATCAATGCCATAATTAACTGCTATGACGGTTTTAAAGCAACCTTACAAAACAATTGGTACAGTCCTTGCTCTGTCACTGTTAATAGCAAATGTATATTCATGGGGTCAGGGTAATGAAGCGAATTTTATCAATGGTAGTAATCGCCAGCAGTTGGCTGAGTATTAGCCTATTTTCCTCCCATACAGTTGCTCAATGGTATGAATCAACCGGCCATGCAAGCATTAAAAATGATGATATAAGTGCGGCAAAATCGGCGGCAATAAAAGATGCTATCACCCAAGCTTTAGTGTTCTCAGGGGCACGCGTCAGCTCAATGCAAACCTTAGTAGATGGGGTGTTAACTCAAGATCAGCTAAAAATAAACAGCCATGGCGAAATTCAAAAAATAGAGATGATCAGCGAAGATCGTAAAGCCGATCAATTTGCAATTACTTTGCGCTTAGATATCTTCCCTCAACAAGAACACTGCCCTGCGAACCAATTTACTAAATTTGTTGCGATCACCCAAACACAATTAAATAATCGCGAACAAGCGAAGATGGGTCAAATATTTGACATTAACAAAGCCACCAGCGAAGCACTCTACAAAACGTTAAATCAATCAGCTATGAATGCTAAACCAACTGCCTATTTTAACTTTCCGATCCGCGTTGGCGAATTTTTTAATCAACAATACGATTACAGTAATGCCCTATTAGAAGAAATATCGAGCCGCAGTAATTCTCAGTATGTATTGTTAAGTCAAATTGTTGATATCTCAAATGGCGATAAACTCAATAACAGTTATGCTTTTTGGCAGGACGAAACCTACCAACGTTCATATAAAATAGATTTTGCCTTATTTGATGGCACCACTTACGAGCGAATGTGGCAAAAAAGTTATCGCAGTCAAGCTATCTGGCCATTTGAAAAAACTGCAATTATTGACGTGTTTAGTGATAAATTTTGGAATTCAGATTACGGCCAAAATATAGCTGACATAAACCAAACCGTTAGTTACGACTTACAAGCCGCAATGGCTTGCCTTGAAACCCAAGGTAAAATACTACATATAGAAAACAATAAGCTAATTATTAATTTAGGCAAAGCCCATGGTATTGAAAAAGGCCAACGTTTAAATATTGCACATCATAACTATTTAACGGATGCTGCGGGAAATAAAATGCCACACCTGATCACCACGCTCAATCAAATACAAGTTGAGCAGGTATATCAACAAAGTGCGGTTGCCGTCAGTATTGACCAACAACCACTGCCTAATATTCAAATAAATGATGTAGTAGAACTGACTAATTTAGAGCCTTAGTCAATTGTTGGTGTAAGCTTGGGTGCTCAATAAGCCAATTAGCAAGTAATTCAATGCCCGCTAAATGCGGGTAATGTTTACGACAGGCCAACACCACACTTCGCTGTTGAGTTGGGAAGATTGGCAAGTAGCTAATACCTGCACGCTCTGTGCACGCAAGCTTAGGCACAAAGGTTACCCCATCATCCATAGCCACCAATGCTAATAAGGTTTCTAAGCTATTACCTCGGTACTCATTGGACACATCAACCCCAGCGGCAAAACAAAATTGCTGGGCTTGATCTTTAAAACAATGACCATCGCTGAGCATCAATAAACTGCACTCTTGTAGCTCATCTAACGCTATTTTACTGCGTTTTGCTAAACTATTTTGCGCTGACATAGCGACCAAAAAGTCTTCTTTATACAATTTAACTGTATGATAAAGTTTAAGTTCAGGCACATCTGCTAATATAGCTATATCTAACTCACCGTTATCCAGTGCGCTTAATATAGTCGCGGTTTGCATCTCAACAAAAGCAAATTGGCTATCAGCAAACGCTTCTTTCATCGAGGTGAGTAAGGTGGGTAATAAATACGGTGCAATCGTTGGAATAATACCTATTCTTACTTTACCTTGTAGTGGCGACGATGACGTTGCTGCTAGCTCTTTTAATATTTGGGTTTGCTCTAAGATCACTTTGATCTGTGTCAACAAACGTTCACCTTGAGCCGTTAAAGTAACCTGCTTAGTAGAGCGGTCAAATAAAGTAACACCAAGCTCTTGTTCAAGTTTTTTAACCTGTCCACTGAGGGTGGGTTGACTGACAAAACATGCATCGGCGGCTTTACGAAAATGCTTAAAGTGCGCAATCGCTTTTACGTATTCAAGATCTTTTAAATTCACTGCAAACTCACAATTAATCGGTAATACCTATCATACTAATATAAACAAACGATTGGAGCTATTATAACTTTCACGACATAATGGCTATCAACAAATCAAGAGGAACTAAAAAACATGTTAAAGAATATTGAAGGTCAAACAATTCCACAGGTTACATTTGCAACACGTCAAAATGACGAATGGAAATCAGTAACTACCGATGACATTTTTAAAGGTAAAACAGTGGTTGTGTTTTCACTACCCGGTGCATTTACACCAACCTGTTCATCAACTCACTTACCACGCTACAACGAATTAGCTGGTGTACTTAAACAAAACGGCGTTGACGACATTGTGTGTTTATCAGTAAACGATACCTTTGTAATGAATGCATGGGCTGAGCATCAAGAAGCACAAAACATTACCTTATTACCAGACGGTAACGGCGAATTCACTGACGGCATGGGCATGTTAGTTGATAAAAACGATTTAGGTTTTGGCAAACGCAGCTGGAGATACTCTATGCTGGTTAAAGATGGCGTAATTGAAAAAATGTTCATCGAACCAGATTTACCTGGCGACCCGTTTGAAGTATCAGATGCAGACACTATGCTTGATTACATCAACCCGAAACAAGTTAAACCAGAGCCGGTGAGCATTTTCACTAAACCTGGCTGCCCTTTCTGTAAAAAAGCGAAAGCATTATTAACAGAGAAAGGCCTAGTATACGAAGAAATCACTATGGGTGCTGGCGCATCACTGACTAGCCTAAAAGCTATTTCAGGCCGTGAGACCGTACCACAAGTATTTATCGGCGGTAAGCACATTGGTGGCTCTGACGATTTAGAAAAATACTTTGCTTAATTAAGTAAATACCTTAAGTAAATAATAAGGGGCAGTAATGCCCCTATCCATACCCAAACTATTTCAAGATGCGAACATCAGGTGGAGTTAAAAGCGATTTAGGCAAGGTATTGATTACAAGTAGTAGTGGTTCTATTGTTAAAATCAATAACGCAGTATAAATCGCTTTTAAACCAACCCAACGGGCGTGTCACAGGAACTTACTCTCATAGTTGTTACTTACTCATTTTTGCAAATTAACGTTTTAATACAAGCCCCTGTGACACGCTGAATTCTGTATCTTGAGGTAGTTTGGGTATGCATATACCTATTTTATTAACTAATTTAAAACCAGTTTTTTAATAAAATTGGTATGAGGACATCACCATGAAAGAACTAAACACAGACGTTGTTGTAATAGGTGCTGGCACCGCAGGTTTAAGCGCTTACCGCAATGCAAAACAACACACGCCTAACGTATTAATGATTGAAGCAGGCCCATACGGTACAACCTGTGCGCGTGTTGGTTGTATGCCAAGTAAATTACTTATTGCCGCCGCAGAAGCCGCCCATGCAATTGAAGCCGCGCCAGCCTTTGGTGTACACAGCTCAAAACCAACCATAAACGGTGTTGAAGTAATGGCACGTGTGCGCAATGAGCGTGACCGCTTCGTAGGCTTTGTAGTAGAAGCCGTAGATGAGCTACCCACTGATGATAAAATAGTAGGCTACGCAAAATTTTTAGATGCCAATCGCGTACAGATTGACGACCATACAATTATTACCGCTAAGCGCTTTGTAATTGCCACCGGCTCTCGCCCTGCTTACCCTAGCGTATTTAATAACTTTGGCGACAGACTGATAATTAACGATGACGTTTTCGATTGGCAAAACTTGCCAGAGTCAGTTGCTGTATTTGGCCCTGGTGTTATTGGCCTCGAAATTGGCCAAGCGTTGCATCGCTTAGGTGTTAAGGTAAAACTATTTGGTGTGGGTGGCGCGATTGGCCCAATTACCGACCCAGTTATAAAAGACTACGCAAATACCGTATTTGCTGAAGAGTTTTTTGTCGATACCGATTCAAACGTATCCGATATGAAACAAGTAGGCGATAAAGCGCAGCTTACCTATGTAGACAAAAACGGCAACAAACAAACCGAGCAATTTGATTACGTACTTGCCGCGACGGGCCGCGTACCAAACACCGACAAACTCGGTCTTGAAAACACCGGCATTGAGCTTGATGAACGTGGCGTACCAATCGCTGATAAACACACAATGCAATGTGGCGACTCCAATATATTTATCGCCGGAGACGCCAGTAACATGATCCCACTGCTGCACGAAGCGAGCGACCAAGGAACAATAGCAGGGCAAAATGCAGGCCGTTTTCCTGATGTACGTATTGGCCTGCGCCGAGCGCCAATTGCAGCCGTTTTCAGCGATCCACAAATTGCCATGGTCGGTGAAACGTACAAACAAATAACGGCTCGTTATGGTGAGTGTGGTTGTTTTGAAGTTGGTGAAGTCAGCTTTGAAAACCAAGGCCGCAGCCGCGTGATGCTGAAAAATAAAGGTCATATGCGTTTATACGCAGAGCAAGGCACAGGCTTATTTTTAGGTGCTGAGTTTATTGGCCCGCAAGCTGAGCATATCGCCCACCTACTGGCATGGGCTGTACAAAACAAAATGACTGTACCACAAATGCTCGACATGCCATTTTATCACCCAGTGATAGAAGAAGGCCTACGTACCGCACTGCGTGATTTAAACGCCAAGCTTAAATTTGGCCCAGACATCATTAATCAATGTATGGAATGTGGCCCGGGAAATTAGAAGCTAGTTTGCTAGTTTGCTAGTT
>NZ_JACJEE010000055.1:0-16016 GCF_014163915.1 Pseudoalteromonas sp. SR41-8
AAATCCTCTTTTTATATTTTACGTAAAATCGAAGTAACCGATTGAATCAAAATAGGAACTCGGCTATGGTTAATGCATCAATAAAAATAAATTAAAAACGAGTTATTCTACAGCCTCGTTAAGTGTTCAAGGACGGTTCTATATATTTATTGAGTTTTTTCTATATCGCCTGTAAAATCAAATGCTTCTACGGGAGTGCCGAGGAGGCTTTCATTACAATGTAGTGAACGCGGGTTCGAGTCCCGCACTCTCGACCCAATTTGAGGCTATATAATGTCTTACAAAAGTATCTTCTCTTGGAAAGTCACAGTAAAGCTTCCAGAATCCACACAAACATATAAAAAATCAAATAAACTCTTCAATGTGAGAACTGGTCACTCCTTTATTAAGGGCATTGGTGGGCTTTCATCTTATGATTTTTGTCCGACCGTACTAGATCCAACAAATGTATTCCACAATGCTCTAAACAAAATAAAAAAAAATACTGGATTTAAAGGCCGTAGATTTCCTTATGAAAATGCTGAAGGGGCAAGATTAAACGCAAATATACGACTTTTTGGTGAGGATTTAGTAGTAATAACTTTTGATTTATCTACTGTTGTTGAATCAAATATAGATGAAATATTCGATTTACAGAATATCTCGTCTCATAAGCATCCTTATGAACTCGTTAGGCATATTTGTGGTTTAGTTCTTTCTGGTAATATAACTGGTTATGAGCCAATATCATCACCTAAAGTATATCCATGTGTAAAAACTACGATTTTTGGTGGAGATGATCAGTGGATATCAGATAGTAAAGCTGTCGAAATTATCACTAGGCATTTAGAGCCTACCCAAAGTATTGTTAATAAAGTTATCGATAAAAATCATAATCATCAGTTAGATAAAAGTCATATTTTATTAGATAGGCAGGGGGTCTTCTATAGGATTCCACAAAGCCTTGTTAATAGTAATTCAGTTGATAAAAAGTTTTTGGGTACGTGTAATTTATTTGAGTATGCTATAGCTATATCAATACTGTTGAATGAAAGTTATATCGACAATCTTGGCAAGGAAGAGCTGGTATTTCTAAACGAATTAATCTTCGAACCAGAAATTTTGTTTTTAAATAGTGTTACATCATTGGAAACATGGAAGTTATTAAAAGATGAATTTCGTTTAACTTCTCTAATGACTAAAGCCTTAAACGGTTTACAAGAGCAACCAAAAGAAATTGGAAAGTTGCGTTCTATATTATCCTGGATTAAATCTGTTTCACCAGAGTCTAAAACTGGAGTATTAATTATGTTGGTGGTAAGTGGCTTATATTGGGGCTTCAGCCAGAGTATTTATTTTCCAAAATTCAAAAAATTATTCTCAACACCAGATATTAATATCATAAAGCCAGTCGATACAAGTAAAGTAACTTCCACTAATGGTAAGGTTTATATTGACTGGGAAGAAGTCGACGGAGCAAAAGACTACGTAATATCGCTTGAAGTTTTAGACTCTGGAAAGTGGAGTATACCAAGCATTGATCATAGAACTATTGAGCAAAAAACAGAATACGATGTAACGGTTACAATAAATAATTCTTATCAATTCAAAGTTAAAGCAAGAGATAATGTGGGCGATGTAATAGCAGAATCTAATTACTCTTCTTTTCGAGTGACTGAAGCTAAATCAAAAGAAAAAACAAAGTTACAAAATAAAGTAAAGACCAATAAATGAACACTTAACAAGATAATTGGACTCCCAACCTCTACACTGAAGTAGAAATTATTTTCGGAGTTCAAGTATGAATAAGTTAAGAATAGGTGTCGATTTAGCTCATAAATTAATACAAGTTTGTAGTTCTACAAATAATAAAGTGCACTCAAATAATGAGATGACACTGCAACAATTTAGTGAGTACTTGGCGTCGCTTAGTCCTTCAACGATTATTTTTGAAGCCTGTGCGAGTGCCAATTATTGGCATCAATTTGCAACTTCACTTGGTCATAATTCCTTATTAATATCTGCACGATTAGTCATGTCTGTTCGTCAAAGTCAAAAAACAGATAAAAATGATGCTTTGGCTGTTTTACAAGCATCGTTGTTACCAGATGTTCACTTTATTACTGCAAAATCAATTAATGAACAGCAAGCGCAATCAATGCTTAAATTGAGAGAGCACAGTGTTAAACAAAAAGTAGCGCTTAAAAATCAACTCTCTGGTTTACTACGTGAATTTAATATAAGCAGTGGTCGCTCAATATGTCAGTTTGTCGGTACTATTCAAGATGCATTAGAAAATGCCGAAAATGGGTTTTGTGATGCATTTAGAAAAATGCTTAAAGTATCATTGGATTTATATTTAACGTTAACTGAAGCAATTGCTGCCTATGATTTAGCATTGGCTAAATGGATTGACGAAACACCAAGCTGTAAAAAATTAATGCGACTAGAAGGGGTTGGGATCTTAAATGCTATTCATCTTTTTATTAATTTGTCGTCGGGTGAATTAGCCAGGTTTAAAGCAGGCAAAGATGCCGCTGCTTGTATCGGTTTGACACCGACTCAACATAGCTCAGGTGGTAAAGTAAGTTTAGGTAAAATAAGTCGACGTCGAAATACAACATTACGTAGTTTACTCATTACAGGTGCAATGGCTGTGATCCAACAAGTTATTAAACGAGAGCCAAAAACAAGTAAAGAACGCTGGCTGAAAGCGTTAATAGAACGACGAGGGAAAAAGTGTGCAGCTGTCGCATTAGCCAATAAAACGGTTAGAACCGCTTTTTCTTTAATCAATAATAAAACAGAATATAAAGCTGTTTTATTATAAAAAATCAATCATCATTTTTAGCTGAATTAATAACATGTTAGATGACACAGTATAGTCACAAGAGCGAAAAGCTCGTTAACAAGAAGAGTGCTCTAACACGCGAAATTATCTTGGAGTCGAGGTAGCGCCTCATTTAGAACTCGTACATAAGAAAGCGAATATATTTAGTTAAAATAGTTGTTGATAAATGGGAGTCCACATAAGAGAATAAATAGTGATTCTCTTTAGTTTGTCATTTTTAGTTGCAAACAGCGCAATAAAACTGCCAAACTAGCTCACACATTATTCAGGCGTTTAGTGCTAAAAAATATGAGTGCTATCGAATATACAAATGATGGATTCAGGCTGTCTCTTGAGCCACTAGAGATTGAGGGGCGAACTAGTTCTATTGCATTTTCTATTGAAATAGAACTTAAAACCAAACCGGATGACAACCCTCTTTCCCAAAGCATGAAATTTAACTATCCTCATGTCTGGATTGAAACGGATGAACTTGATCGGTTTGAGAAAGAATTAAGTCAGATTCAAGAAGCAACACTTAGAGATATGAGTGATTATGTCTTATTTGCAGTACGTGGGTCGGATGCATCCACAGAATTAGAAATAAATCCTAGAGATGAGCGCATGTCGTCAAGCGCAGCAAATATCAACTCCATATTGTTGTTGGCTCCACGGGTCAAGAAGGGGCTGGCTAATACATTTAAAGAGTATCCCAAATGGTGGTGAAAGCACTTATCAAAAGGCTGCACCTGACATTTTTTGCTACGCTCAATTGTGTATGTCGCGTAGCTCAATTTTACACAATTGCTCAACGCTAAAACTGCAGGTGAGCTTGGCGATATACCTCAAAGAATAAACTTCTTCGCAAGTCTAATAAAAACATAAATAGGGAAATTAAATGAAAGTCATTCAATATATATACTTAGCCTGCATACTAATATTTTCCTTCGATAGTTTGGCGATAGTCGTTCGCCATGATGTTCAAGCTAGCAAGTATGAATTAGAAAAAACACCATCGTTTTTCGTCGATATGCCAGATGGCGGGCATGGTGCTTTGATAGCTCCTAATTGGGTCGTGACGGTAGCACACCTTTTACCACCAAATATTATTGATAAAACACTACAAATCGGCGAATACGAAGTTGAAGTTGAAAAGGTAATCATCCATCCCGGTATAACGGATATTCCTGAGAGCATGTTAAGTGGGGACGCTTCTGATTTAATGGACTTTATGATGACTGCCCACGATATTGCTTTAGTAAAGTTAAGTTCTGACTTACCAGATAGCGCCCCCATTGACATATATTCTGAAAACAAAGAGCTCAACCAAGTAATAACAGGGTATGGCAGAGGGACAACGGGAAATGGTATAACTGGTTCTATTCAAGGAACTCAGGGAAAATTTAGACTTCTGCAAAATAGAATTGAAGAAGCCCATACTAATTGGTTATCAATCACTTTTGACTCCGGTGAAAAAGCTCTTGACCTTGAAGGGATTGACGGTTCCGGTGATAGCGGTGGCCCTTTGATTATGGCCGTTGAAGGAAAAAACTATTTAGTTGCCTTGTTTAGCTGGGACTATATTGAGGGAAATTTAGAAGAGTTTGCGGCTGGTCATTACGGAAAAAAGTCTTACCAGGTCAGAATTTCTACTTATAGTGATTGGATCAGAAAAACCATGTCCGAAAACTAAATAACGGTATATAACAATTTACTCAAAAGGACGTAAAACGCTTGGCTTGCGCTCCTTCGTCGCTAAGTTTAGCCAAGCATTTTACGCCCATTAGTAATGCGTTATGTTGGCATTGGAAATCTCATGGATTATCTCGCTCTTTTAGGTTTTGGAATTGCCGGATTGTATATTTGGTTTGCACCGACAGAAAGATTATTAAAAAATGATTATGGTTTAGCCAAAATATATTATTGGAGAGCCAAGGATAAAGATGTAGGTTTAAAAAAAGCACGCGAGTATTACACCAAGCTAGGTAAAATCTTTGTTTTTGTGTCAATCGCTGGTCTTTTAATAAAGCTATTCTTTGTCTTGTTGTCGTCTGCAACATAACATATATGAGCCTTAACTCTGTCAATAGACACTAGTATTCTTTTTGACCGTTTTTATAAATGGACGGTCAATTCTAAATCAATAAACAAATTCGTTTACTTCGTCTGTTGATGTGGCTGTTAAGCAAGTAGCTTACGGTAAACACATATAGGCGCGTTACGCAGTAATCGATTATTGCGACCTCATCGCAGCTAGGTTTTTCCCATATCCTTTTGGGATAACTGGGGCACTACTACTAAATGGATTTAGAAGGTAGAGCGAAGCTGGATGTCAGACAGTGCCGAGACATTCATCGGTTAATCTCATCATGGCACTATTCAAGCTGGCTGATTTCATTATTGGTAAAAGCATGAGCAGTTGACCTTACGTGGACAAATAGAAGTGAATGCCTTCACTTCATTCTGCGGTAACTGTATTGTTTAGTTCATAATATAGAAAGGCTGTAAAACACGATACATTAATAAAGGTAAGCTGCTACCTCTGCAAATAAGCCACTTAAACACCTGCAATCCCTTCCAAAATGCTAATTAAAACAACACCTAGTCCTCTTTTTATATTTTACGTAAAATCGAGGTAACCGATTGAATCAAAATAGGAACTCAGCTATGGTTAATGCATCAATAAAAATAAATTAAAAACGAGTTATTCTACAGGCTCGTTATGTTTACATTCGTAGCTTGATGGCTATGTTGATATCAAAGAGAGAAGTATGAAATTATTATATGTATTTATGTTATTTATCATTACTGGTAATTCACAGGCAGAAGAATTAAAAAAAATCGAAGCGCTTGGTGGAAAAGTGTCAATTCTTGCCCCACAAAACTTTGGGAAAATGCCTTCTGATATTCTAGAAATAAAATACCCGGCATCAAGAAGACCTAGTGAAGTATTAAGTGATAAAACGGGAGGTGTAACATTAGCCTTTAATCACACAAACAACGCAATGCAACCATCACAAGTTAAAGATGCTCACAAATCCATATCCAAAATGTTTCATAGCATGTACCCGTCAGCAACTTGGTTAAGAGATGAGGTAATTGTTCAAAATGGTAAAACCTTTATGGTTATGGAATTAATCACTCCCGCAATAGATACCAAAATCCATAACATTATGTACGGCACTTCTGTTGATGGGCGTTTTTTATTAGCGGCATTTAATACTACCACTGAACAGGCTGACGAGTGGTTACCTATAGGTAAGAGAATAATGACTTCACTGTCTATAAAGTAAACATAACACATATGAGCCTTAACTCTATCAATAGGCACTAGTGTTTTATTTGACCGTTTTTATTCAGTGACGGTCAATTCTAAACCAATAAACAAATTCGTTTACTTCGTCTGTCTATGTGGCTGTTAAGCAAGTAGCTTATGGCAAATACATATAAGGGTCGCTGCGCAATAATCCTTACGTTATTAGCACAGCATTTACTTATACTCCTTTAAAGCGCAGCGCCTCTTAACCTATTTGTGAATAATTCAATTAAAAGTTTTTTGCACAAAGAGCAGAGAAAGAGAAGTAAATGAGGGTTATTTTAAAGGCTAATATCAGCATGCGTAAAACACGACGCATTAATAAAGGTAAGCCCTTATCACCTCAAATAAGCCACTCAAACACTTTTCAAAACGCCAATTAAAGCAACAGCAAATCCTGTTTTATATTTTATGTGAAAGTCAGTTGTCGATTGAATCAAAATAGGAACTTGGCTATGGTTTATGCATCAATAAAAATAAAAACGAGTAATTTTGCAGGCTCGTTAACCTTACTGAGATTATTTATCAGAATTATGCGAAATTTTTCTAAAATTCATCTACTAACAATACTTGTATTTGGGATATTGTCATTTAAAACACTTGCCCACGACCAACCAGGTGCCTACGAAATAATTAATCTTGCTGATGATTTTTACTCTGTATATCAGTCAAGCAAAAAGTTATCCCCTGAAAAGAGAGCAGAGCGGTTTTCACAATATTTTACCACTCAGTTTGAACCCTTTTATAGTAATAAGAACTTTGTTAAATCCATTGAAAGTTTCAGTGAGATAGAAAAAGTATACTTATTAAAAAGCAATCAGCTATCTAAGGATTTAAATGGCAGCATGGAGTCATTTATTGCTATTTTTGCAGATTTTAAATCTGAAACACCAATATATATACTTCATTCGCTCGGTAGGTTTAATGGTGCAACACGTGATTTGAAGGGTAAGTCTTACTTAATGTTTGGTGTAGATCTAATGGCTAAATACTATAACTGGAATAATGACACCCCATTTTTTCATCATGAGTTATTTCATGTCTATCATGAAAACTTTTTTCAATGTAATGATGAACTCTGGTGCTCGCTTTGGACTGAGGGCTTAGCAACGTATGTGTCACACCAGTTGAATTCGTCCGCGAGTAATGATGAATTGATGCTAAACATACCTGACAGTATGATTAAAAATGTCCGCTCTAGACTGCTTTATTCGCTTACTGATCTTAAGAGAAAGTTTTACTCCAAAAACCCTGAAATATATTCTTCATTCTTCAATTTCAGAAAGGATGAGACAAATTTGCCATATCGCAGAGGTTATTACTTAGGCTATATTTTAGTTAAATAAATAGGCAAAGATTACAGTATAGAAGAGTTGGCTAAAATGGAGAAAAAGACCGTAGAGCTATTATTACTAAAAGAACTTGATTCATTCATTGAATCGGAAGGCTAACAAATAATTAAACTGGGACTTAAAACAGTTTATTTTCTTCGTTCCTCAAAATTCTAACAAACTATTTTAAGCTCGTTAATGTCGATATTGGTGCGTCAGGCTAGGCTTGATCCATCTTACAGAGTGTAAGACCCTGTCGGGTAAGGTTTAACCAACCACCTGTATTGAGTTTTGCGCATTTGGCGGAGTGCGGGATTAGCAATGGCTTTTCAGCTGTGAAGACTGCACCACACGAACAAGATTGGTGAAGCGTACACAGAGAATTATAGGCATAGGGATTATCGTGATTCTGAAGTGCTGGTATCGCTCCGATAAATATTAGATCTGACTGACGAGGTTTGCAACCCCATCGAAGTCCATGCAAAACAGCCGTATTGGTAAGGCTATGGCGAGTCAGCGGGGTTTTAAAGCCGTGGCATGTATAAAGAGATGGTTTGAGATGTTATGGCTCTTTCATTAGGTAAGGAGTCAAGCCTGACTTATCCTGCCAAAATAAATTCATTCCAATCAATTTTGCTGAATAATTTTAGCCTTGCTAATTTATCATCAACCTCCATATCTATAAAATCGTAAGGTGGTTTTTTTATGCCAACACGCTACAAAAAAGGAGATAACAATCGTTCGACAAAAAAACAAACCTAGTCATATTGAGCCTGATGAATGTATCCAAGTTAGAGGTGCACGGGTTCACAACTTAAAAAACATCGATGTTGATTTGCCCCGTAATGCCTTGGTGGTTTTTACTGGTATTTCTGGCTCAGGAAAGTCGTCATTGGCCTTTGGCACTTTGTTTGCGGAATCTCAGCGTCGTTACCTAGATTCTGTTTCGCCTTATGCCCGTCGCTTGATTGATCAAGTAGAGGAGCCAGATGTTGATTCAATTGAAGGGTTACCGCCAGCAGTAGCACTGCAACAGCAGCGAGGAACTCCATCGGTGCGTTCATCTGTTGGTAGTGTTACCACGATTTCTAATGGCTTGCGCATGCTTTATTCCCGTGCAGGGCAATATCCAACAGGTCAAAATATACTTTACGCTGACGCCTTCTCGCCAAATACCCCAGAGGGCGCTTGTGAGCGATGCCATGGTATAGGTCGTGTATTTGAAGTGACAGAGAAGTCGTTGGTACCAGATGATAGCAAGACCATTAGGGAACGCGCTATCGCGGCATGGCCGCCAGCATGGCAAGGGCAAAATTTATTGCGTATTTTGATTGCATTGGGCTATGAAGTTGATACTCCCTGGAAAAAATTGCCACAAAAAACGCGGGATTGGATTTTGTTTACCGATGAAACCCCTGAAGTGCCGGTTTATCGAGACTACAATATTAGCCAAATACGAGAAGCAATTGATAAAGGGGAAAAGCCCAATTACATGGGGACCTATACAAGCGCCAAGCGTTTTATTTTGCAGTCATTTTCTACTACGCAAAGCCCGCGCACCAAAAAGCGGGTGTCGCAGTTTATGCAGATTTCTCAATGCCCCGAATGTCAGGGAAAAAAACTCAAACAAGCGTCACTGTCGGTTAAATTTGCTGGACTTGATATTGGTGAATTGTCGCAATTGACGCTGACTGAGTTGGCGTTGCGGTTAAAGGATACAGCTAATAACAAACCCGTTGATAACACCGTTAATCGAGAAAAAGCCATCGTCGCACAGCGTATCGCCAGCGATATTCTTACTCGTGTTGAAGCGCTTACTCGACTTGGTTTGGGCTATTTGTCGCTAGAACGTGGCACGCCCACGTTATCTCCGGGCGAACTACAGCGCCTGCGCCTTGCAACGCAGATCCGCTCTCAACTGTTTGGTGTCGTTTACGTATTAGACGAACCCTCAGCCGGTCTGCATCCCGCTGATACTCAAGCATTGCTAGGTGCCTTAGATGAATTAATCGCAGCCGGTAATTCAGTATTTGTGGTAGAGCATGATGTTAGCGTTATTCGCCATGCAGATTGGATTGTTGATGTAGGTCCCAATGCTGGAACCCATGGCGGAGAAATTATTTACAGTGGTCCGCTTGAGGGCTTGCGCGAGGTAACCGAGTCTCACACTGGTCGATTTGTGTTTAATAAAGATGACAATGCAGCACATAGACCAAGACAGCCGAATGCTTGGCTCAAATTAGTTCAGGTTAAGCGAAACAACCTGAAGAATATCGACATTGAGTTTCCGCTAGGGCTTATGACTAGCGTTACCGGTGTATCGGGTTCAGGAAAATCGAGTTTAGTCAGTCAGGCGCTGGTGGAGCTTGTGTCTGATGCCCTTGGTCAGCAAAATACCGTCGAGGCACCCAATGATGAGACTGATTTACTTGAGGAAGAATTAGAAATCGCCACCAGCGGTAAAATTGTTGATGGTATACAGCACATCCGACGTTTAGTGACCGTGGATCAGAAAGCTATTGGCCGCACACCACGCTCAAACCTTGCCACTTACACCGGTTTGTTTGATCATGTACGTAAGCTATTCGCCGCCACACCCAAAGCAAAAGCGAGGCGCTATAACGCAGGGCGTTTTTCGTTTAATGTAGCTAAGGGGCGTTGTTCGAATTGTGAAGGTGTAGGATTTGTGAGTGTCGAATTGTTGTTTTTGCCTAGTGTTTATTCGCCTTGTCAGGTATGCCAAGGGCAGCGTTACAATGATGAAACGCTTGATATTACTTATCGAGATAAAAATATCGCTGAAGTGCTTGATTTAAGCGTCGAAACTGCTCGTGAATTTTTTATGGATGAGCCTTTAATAGCGCGCGCTTTGGATGCCTTGTTGCAAGTGGGGCTCGGCTACTTAAGGCTTGGTCAGCCTGCAACCGAATTATCGGGCGGTGAAGCGCAACGGATAAAATTAGCTACTGAGTTGCAACGAGCGCAACGCGGTGACACTTTATATATTCTCGATGAACCCACTAATGGCCTTCATCCCGCAGATGTCGCTATGTTGATGTTGCAATTAAATGGTCTGGTAGACGCAGGTAACACCGTAATCATGGTTGAACACGATATGCAGGTCGCGAGCCGTAGTGACTGGGTCATTGATATTGGTCCTGGTGCGGGCGATGAAGGTGGGAATATTGTTGCTCAAGGACCACCGGCCAATGTCGCTAAGTCAAAGGCCAGCCAAACAGCACCCTTTTTGTCGCCTTAGCATTAGCCTGACTTTAGGTTATCGACGTTTTTCTTTACTTAAGTTGGTGATTAATTGCGATGTTGCGCTGCCCCGTATACCACCATAAATAGGCATGGTGTTTTCGGGGGGCGCTGGACGCGACAGCAAAGTGGGTATTATCAGTCAAAATACCATGGTTGGGGTTAAAACCTAACCAACCTGTACCAGGTAAAAAACCTCTGCCAAGCGTGCAGTTCATCGAAGGGGTTTCCATATCAAAATAGAAATAGCCGCTGACAAAACGCACGGCAATGCCAAAATGGCGCAGCAGATTAATTTGCATTTAAGACAAGTCAGTACAAGATCCTTTGTTAATTTTAAAGGTTTCATCAGCGGATAATGGTGGGCTATCTTCGCGATATTCAATACTAAAATCTTGGTGTATCTAGGTGATATAGAGCTTGAACGTCTCACTAAAAATCAGTGATATCTACTCATTTAAAAACGTTGTGTGAGTGATGATATAAAAAGGGATGATTTTTAATCTAAAAGAGCAAGCTTGGTAACACAGTTTTGGTTGCTCAATAAAAGTGGCTGTCTAGTTTGATTTTTTATGTTTTCTAAAAGAGTTGACTGAGACTATAACAACTAAAAGATAACCCACACTTACTATACAAAAAAGCTTCTGTACTAGTACAAAAGCTTTTCTTATTAAGATAAATTGAATCGAACTAAGCTGAAAATTCGATAAAGGTTTATCAAGCAAGCTTTAATCATTATGGGGTGAGCTGGTCACAGACTTCAAATGTGTGCTCAACAACATCATTTGAGTTAGCACGTAAATCTAATTGCCATTCTTCCTTACTATCATAATCTCCTTTTTCGGTGTTTTTTATCCAAGTAACAGGATAATCATCTGTATCAACACGATATAAAAAAGGTGCTAATAGTGAAAACTCACTGGTTTTGCCAATGGTAATTGTTTGAGAGCTATAGACGCGCTGATCTAATTCACCCCCCTCTAACGAGGAATCTAATGCATTAAATCTAAGCTCAAGCTCAGTAGGGCCACTATATCCTTCACAAGCAGTTATACCAATACGGACATTCTGCTTAATAAGTGCTGTTTTTGTTCCTAAGTCAATAATAAAGTGGTTGGCAGTTACCTGCTGATCTGTCACAACGTTAGCAAGTGCAAATGGAGAGCTATAACCCATAATGCTAAATTTCTTCTCTGCTCCTACGCCTATTACTGCTTGATAATAGCCATTATCATCCGTAGAGAAATATAAACTGTCTGTTATTGCTTCACTTGAAAAGAGAGCGACATTAGCGAGGCCGCGCCTTAAAGAATCAACCAAACGACCGCTAACAGTGCCAAGCCAGCTAACATCATGCATAGAAACAGCAATTAAAATCTGCTTTACAACCGTATTACCTGCATAGTCCGTTACACTAACCGAAGCAGTATAAGTACCAAAGGTTAGTGGCGTAAATGAGGTTATCGCTTCAGTGGTATTCGCTAGAGTTGAATTACTAAGTCTTTGTTTACTCAACAATAAGCAAGACACTCAGCCTAAAATTTGGTCATTGTATTTCCCTGTGTGTACGCCGTACTGTTTTATGCGGTGAAGACCGTTTTACAGGTCAGTCCTACGAGCACCGCAGAGGCTGGGTAAAAGATAAACTATTCGAATTGGCTAAGTAAGGTAGTTGCATTGATGTGTGTGCGTATGCAGTGATGAGTAATCACACGCATTTAGCACTTAAGTTGATGATAAAAAGCAAATAGACTTAATGACAAAGCTATAATTCTACGCTGGCATAAGCTGTGTAAAGCTACGTTATTGACGAAAAAGTATTTGCAAGATGTAAAATTGAGTAAAACAGAGCTCACCTTTTTGAATCAAACGATTGAGCAATACCACGAGCGTTTAAGTAGCATTAGCTGATTTATGCGCTTATTAATTTTAAGTTATTTATATTTTTAAGTGTCTGTTTTTTCAAAATGCGCAATTAGGCGCTCGAGTAACTTTCTAATCGCGATAGATTGATGTTTGCGAGAACGGTATATGGCGTAAATACCTAAGGACGCTGGCTCATAGTTGGGGAGCACATGAACCAGCTTTTTATCATTGATCAACTGTTGTACGGCATGTTTAGGTTGCAAAGAGATACCGCGTCCTTTGAGTGCTGATTGAAGTAAGAGCATTGATTCATTCGCACTGAAGTTGCCGGCGACTGAAGTAACAACCGCGAGTTCTTCTTTGCTGAAATGCCACAAACTTTTTCCAAAATTAGAATAAATTAAGCAATTATGTTTGGCCAAATCATCAGGGTAAACAGGGTAACCAAAACGATTTAGGTAATCTTCGGTGGCGCATAACACTGAGCGGCAACGACCCAGCGGGCGTGCAATGATATTGGGGTCTAAGTCGTTGGTAATACGTATTGCTAGATCGATTCTATCTTCAACTAAATTAGTTACTTGGTTACTGATATGAATATCTATATGTACTTTGGGATACTCATCTAAAAACTGATCAATTACTGCTGGCAATAAATTAGCGGCGACAAATTGAGAGCAAGAAATACGGATCGACCCTTCAGGTTGTGCGACATGATCTTGCTCTAAAGGGATAGACACTTGTTTGGCTAAATCTAATAACGACAGACAATTTACAAAAGCTTTTTCACCTGCGGCGGTGAGCGTGAGTTTACGCGTAGAGCGATGTAATAACTGACTATTCGCCCAACTTTCCATTTCGCTTAAGTACCTAGTTACCATCGAGCGCGACATATCTAACGAATGCGCTGCGCTGACCATACTACCTTGCTCGACAATTCTAACAAAGACTTGAGCTGCGGTGATCCTGTCCATTTTATTTCCTATATGTTCGATATATGCAATTAACTATTGCCTGTTGTGATGTTTATTGCAACATATTTGCAATTTATACTTGTTTCATAAATTTAATACTGCTGACAGGAAAATAAAATGAAGACCTTGCATTTCATTATGGATCCGCAGTGTGGTTGGTGTTATGCCGTCGCACCGCTGATTGATGAGCTCACTCAATTAACAACAATAGATATTAAGCTGTATGGCGGCGGCTTATTTTCAGGGGCTAATAAACGTCAGTTATCAGCTGATTTTCATCAGCAAATAATCGCCATGGATAACAGGATCACGAGTTTAACGGGGCAAGTATTTAGTCCAACTTATTATGAAACGTTATTAGATGATAAGCAGCGAATTTTAGATTCAGATACGCCGATCACGGCGCTATTAGCTGGTGGATCTTTAGGTCTTAATACTGTTGCCATGCTGCATAGAATGCAAGTTGATCAATTTGTACTTGGCCGTTCTCAGTCTGATATAGCTAATTTAGCTAACATAGCCACTCAACTTGGTGCTAGCTCTAGGGCTTTTTTAAATGCGTTTGACCTTTTTAGTGGCGAAAAAACGCAGCAGCAAATAATTAAAGCGCGGCAGATGTTGAATTTAGTTGGCGGTAGTGGGTTTCCAACACTTGCGTTTGAGCACAGCGATGGCGCATTTACTAAATTAGACCACTCGCGTTATTACGGTCAGCCACAGCAGTGGTTAGCTTATGTAAAACAATTAATTAATACGATTGATTAACCAATAATTTTACACGTTTAAAAACACCCAATTTACTCGCTAAATGAGCGACATTTTAGAGGCTACTATGACATTTTTATCTAAATTAATTCAGGCAAGCACGCTTGCTACAATGATGGCAGTATCTGCCAATGCGGTTAGTGCAACACTTGAAACCAGTGTGTTTAATCCACAACAAAAAAGCACGTTCCCAGTTAGTTCGGTGTTGATCAGCGGTCCAACCGAAGCGGTTTTAGTTGATGCGCAATTTCAGCGTAATGACGCACAATCAGTGGTTGAGTTGATTAAAAAATCAGGTAAAAAATTAACCACTATTTACATTAGTCATGGTGATCCTGACTATTATTTTGGCTTAGACGTGATCACCGAGGCCTATCCTGATGCTAAGGTATTATCAACTGCTAAAACCCGAGATTATATTAAAGCGTCAATGGCGCCTAAAAAGGCTTATTGGGGGCCAATTCTTAAAGAAAACGCACCGCAAAAACTAGTTTTGCCAGAAGTATTGCAAGGCGACACCTTATTGGTTGATGGTGAAAAAGTGAATATTGTTGGTCTTGACGGTCATGATCCAAAACATACTTTTGTATGGATCCCTTCGACTAAAACTATGTTGGGTGGTGTTGTGGTATTTAACAACATGCATGTTTTTTTAGCAGATACGCAAACACCTGAATCACGTCAAAGTTGGTATAAAACCCTTGATGTTATTAAGCAGCTGCATCCTAAAACTGTGATCTCTGGTCATATGTTAGGTGATAAGCCATTGACTATTGAAGCGGTGCACTTTACTCGCAAATACATTCAAGACTTTGAAGCTGCAGCCAAGTCTTCAGCTAATTCAAGTGAATTGATGAGTAAAATGAAAGCAAGCTATCCAAATATTGGCGGCGATAGCGTATTGGCGTTAAGTGCCAAAGTTATTATGGGCGAGATGCCTTGGGGCTAATTACTACAGCTTAAATTTATTTAGGGCTTTTCAAGCTGCTTGCAGTTTGAAAGGTCTGTTCAACTCTTTGTACAGGCTTCATTTCATGGGGGGAATTCCGCGAGTAATCACGATAGTAATGGCTTTGGCTATGCTTCAAGCATGCAGTACCACTGCCAAAATATCGTCATTAGAACATTACAATAGTTTTAATCTGGAGACTAAATCGATGACCAATCTTGATATTGTAAAAAGTACTTATGAAGGTAAGACCTCAGAAGAAAACGGTAAAAACCTCAAGCGTTATATAACAAACGAAACACAATGGACGGAAGCCGCTGGTTTTCCATATGCCGGAACCTACCAAGGCTTTGATGAAATTGAAAAAAATGTATTTGTACGGTTAGGCAGTGAATGGAATGGTTATAATTTTGCGGTAGAAGACTATGTTGCTGCTGGCGACAAGGTGTTTGCTTATGGTAGCTATAGCGGAACCAATAAAGCCACAGGCAAATTTTTTAAGGCCAGAGTCGCCCATTTATGGATACTCAAAGAGGGTAAGATCATCAGTTTTGAACAATTTGTTGATAGTAAAACCGTTAGCGATGTCATGTAAAAAAGTAGTTTTTTAATAACAACTACAAGTATGTTGTAGGTGCGCTTTTATTTCGTACTCTCGTGCATAAAAAAAGCGTTGCCAATAGGCAACGCTTAAGTTCAACTCTGTAGCACCTAGCACCTAGCACCTAGCACCTAGCACCTAGCA
>NZ_JACJEE010000056.1:0-15489 GCF_014163915.1 Pseudoalteromonas sp. SR41-8
TTTTGGACCCACCTGACCCCATGCCGAACTCAGTAGTGAAACGAAACAGCGCCGATGATAGTGTAGCATTTGCTATGTGAAAGTAGGACATTGCCAGGCTCCAAATAAGAGAAACCCGTTACAGCAATGTGACGGGTTTTTTGTTGTCTGTAGGAAAGTAAAACCCCAAAGGCAAGAGCCCGTACCGAACTCAGTAGTGGCCGCTCCGGCACAAAGATAGTGTCGCATTTGCTATGTGGCTCTCTACCGCTGTGGGCACCACGACATCCTACTGCGTAGCGCACCATGGATCTAAATTGAGAAAGCCGCTCAGAAATGAAGCGGCTTTTTTACGTCTGTAGGAAAGCTAATGGCTTTGAGCTGTCAGCAGCGTAGTGTTAACCTTTGACATGCGTGTACTGCCATTTTTCTAAGCTTGAAAACTCGAAAATTTATTTCCTCTATCAGCTAATGAATTTTGATTTTATGACTGTTTCAAATTCATGACAGTAAGTAACTCAGTAATTACAAAATAGGCTGTAATATTTAGTTAATTATATCGCCAAAAACTGAAATAATGTGTTGATTTCTATATGCTCTTGCCAAATTATTATACTAATAGGTGAAGTGCATGAACTCTTCCACTGATGCTGCGCAGTTTGACGCAGTGACAACAAGTAAATCGAAATGGAACTTTCATGATACCCAATGGGTGTTGAGTCTTTTTGGTACTGCAGTCGGTGCCGGTATTTTGTTTTTGCCAATTAATATTGGTATTGGTGGCTTTTGGCCGCTGATCATTTTAGCGTGTTTAGCGTTTCCAATGACTTTCTTAGCCCACCGTGGCTTAGCGCGTTTTGTATTGTCATCAAAGAACAAAGATGCTGATTTTACCGATGTGGTTGAAGAGCATTTTGGTGTGAATGCTGGTAGATTAATTTCATTATTGTATTTCTTATCAATATTTCCAATTCTACTGATCTATGGTGTTGGCCTAACTAATACTGTTGATAGTTTTATGGTAAACCAATTAGGTATGGAAGCACCTTCTAGAGTATTGCTTTCAGGAATTTTAGTTGCAGGTATGATCAGCTTGATGCTCGGTGGTGAAAGGCTAATGTTGCGTGCTTTTGCTATTTTAGTGTATCCGTTAGTCGGTATTTTATTGTTTTTATCGTTGTATTTAATTCCGAGCTGGCAAGTACCAAATATGGCCTTTCCTGAGTTTGCAGGCTTTAGTAAAACGTTATGGCTGTCAATTCCTATTATAGTGTTCTCATTTAGCCACGCAGCGGCGATCTCAAGCTTTGTAAACGTACAGCGAGGTCATTATGGTAAACAAGCGACAGCTAAGTCCGAGGCGATTCTAAAGCGCACCAGTTTATTACTGATAGTGTTCGTTCTATTGTTTGTATTTTCGTGTGTACTTTCATTAACACCAGAGCAAATGTTGCAAGCAAAAGCACAAAATGTATCCGTGTTATCATACTTAGCTAATGTTACTGACAACTCATTTATTGCCACCTTTGGCCCGCTAGTCGCGTTTATTGCTATCACTTCATCTTTCTTAGGTCACTTTTTAGGAGCAAGAGAAAGCTTTAATGGGCTTGTTACTAAGCAAACCAACCTATCAGTGAAGAACGCCGATAAAATTGGCGTTGCTATTATGTTCTTGGCAATTTGGTTTTGTGCTGTTAAAAACCCAAGTATCTTAGATATGATGGACCAACTATCAGGGCCGATTATTGCGATGATCTTATTCATCATGCCAATGATCGCTGTTTATAAGGTTCCAGCATTACAAAAGTACCGTGGCCGTTTTAGCACTTTGTTTGTGTTAGCTGTAGGCTTATTAGCGGTAGCTGCATTGATTTATGGTTTTGTTGCTTAGCGAGTAGCTTTAGAGACTTTAGTTAGATTAAATAAAGGCCCTGTAGGTGACAAACTTACAGGGCTTTTTAGTTTATGCTATTGCAGCTAGAGCGCAGGTTCTAATATCAGCGGTGACGGTAAAATTAATGGACACACCGCTAGCGGACAAAGCATCTCATTCCAATTGTATGGTGGAATTTCCGGCAACCTCCATAATGATGAAATTAGCCTGGGGCGAAGTTAAATCTCAAAGTGCCAATGGCCTTTGCTATAAAAGTAATGTTAAAGATTTGAGCCCCAGCGGTGTACATCAGGTTATCGCT
The DNA here is from genome assembly GCF_014163915.1 of Pseudoalteromonas sp. SR41-8. NCBI lineage: Bacteria > Pseudomonadati > Pseudomonadota > Gammaproteobacteria > Alteromonadales > Pseudoalteromonadaceae > Pseudoalteromonas > Pseudoalteromonas sp. SR41-8. Next base: position 2,175 of record NZ_JACJEE010000056.1, read on the forward strand.
AATAGCGGTGCATGGGTTGAAAGAGGAGAGTATTGCCTAGATAAAACTAACGCTTTTACCATGAGTGATGGTGATAGAACCTTTGTCCTAAAAGGTTTTCACATTGTTACTAAAGAGCTTAAAGATTGGATATGGATCTCATTTATTTGGCAACCCGAACCAGATATAGGCTTTGGTAGTGACAGACCGGACAGTATCAGTGACGTCTACAGCAACTATATTATGTTAGTGTCGGTCAATGAACTGGAAATGGATCCCTCCCCAGGAAATGGAATGAATAACCTCCCGCTGTTTACTGGCAGTAAAAAATTATTTTTAAACTATCGCAATAAAAAAGAGGTAATCACTTGGAACTCTAACCCTTTTATTGAAGGGCCCGATTCCACCAGTAATTGTATTAGTTGTCATCAGGGAATATTTGCCACGGGCAAATTTGGGCCAAATACAGAGCGTAAACATTTTCCTTATGACTATACCTTTGGCACGCAAAACCGTGATCTTATCTTGATGCCAAGAGTATCATTCAGAAAAGCCATTAACCGAGCCGCAGCGAAATTTAGGTCTAGTCACAAAGATGACAAATAGGGTAAGCGAACTCAGTTTTTGAAAATTAACAATGTACTTGAAAAAGCTAAGTAGGTTAGAAGTGCCCCGATGGTGGTGGTGAATAGTCTAATAGTATTTGTAGCTTTAGAGTATCAAGCCAGAGAGAAGCTGAAAGAATAAAAGGCCTACGTAAGGGGCAAGCCCCTTGTATTTGCATATTTGTCGGCGGGGTTTTATGCCGCGTAGCTTTAAATAGGTCGCTGTTAATAATTGCTATTTATGGAACGTAATATTTCCTATAATAGTAATTATTGATTAAGTATTGATGTAACCAACTAATGTTAAAGCAACTTGTAGTCGCTAGTAGTCTAATTATTGTTAGCGGATGTGATGACAACGTTAAACCTAAGCAATCAAAGGCTGCAGTACAACCTTATCAATTAACAACACTTGAACATTATCAGCATCAAGCTAATAACTTACTTCGCAGTATTAGAGTGCAAAAAGACGCAGCTAATTTAGAAACTCAATCTGCTGATTTAGTCGCGCTATCGCAGACTATCCTCAATGACTTGATAGTTGATTATCCACAATGTGCTGAATACATAAATGCGCTTATTGCTGTTGCTGATTTGCTCCCTTCATTGCCCCTAGAAGAAATTGAAAGTGGTTATCATAGCGATGGTAAGCTACCTAAGTTTGACGATCCCATATGTTATCACGGTAAGGATTTATTGGTTCATCCTGCGACTGTACAGGCGGTTGCTCGTTTAGGATTTGTTGACCCACAAGCTTATGAATATGCTGAACTTGAGATTATTGAGGTGATAGCTCATTTTGATCAGGTTGAACAAGCATTAAATAAATAACAAAATGCCGGAGTGTTAACGGGTACTGACATAAAATTGTCATACCAGCTTGCTACTTTAGCACTCTCTTAATGAAGTAATGGGTTGATGATAAGTGAGTGCTCGGCTAGGTATATTAGAAAATATCTTAAAAAACAGTGAAATAACGACACTGTTTCAACCCATCTTTGATATTGCAGGGCAGCAAATTTTAGGTTACGAAGCATTAAGTCGAGGCCCTAAAAATTGCGATCTAGAGATGCCAAATGCGCTTTTTAGTGCTGCAATTGTGCACGATAAAATCTCAGAGCTTGAGTTGTTATGCCGTTCAAAAGCGATCGAAAATTTTGTAAGATTAAAACTACAAGGCAAATTATTCTTAAATGTAAGTCCTAAAACGTTACTTGATCCCTGCCATCCGAAAGGAGAAACATTACACCTAATTAAGCAGTTTGGCTTGGCCGCTAATAGAGTGGTGATTGAAGTTACCGAACAAGAAAAGGTTGATGATGGTTTTTTATTGCTAAAAACAATTGCCCATTATCGCCAGCTCGGTTTTTCGATTGCCATCGATGATTTAGGTGCAGGCTACTCAGGGTTAAAGCAATGGTCAGAATTATGTCCTGACTATGTGAAGATTGACCGTTATTTTATTGACCATTGCGATGAAAGCGTGGTTAAAAAAGAATTTTTAAAATCAATTATAGAGTTAGCGAAAGTTACCAAAACAGCGGTGATAGCAGAGGGCATAGAGCGGGTTGAAGAACTCAGTTTACTTGAAGGGCTAGGCATTGTGAATGCGCAAGGCTTTTTGCTGGAACGACCAAGTTTAAAACCTAGCTTAGCGTTTGACTCAGCTCAATTACAGCAATTAAGTTTTACCCCACTTAACAATCAGTTTGAGCAATCAATGGCGATAGGTTGGTTAGCAATCGAACAAGCCCCAATAGACAGTCATACTCGTTGTAAAGATGCGCATAATATTTTTGAAAAAGATAAATCGATTATCAGTCTTGCGGTTGTCAATGAAAGCTTGCAGCCGATAGGCTTATTACACAAAGATCAACTGACAGAAGTATTTGCGGCTCCTTATGGCCATGCTTTATACGACAAACAACCGGTTACGGCACTAATGCACAAGCAACCCTTGGTAGTTGATGAAAATCAGCTGCTTGATACTGTTAGTCAGCAAATTACCGAAAATGATTTTGATATTCGCCGTCATATTGTGATCACTCGCACTGAGCAGTACTTAGGGCTCGCGCCACTGCGGGATATTTTAAAACATATTACGGAAGAGAAAATTCGTCATGCTCAGCATGCTAATCCACTTACTATGCTGCCGGGGAATGTTGCAATTAACGAAGCAATTGAGCATAGATTAAGAGCCAAACACAGCTTTGCATTAGCCTATATTGATTTAAACCACTTTAAGCAGTTCAACGATTTATATGGTTACGCCAGTGGTGATAGTGTTATCAAATTATTGGCCGATGTCACCACCCAAGCTTGTAGTAACGTGCCCAGTTTTGTTGGTCATATTGGTGGCGATGATTTTATGGTGGTCTTTGATGGTGATGATGCGGCTACAGTATGTAACAACATAATAACTGAGTTTGAGCTGAAATCTCGTGCATTCTTTACGCCAGAGCATATTGCCAGTGGTGGTTATTGGGCAACTAATCGTGAAGGTGAAAAGCAATTTGTACCTTTACTTACTTTATCGATTGGCGTTGTTGAACCCGATCTAGAGCAGTGTACTAACAGCCATCAAATTGCTGCATTGGCAACAGATGCTAAAAAAGAAGCAAAACGCTATCGCCACAGCTATCTATTTTTATGTAAACGACGTGGTCCTGCTTTGGCGGTTGTGCGTTTAACTCCTGAGAAACAAGTCATATAAAATAACGTTAAGTAGGGCTGTTTTTCTTGAGTATTTATTGCTCAGCGTGTAGCTTTACTAAAACACTAGAAAATAATAATTATGACTAGGTATTTCTTTTCACTCATCTCGCTCTCGGTACTTATTGTTAGTACCGTATGCAGTGCTAAAACTGCAGTAAAAGAAACGGTCACAATCGCTCAAGAACCTCGAACATTATATAAACGAGATGCATACTTAAAAGAGTTACTGCAACGTGCGCTTGATGCTGCTAATTATTCAGCCCAGTTAGAATCTGTCGTGGTACATCCTCACCAACAGCGGGCGCTCATAGCCCTTGGCGATAATAGCGTTGACCTATATTGGAGTATGACCAGCCCAGAACGAGAAACCTTAGCAATACCGATAAAAGTGCCGTTATTTAAAGGTTATATTGGTAAGCGAGCCTTAGTAACTAGGCAGTCGTTTCTTAATCGCTTTGCTGATATCAAGAGCAAAGAGCAACTAAAAGGGTTTACTGCAATTCAAGGGCATGACTGGCCAGATACCAAAATATTGGCACATAATGATTTATCGGTGCGGCCGTTTGCAAATTATCAAGCGATGTTTAATATCGTTTTGACCGGACGAGTTGATTACTTTCCTCGCTCCTTCATAGAAGTAAGCTCAGAGTTAAAAGAAGTTAATAAGCAAGCGCTGGTTATTGTGCCAAATTTATATATTAGCTACCCGAGTGCTTTTTATTACTTTGTGGCCAAACACAAGCCAGAACTGGCAAAAAAGCTCAGCGATGGCTTAGCTATTATGCAAATGAACGGTAGTTTTGATGAGCTATTTAACCAGTATTTTGGCGATGATTTAAAGGCCTTGCCATTTGATCCGCAAAACACTGTTGAGATCAAATTAGAGAACCCTTATTTTAATCATTAAAAAAGGAGCCTAGGCTCCTTTTAGTATCGATCTGAGTATAACTCGCTATTAGCGAAGTAACGCTTCAGTTAATACTGGGCGAATTTCACGGATCATCGCTTGTGTTAATTTTGGTGCGCCACAGATAATATTACCGCTGTGAGCGTAATTATTACCACCGGCAAAATCTACAACCATACCACCAGCTTCTTTAACCATTAGTTCACCTGCAGCTGAGTTCCATGGTTTCAAACCAATTTCAAAGAAACCATCAACACGGCCAGCTGCCACGTATGCCATGTCTAGTGCAGAACAACCGGCACGGCGAATATCAGCAGTGTGAACAAACAATGCTTTGAATGCTTCAGTATACGCATCCATATGGTGTTTGTTTTTGAATGGGAAACCAGTGGCAAGAACAGTACCAGAAAGAACGGTAGTTTTACTTACACGAAGACGTTTGCTATTTAGCTGTGCGCCTTGACCACGAGAAGCGGTGAAAAGCTCGCCACGAATTGGATCGTAGATAACAGCTTGGTCTAGACGACCTTTAACTTTAAGTGCGATAGAAACCGCGTAATGAGGGATGCCTTTGATGAAGTTTGTAGTGCCATCAATAGGATCAACAATCCATTGGTAATCTGCATCTTTACCTACGTGCTCACCTAGCTCTTCACCAACAATAGAGTGAGTAGGGTAAGATTGTAAAATAGTGTCGCGAATTACGGCTTCGGCTTCTTTATCAATATTCGTTACTAAATCATTAGTGCCTTTTTGTTGCACTTCAACTTTTGATAAATCTTCGCCAGCGCGAAGTAAAATTTTGCCTGCGTTACGCGCAGCGCGAACCGCAATGTTTAACATTGGATGCATGGTATTACCTTTGGGTTGTAAAAGAACGTGTATATATTTCTATATATTTCAGCCGGAGTATTCTAGCGATTTTTGGCACAAAGTAAACAATAAACCCCAAAAATTTTTGCTTGTTTTTTGTACTGGCTTGAGTTGCAAGGTAAAAATTACAAGACAAAAGCCAGCATTGATCGTTGATACATAAAACTTCCCATATTTATTACCTAGAACCTAGAACCTAGAATCTTTGCTGCTTACAGCTTTTCTCTATGTTATAATTCGCGCAATTTTTTGGTATGAGTTAAACAGTAATGATCTTAGATGACATCCGCATTGTTTTAGTAAACACCTCGCATTCAGGTAACATCGGCTCAGCGGCGCGCGCGATGAAAACCATGGGCTTATCAAAACTGTATTTAGTTGATCCAGCGTGTGAAGTTGATAGCCACGCCAGCGCATTAGCAGCCGGTGCAACTGATGTGCTAGGTAATGCGGTAATAGTTGACACAGTTGCTGAAGCGATTGCAGGTTGTGCTCTAACTATTGGTACTAGCGCCCGTTCACGTACTTTATCGTGGCCGATGGTGGAACCACGTGAGTGTGGTGAGAAGCTAGTTGCTGAAGCTGTTACTGGTCCTGTGGCATTAGTTTTTGGTCGCGAAAACAGCGGCTTAAGTAATGAAGAACTACAACTATGTAACTACCATGTGTGTATTCCTGCTAATCCTGAATACAGCTCGCTTAATTTAGCAATGGCTGTGCAGACCTTGTGTTACGAAACACGTATGGCGTTTTTAAATCAGCAACCAAAAGCCACGCAAGTAGATGATGCTGTGTATCCAAGTTCAAAACAAACCGAGTTATTTTACGAACACTTAGAACAAACCTTACTGGAAACAGGCTTTATTATTAAGCAGCATCCGGGCATGGTAATGACTAAGTTACGTCGTTTATTTAACCGCGCACGCCCAGAAGATGCAGAGCTAAATATTTTGCGCGGTATTTTAACCTCAATAAATAAGTCTACTAAATAAGCGAAAGTTATAAGACTAATACTTGACTAAATTACTCAGGTAATTACAATGAACACAGTACTTGACTAAAACAGTCGGGTATTGAGGTTTAGCTGATAGCTGATAGCCTCTAATATAATACTTGACTATTTTACTCTGGTAATTAAAATTTGCACTCTTTAGTGCGGGGGCTCCATGAAGTTAACATCAAAAGGCAGGTATGCCGTCACAGCGATGCTGGATGTTGCGCTACATACAAATGTAGGGCCAGTTCCCCTTGCCGATATTTCAGAACGACAAGAAATTTCTTTGTCGTATCTAGAGCAGTTATTTGCCCGGTTACGTAAAAGTGGTTTAGTCAGCTCTGTGCGCGGACCTGGTGGTGGTTATTTACTCGGTCGAGAAACGCATGCAATTTCGGTTGGTGATGTGATCAACGCCGTTGATGAATCAATAGACGCAACCCGATGCCATGGTGCAACAGGCGGCTGTCAAAGCGGAATGCGGTGTTTAACTCACACCTTATGGTCTGATCTAAGTACCAGAATAGAAGACTTTTTAAACGGTATTACCCTTGCTGAATTGGTGGAAAAGTCAGATGTGAAGGAAGTTTCATCTCGCCAAGATAACAGCGTTAATAATGCACTCAAGCAATTGGAAAATATTCAAGTAAGCTGCCAACTATAAGTTGGCGTCCAGCGGAGAAAGAAATGAAGTTACCGATTTATTTAGATTACGCAGCAACCACGCCAGTTGACGAGCGTGTAGCAAAAGAAATGATGCAATGCCTGACAATGGATGGCAATTTTGGTAACCCTGCATCACGTTCACACCGTTTTGGTTGGCAAGCTGAAGAAGCGATTGATCAAGCTCGTACTGATATCGCAGATTTAATTAACGCAGACCCACGTGAAATCGTTTTCACTTCGGGTGCGACAGAATCAAACAACCTTGCAATTAAAGGCGCAGCACAGTTTTATAAAAAGAAAGGTAAGCACGTTATTACCGCTAAAACTGAGCATAAAGCAGTGATCGACACCTGTCGTGAGCTAGAGCGTCAAGGGTTTGAAGTAACCTATATGGACGTTGAAGAAAACGGCCTACTTGATTTACAAAAATTAGCCGACACAATGCGCGATGACACAGTATTAGTGAGCATTATGCATGTAAACAACGAGCTAGGTGTAATTCAAGATATCGCAACTATTGGCGAAATGTGTCGCGAACGTAAAATCATGTTCCACGTTGATGCTGCACAAAGTGCCGGTAAAGTTTTAATCGACGTGCAACAGCTTAAAGTTGATTTTATGTCATTCTCAGCGCACAAAGTATATGGCCCGAAAGGTATCGGTGCATTGTATGTTCGCCGTAAACCGCGTGCTCGTTTAGAAGCACAAATGCATGGTGGTGGTCATGAGCGTGGAATGCGCTCTGGTACGCTAGCGACTCACCAGTTGGTTGGTATGGGTGCTGCATTTAGAATTGCCAAACAAGATTTCGAAAAAGATCATGCTCACATCAGCGCGCTTCGTAAGCGTTTAATTGATGGCATTATGGCTGATATGGATGAAGTGTACTTTAACGGTACGCCGGACCAATCAGTACCAGGAATAATTAACATCAGCTTTAACTTTGTTGAAGGTGAGTCGTTATTGATGGCTGTTAAAGATATTGCTGTATCATCAGGTTCTGCCTGTACTTCAGCAAGTTTAGAGCCTTCTTATGTATTACGTGCGCTTGGCCGCAACGATGAATTAGCACACAGCTCAATTCGTTTTAGTATTGGTCGTTTTACCACCGAAGAAGAGATTGATTATACCGTCAATTTAATGAAAAACTCTATCGGTCGCTTACGTGAGATGTCTCCTCTTTGGGAAATGCATCAAGAGGGTGTTGATTTAGATTCAGTTGAATGGGCTCATCATTAATTGACGAGCACATCCACTAGCAGGTAATGAGGATAGAATTATGGCGTATAGTGATAAAGTAATCGATCATGTTGAAAACCCACGTAACGTAGGTGTATTAGACAAAAATGATCCATCAGTAGCAACGGGTATGGTTGGCGCACCAGCATGTGGTGACGTAATGAAGCTGCAAATTAAAGTATCAGCTGCAGGCATAATTGAAGATGCTAAATTCAAAACATACGGTTGTGGTAGCGCAATTGCTTCATCGTCACTTGTAACAGAGTGGGTTAAAGGCAAGACATTAGATGAAGCTGCAATGATCAAAAACACTGATATCAGTGCTGAGCTTGAATTGCCTCCAGTGAAAATTCACTGTTCAATTTTAGCTGAAGATGCAATTCAAGCAGCAATTGCAGATTACAAAAGTAAACAAGCGAAGTAAGAGATAAATCATGGCAGTGACATTGACAGAAGCGGCAGTAAACCGCGTAGAATCATTTTTAGCAAATCGCGGAAAAGGCTTAGGCCTGCGCGTAGGCATTAAAACGACGGGCTGTTCAGGTCTTGCATATGTTCTTGAGTTTGTTGACGAGTTATCTGAAGGCGACGAAGTATTTGAATCTAAAGGGGTTAAAGTAATCGTCGACGCTAAAAGCTTAGTTTATATTGATGGCACCGAGCTTGATTACACTAAAGAAGGTTTGAACGAAGGGTTTAAATTTATTAACCCAAATCAAGCTGATGAGTGTGGTTGTGGCGAAAGTTTCACAGTATAAACAATAAAGTGATTGTACTCTTAAGCCCTGCACCTGTAGGGCTTTGTTCTATCTGAATTTTAAGCCAATAGATTGTTGGCATGGTTGGAATTATGCGCTATTTTGAATTGTTTGCGATACCCGTTGATTACAATGTAGATTTGGCAAAAGTAACTAAGAATTACCTCGAACTCCAGCGTGCTGTTCACCCAGATCGCCATGCCAATGCCAGCAGCCGTGATAAGTTATTAGCCGTACAAAATACTGCAGAAATTAATGATGCCTTACAAATTTTAAAGCATCCGGTAAAACGCGCAGAATATATGCTGAGTGAATTGGGTGTTGATATTCGTGCCGAGCAGCAAACACTACAAGATCCACTGTTTTTAATGCAGCAAATGGAATTACGTGAAGAGCTTGAAGAGCTAAGCACAAGCGATGATCCAGACACAGCGATTGCTCAGTTCGAGAAGCAAATAAAACAACTAGACAGCCAATACAGTGCGCAACTTGCTGAGCAATTGGCAAGTAATGACGAGCAGCAATGGCAGTTAGCCGCTGATAGCATTCGAAAATTAAAGTTCGTGTATAAATTACGAGATGAATTAGAGCGTATTGAAGACAGTTTATTCGACGATTAATTATCTAACTTACTGCACCATTGGTAAGTCAAACAAGAGTTAAAGATCATTATGGCATTATTGCAGATTGCTGAGCCGGGGCAGAGCGCGGCACCACATGAACATAAGTTAGCAATTGGTATTGACCTTGGTACTACCAACTCACTTGTTGCGACAGTACAAAGTGGCGAAGCCCGTACATTAACCGATGTTAATGGCGCAGCCATGTTACCGTCTGTTGTACGTTACGCCGCTGATGGTATAACAGTAGGCGAACTTGCCGCTCAAGCTGCAACACAAGATCCTGTAAATACTTTAATTTCAGTTAAACGTTTTTTAGGTAAAACTCAAGCTGAAATAGAGCAAAGCTACGGCCAATTACCGTATGATTTTTGTCAGCATGATGGTGCATTAGCGATTACCACCGCGGCTGGCAACATCAGCCCAATCACCGCATCAAGCGATATTTTAAAAGCATTAAAGCAACGCGCCGAAGAAAGCTTTGCAGGGCAAGATATTTTAGGGGCCGTGATCACAGTACCTGCTTATTTTGATGATGCACAGCGCCAAAGCACCAAAGATGCTGCAGAGCTTGCTGGTATTAATGTACTGCGTTTATTAAACGAGCCAACTGCAGCCGCGGTTGCTTATGGTTTAGATTCAGGCCAAGAAGGCATTATCGCAGTTTATGATTTAGGCGGCGGTACCTTTGATATTTCAATCTTGCGTTTAAACCAAGGTGTATTTGAAGTACTGGCAACCGGTGGTGATTCAAGCCTAGGTGGCGATGATTTTGACTCATTATTAGTGGATCATTTTAAACGTGAAACCGGTGTGATGACGCTATCTCCATCAGTATTACGCTTATTTATTAATAAAGCTAAAGCTTGTAAAGAAGCACTAAGCCAATATGCTAAAGTGAATGTTGGTCTTGAGTTTGATGATGAAAAATACACGGTTGAAGTCACTCGCGAAAAGTTTGAAGAACTAGCCATGGTGCTGGTGAAAAAAACACTCCGTTCGTGTCGCCGTGCAGTTAAAGATGCTGGTATTACAAACGACGAAGTACTGCAAGTAGTTATGGTCGGCGGTTCAACCCGTATGCCAATCGTACGTAACCAAGTCGCTGAGTTTTTTAATAAAGAGCCGCTTACCTCTATTGATCCGGACCGCGTCGTTGCACTTGGTGCAGCATTACAAGCGGATGTGTTAGTGGGTAACAAGCCTGATTCAGACATGTTGTTACTTGATGTATTACCACTGTCGCTTGGCCTTGAGACTATGGGCGGCTTAGTGGAAAAGATTATTCCGCGTAATACCACTATACCTGTAGCACGAGCACAAGAGTTTACCACTTTTAAAGATGGTCAAACTGCAATGTCTCTGCATGTATTGCAAGGTGAACGAGAGCTAGTTGATGATTGCCGTTCGTTGGCTAAATTTAGCTTAAAAGGTATTCCACCAATGGCAGCCGGTGCGGCGCATATTCGTGTGACCTTTAAAGTCGATGCCGATGGCTTACTTAGCGTATCTGCAATGGAAAAATCAACTGGCGTACAAGCTGAAATCCAGGTTAAACCATCGTTTGGTTTGTCAGATGACCAAGTAGCTAATATGCTTAAAGAGTCGATGACTAATGCCAAAGATGATATGCAAGCGCGTATGCTCAAAGAGCAACAAGTTGAAGCATTGCGTGTTATCGAAGCACTTTATGCATCATTAGCAACAGACAGTGCTTTACTTGCTGAACATGAATTAACTAACTTGAACGCTGAAATAGCGAAGCTAGTTACAGTTCGTGAGACAGCTACCGAGCCAAATCAAATAAAAGCAGCCATTGAGAAAGTTGATAACGCCAGCAGTAAATTTGCTGAGTTAAGAATGGATGCATCGATCAAAAAAGCACTGCAAGGGCAGTCAGTAGACAACGTTTAAAAGAGGTTAGAATGCCACAAATTATTTTTCTTCCCCATCCGGAATTATGTCCTGACGGCGCTGCAATTGATGCACCAAGTGGTGAAACAGTTCTTAATGTTGCACTTAAAAACGGTATCAGTATTCCACATGCTTGTGAAAAGTCATGTGCGTGTACCACTTGTCATTTAGTTATTCGTGAAGGTTTTGACTCACTTGATGAAAGTGACGAGCTTGAAGACGACATGCTAGATAAAGCATGGGGTTTAGAGCCTGAATCACGCCTAGGTTGCCAAGCAATAATCCGTGATGAAGACTTAATAGTTGAAATACCGAAGTACAATCTCAATATCGTTAATGAAGAGCATTGATTTAAAGCGCAGCTATAAGTTGTAAGCCTTAAGCTTTAAAGAAAACACCGCGCTCAATTTGAACGCGGTGTTTTTGTTTTAGCTTACAACTTACAGCTTAAGGCTCATAGCTACACACCGGAGGGGTTTCTATGTCACATCTTATATTTACTGATTCATTTATTAACGGTGAGTTTTACTCCACTGAAAAACACTTTAGTGTTGATGATCCCGCTACACAGCAAAGTATCATCATGGTAAGTGATATCGATGATGATGGGGTTCATAAAGCCATCAACGCCGCTCACGGCGCATTTATTAAACTCAAAGCCACCAATGCCACAACGCGTAGTAATGTATTAATGCGTTGGTTTGAACTGGTTATGCAGCATAAACAAACCCTTGCTGAATTAATGACTAAAGAGCAAGGTAAACCATTAAAAGAAGCCCTTGGTGAAGTTGAATATGGGGCTGGGTTTATTAAGTGGTTCGCAGAGCAAGCCAAACGTAGCTATGGTGATGTGATCCCCGCCACTGATGACAATCATCGTTTAACTAGTTTTAAACAGCCTATTGGTGTGGTTGCAGGCATAACTCCTTGGAATTTTCCAATTGCTATGGTTACCCGTAAAGTTGCACCAGCCTATGCCGCTGGGTGTAGCTTTGTACTAAAACCTTCGGAACATACACCTTTATGTGCTTTAGCATTAGCTTATTTGGCTGACCAAGCCGGTTTTGAAAAAGGCGCTTTTAATGTATTGCTCTCTGAAAACGCTAAAATGGTGGGTGAGTTACTAACTGAATCTGAACTTGTTCGTAAGTTCACTTTTACCGGTTCAACGGGCGTAGGTAAGCAATTACTTGCACAATGTGCCCCTACTATTAAGCGTACTTCAATGGAACTTGGTGGTAACGCGCCGTTTATTATTTTTGATAATGCCGATTTGGATGAAGCGGTAACGGGACTTATGGGGGCAAAATTTAGAAATGGCGGGCAAACTTGCGTCGCGGCCAACCGTATTTTTGTACAGCGTAGCGTGCTTGATCAAGTTGTCGATAAATTAGCTAAAAAAGTTACAGCACTGAAAGTCGGTAATGGGCTTGATGACGCAACAGATATAGGGCCGTTGATTTATCCTAAAGCTAAGCAAAAAGTACAAGAGTTGGTTGCAGATGCCAAAGCAAAAGGTGCGGTACAAATAGGTGATAATGTTGAGCTTGGTGGTAACTATCAAGCACCGCTTATTTTAAATGGGGTAACTGCGGAGATGGACATTTACCATCAAGAAGTTTTTGGCCCGGTGGTGAGTATCATTGTATTTGATGAAGAGCCTGAAGTTTTAGTACTGGCCAACGATGTGCCTTATGGTTTAGCTGCTTATTTTTATAGCCAAGATTTGAAACAAATATACCGAGTGAGCGAAGCGTTAGAGTACGGCATGGTAGGTATTAACGAAGGGTTAATATCAAACCCCGTCGCACCGTTCGGTGGGGTTAAGCAGTCAGGTCTTGGTCGCGAAGGTGGCCACCAAGGGCTCGACGAGTACCTCGAAGAAAAATATGTGTGTATGAAAATTTAGCTTTAGAGCGGTAAGCTATAAGTTTTAAGCTGTCCGAGTGCTTTTTAAGTGTTGACATAATAATTTGCAACGCTCAAATTTTTGGCTTACCGCTTACCGCTTACCGCTTACCGCTTACCGCTTACTGCTTACCGCT
>NZ_JACJEE010000057.1:0-11905 GCF_014163915.1 Pseudoalteromonas sp. SR41-8
TGATGGCTGATGGCTTATCGCTGACGGCTTACTGCTTCTTTTTAACTACTTTTAAAACCAATTCTAAAACCGCCCCAGTGTTTGCCATTTACATAAATGGGTACTGATAGGTCATGTAAAATTTCACCGGTATCACGTTTATAGGTTTGCAATAAAAAGCTCTCAGTGTGGCTGCCACAGCGGCTGCCGGTGGCATCGTTGAAAATACGTTTAGTGCGGTTATTCACTAAATCTTGTTGGTAATTGCCAGTTATTGGCTGGCTGTAGCGCTTATTGTGGGTAGGGAAGTAACCTTTTTTGTCTACGGCACCAGCAAAAAGAATTTTGTCATTTTCAAGAATAGGCTCTTGAATTGGCGGTAAAATTTTATCGGTTAAAGTATCGTATGGTGTTGTATATTTTGTGGGGTTAGTATTTTTAATTGCTTGATATTCTTGTGAGAACAACTGCTTTTCAGTTAATTGCTTCGTTTCTAGCAACTCAGTAAATTTTACCGCGATTGCATTGCTTGCCGTTGTTGCTGCATTGAGTATAGGCTTGAAAAAGGCATTGTGTTCAACTTTACTGAGCTCTCTAAAGATGGTTTCAGATCCTATCGATAACATAGCTGCTTGTGATGAAATTGAGTTACCTTTGGTTGCTATTTCAGCTAGCAAATGGCTTATACTTGATACAGAGGTATTTATTTGTGTGGTTGCTTGTTGAAAAGCAGATACTGCTTGCTGCATGTTTTCTAAGGTTGATGATGAGTCTGTAATATCATGATTTATTGTTAAAAATGCTTGGGTAACATTTTCGAGTTCGGTTTTCACTTCATCACTTTGTAAAGAAACCTGTTTCATATCATCATTTGTTTGCACGCTATTAGTATTTATCTCAGTTAGCATCTGTGCAATTTGTTTAGTGGCTTGATTGGTTTTATTGGCAAGATTACGTACTTCATCTGCAACTACAGCAAAGCCTCTGCCTTGTTCACCCGCTCGTGCAGCTTCTATGGCGGCATTTAATGCCAGTAAATTAGTTTGCTCAGCAATGGTTTGAATAACTTGGGTAATGCTTTGAATATCAGTTGCACTTTTTAATAATAAATCTAACTTACTTGCGACGTTAGTAATTGAGTTAGACAACGAATCAATTTGTTGTGTGGCTATTTGCAAGCGTTGCTCTGCTGATGTTGATGCCTGAGATGTTTGCAACATTGCTGCATTTACGATGGTGATACTATTAGTGAGTTCACTACTGTTATGGGATAACGCCTGTGTTGCAGCGCTAACCGATTCGCTTTCACTGTAACAACCATCAATTTCTTTAGTTAGGCTATCTACATAGAATCCGACTTCTGCTGCACCAATTGCATTTTGAGAGGTTGCCACTGTGATGTTTTGAGCAACATTGCTGAGTTGGGGCTGTTTATTAATGTCTGACGCAGGGTTTGGTTTTTTGTCAGTTAACTTGGCTGTAAAAGCGAATAGAGCAGTAAAAATTGCAATGATTAGCGCCGCGACTATCGATAGTTGCTCGAAGTAATATAGAAAACCAATACTGACAGCGAAGAGTGTATAGCATAGCGATTTTAAATTCATTCCATTGACCTTTGTTGAGTTGTAATTTTCAGTCTTAAATATAAAGCACAGAAAATCAATTAATAAAAGGTCTAATAGGGAAGTCGACTGATTGACTTAGCAAACAAAAAAGCCAACCCTAAGGTTGGCTTTTGCAGTAATCTATTGCAGTAATGAGCATCAACTCATTTTAGTAAGTTGCACTGCCTTTTGTACGTGGGAAGGCAATAACGTCACGTACATTGCCCATACCAGTTACATAGGCAACTAAACGTTCGAAACCTAAGCCAAAACCAGAGTGTGGTACTGAACCGTATTTACGTAGGTCGCGATACCAGCTGTAGTCTTCTTTGTTTAAGCCCATTTCTTCTAAACGTGCATCAAGTACATCAAGACGTTCTTCACGCTGTGAACCACCAATGATCTCGCCAATACCTGGTGCTACAACGTCCATTGCAGCAACGGTTTTGCCGTCTTCATTTTGGCGCATGTAGAATGCTTTAATATCACGTGGGTAGTTTTTAATAACCACTGGTGCTTTAAAGTGCTCTTCTGCTAAGTAACGCTCGTGCTCAGATTGTAAGTCAACACCCCATTCAACGGCGTATTCAAATTTCTTACCACAGCTTTTAAGAATTTCTACTGCATCAGTGTAATCAACTTGTGCAAAATCTTTCTCAACAAATTCTTCTAGGCGCGTGATAGCTGTTTTCTCTACACGTTGAGCAAAAAATTCCATATCATCACGACGTTCTTCAAGCACCGCTTTGAACACATACTTAAGCATGTTTTCAGCAAGTTTGGCGATATCTTCTAAATCAGCAAACGCAACTTCTGGCTCGACCATCCAAAACTCTGCCAAGTGGCGAGAAGTATTTGAATTCTCTGCACGGAAAGTCGGGCCAAAAGTATAAATTTTTGACATCGCTGAGGCGTAAGTCTCACCATTTAACTGACCTGATACAGTAAGGAATGCTTCTTTACCGAAGAAGTCTTCGCTGTAATCAACATCGCCTTTATCTGTACGTGGCAAGTTTTGCATATCAAGCGTTGATACGCGGAACATTTCGCCTGCACCTTCACAGTCACTTGCGGTGATGATAGGGGTGCTGATCCAGTAATAACCTTGCTCATGGTAGAAACGGTGAATAGCTTGCGCTAAACAGTTACGTACACGTGTTACCGCACCAATCATATTGGTACGTGGGCGAAGGTGAGCGTGCTCACGTAAATACTCAATGCTGTGGCGTTTTGCCGACATTGGGTATGAGTCTGGGTTTTCTACCCAACCAAGTACCTGTACGCTATTTGCTTGAATTTCGAAAGATTGACCTTGGCCTGCTGATTGTACTAAAACACCAGTAACTGACACAGAGCAACCGGCTGTTAGGCTAGTAACTTCATCATAATTATTTAGTGAATTAGGTACTACCGCTTGAATAGGATCAAAACACGAACCGTCATGAACGGCTAAAAATGAAATTCCTGCTTTTGAATCGCGGCGTGTACGGATCCAGCCTTTAATTGTTACTTGGCTGTCTACCGCAACCTTGCCTTTTAATAGCTCTGAAATCGCTAAGTGGCTCATCTTCACTCCAATGATATAAGTTGCCTACATTAATATGTGCGCTATTGCACTTGAACGGTGTATCTTACCTTTGAATGTAAAATAAAAAAACATTCAAAAGTAACTCTTTGCTTATTCTTTTGCATTTTTGTGGTTTTTTGTCGTTTAAAACCTAGAACTTTAATTTTTTGTGATAAGAAACAACTTAGATCAAAATTTAAAGGCGATTTTCACTGCGATAAAAACGGGTTTTGTGGCATTATATGCAATTACGATATTTAAACTAACTTGCTAAACATATAGGTATTATGAAACAAGTCTTTATTTTACGTGGTTTACCAGGGTGTGGTAAGTCTTATTATGCGCAAAACCTAGCCGATGAAATGGTAGCGGGCGATCAAAGCCAATACTTAATCTGTTCGACCGATGATTATTTTTATAATGAGCAAGGGGAGTATCAGTTTGATAAGTTCAAACTGTCGCAATACCACAATTTAAATTTAGCTCGTTTTATAAATGCGTTAGCGCAAGAAATCCCACTTATTATTGTTGATAATACTAACATCAAGAAATGGGAATTTATTGCTTATAGCCAAGCCGCTGTTGCACTAGGCTACCAAGTTAAAGAAGTGATTGTGGGTGAAGTAAAAGACAAATCAATGCAACACCTGTACGCCAAACGTAATAGCCATAACATTCCACTGAAAATGATCAGCAAAATGGCTTATATGTTTGAGTGGTAATAGTTACCCAAATTACGATTAGATTGGGTAATTATTTAGGGTCTTGATGATATGCTAATAATGTTTTCCGGCAATTGCTGCGTAAATAGCGTCAGCTAATGTGGAGATATCGCCTGAACAACTAATATACGGTGGCATTAAATAGATAAGCTTACCAAAAGGGCGGATCCATACATTTTTACTAACAAAGAAAGCTTGTATCTTTGCTACATCGATAACAGTATCGAGTTCAACCACACCAATTGCTCCTAACGTTCTTACATCAACAACATGCTCAAGATCATTACAACGGTGTAATGCTTGCAGCGCATCGTTTAGGTGGGCTATTTGTGCTTGCCAGTCTTGTTCAAGTAATAAATCAATACTCGCACAAGCCACAGCGCAGGCCAATGGATTGCCCATAAATGTTGGGCCATGCATTAACACCCCAGCTTCACCTTCGCTGATACCAATGGCAATTTTATCTGTGGTTAATGTTGCAGATAACGTCATCATGCCACCTGTGAGTGCTTTACCTATGCATAAAATATCTGGCTCAATATCAGCATGTTCTACGGCAAATAGCTTACCTGTGCGGCCAAACCCTGTGGCTATTTCATCACAAATTAATAATACACCGTAACGATCGCATAGTTCACGCACGGTTCTTAAATACTCTGGATGATAGAAGTTCATTCCCCCTGCATTTTGTACAATTGGCTCGATGATAAAAGCTGCAACATGCTGATGATGTTCTTCGAAATACTGTGCGAGGTGGTGTGCTTCTTGTTTATCGAATTGTTGTCCAAACTGAGTCTTTGGTGCAGGCACAAATACATGCTCTGGTAAAAAGCCTTGGTATAAAGAGTGCATTGAATTAATAGGATCACATACGCTCATCGCAGCGAAGGTATCGCCATGATAGCCTTTATAAGGCGTCATCAGTTTTTGTTTGCTGGTTACTCCTTGACTAAGCCAATATTGCAAAGCCATTTTTATCGCCACTTCAACACTTACCGAGCCGCTGTCGGCTAAAAATACTTTTTGCAACTTACTCGGGGTTATTGCAACCAGCTTTTTACAGAGCTCTACTGCTGGCTGGTGGGTTATGCCACCAAACATTACATGGCTCATTTTATCTACTTGCTCAATCACTGCATTTTTCAATACCGGATGACCATAACCATGAATAGCACTCCACCAAGAGGCCATACCATCTATTAGCACTTCGCCGGTGGCAAGGAAAATTCGATTATCGCGAGTGTGGCTAACAGGGTATACAGGCAACGGCTGGATCATTGATGTGTATGGATGCCAAATATGTTGACGATCAAAATCAAGGTCAATCGATTGTTTTTTATTCATTCGTAAACTCAATTCTATTTAGGTTCGTTGACAATGGTACGGCAATACGTATTCTAAGCCAATAACACCAAGAGCAAAAAATAAAAGAGAGTATTATGGAGCTTGCAACTGTTCGACACGATTGGACCCACAGTGAGGTGAAAGCCTTATTTGAAATGCCATTTAACGATTTATTGTTTAAAGCCGCCTCTGTGCATCGCGCTAATTTTAATCCAAACGAAGTACAAATTTCTACGTTGTTATCAATCAAAACCGGTGCCTGCCCAGAAGACTGTAAATATTGCCCGCAATCGGGTCATTACAAAACTGATTTAGAACGCGAACGCCTAATAGAAGTAGAAAAAGTGGTAGAGCAAGCGCGGTTAGCAAAACAAAAAGGCGCCACACGTTTCTGTATGGGGGCTGCATGGTCAGATCCAAAAGACAGAGACATGCCATACATTTCGCAAATGGTAAAAGAAGTAAAAGCCCTTGGCCTTGAAACCTGTATGACTTTAGGCATGTTAAATAACGAAAAAGCCCATGAACTGCGCAGTGCAGGGCTTGATTACTATAACCACAACCTCGACACCTCACCTGAATACTATGAGCAAATTATATCAACTCGGACATTCCAAGATCGTTTAGACACCATTGGTAATGTGCGAGACGCTGGTATGAAAGTCTGCTCCGGCGGTATTGTCGGTATGGGTGAGCAAGCAAGCGACCGCTATGGCTTATTAATGCAGTTGGCTAATTTACCCCAGCAGCCCGAAAGCGTGCCAATTAATATGCTAGTAAAGGTAAAAGGGACACCGCTTGAAAACGTTGATGACTTAGATCACTTTGAGTTTATTCGTACCATAGCCACAGCACGTATTATGATGCCCAATAGTTACGTACGTTTATCAGCAGGACGCACTGCAATGAACGAACAAATGCAGTCAATGTGCTTTTTTGCCGGTGCTAATTCTATATTTTATGGTGATAAACTTCTTACTACCGAAAATCCAGAAGCCGATGCCGACATGCAATTAATTAAAAAGCTCGGGATGAACCCAGAAACACGCCACGATTATTCAGATGAGGCCGTTGCTGCGTCTTTGTCATCGCAAGTGGCTGATAAAGCAACCGCAGAATTGTTTTACGAAGCGTAAAGTGCTCAGTACTATGCTAATGGTTTAAAGTATTGCGTTGAAGGTTAAAGCATTTATGTCATTTGAATTTATAAACACCCATTTAGATGAACGCAAAGCACAGCAGCTATTGCGTAAACGCTATGTAGTGCAAAGCGCAACGGCGCGCACTATTACGGTTAATGATAAAACCTACCTTAACTTTGCGAGTAACGATTACTTAGGGTTTGGCGATTCGCCGGTGGAATTAACCAGCGCGCCATTACTAGGTAGCCACAGCTCAGCACTAGTAACGGGTTATCAACAACCACAGCAAGCGCTTGAGCAAGCTTTATGTAGTGCTTTGGGTTATGAAGCAGGCATGTTGTTTAATTCGGGCTTTAGCGCAAATAGCAGTGTGATTAAAGCCTTGTTCCAAGATAAAGCGACAGCGCAACACAGTGCGATTTTTCAAGATAAACTCAATCATGCCAGTTTAATTGATGGCGCATTACACGCCAACGCCGCGTTAATACGCTTTAACCATAACGATATAAACCATTTACGCTCACGGCTAGAAAAATCAAAAGCGCGCAATAAGCTCATCGTGTCTGAAGGAGTGTTCTCCATGGATGGTGATACCGCGCCAATTAAAGCGCTATTTACCTTAGCAAAGCAGCATAACGCCTGGTTAATGATAGACGATGCCCATGGTTTTGGTGCTTTAGGAAAATCGGGGCTTGGCAGTTGTGAAGCCTTAATTGCAGCCGACACCTTGCCCGATATTTTAGTGATCACCTTTGGTAAAGCGGTTGCTAGTAGTGGGGCGTGCGTATTAGGTTCGCAGCATTTTATAGATTACATGCTGCAGTTTAACCGTGATTATACCTACTCAACCGCTATGTCACCGTTTATTGCCTCTCATACCTTGGCACGTATCAAAAGCATAAGAGACGCCAACGACAGGCGAGCCAAATTAAACGCTAATATTGCGCTGTTTAAACGCCTAGCTAAAGAGCAGCACATTGCGCTAATGGACTCTAACACCGCGATTCAACCGATTGTTTTAGGCTGCGCCGAGCAAACGTTAAAAGCCAGTGAGCAACTAAAGCAGCAGGGCATTTGGCTAACGGCTATTCGCCCGCCAACTGTTTTACACAATACCTCGCGTTTGCGTATTACCTTAAGTGCAGCCCACACCCATGACGATATAAAACAACTCGTTGGTAGTTTACAAAAGGTCATTTCATGATAAGCCCGCAGGCAATTAAAACTAAGCCACTTAGCCCTACAACTGTGTGTATAGCTGCTCAGGTTTTAAAAAAAACCACAGCGCATAACTTTTCAAAGGCAGCAAACAGTTACAGCCAGCATGCCAATGTGCAAAAACAAGCGGCAAATGATTTATTTAAACTCATTAGTGCAAACCCTAAAAAGCTCTGTGTTGACCTAGGCGCAGGGCCGCTTGTTAATACTCAGGCTTTAAAGGCATTATTTGGCCAAGTTGTTGCCATAGATTTAAGTTTTAACATGCTAAAAAGCAGCACTTTAAATGCCCCAAAACTGTGCGCCGATATGGATAACTTACCGCTGCAAGCTAACAGTATTGATGTGTTATTTAGTAATTTTGCGCTGCAGTGGTCTACTAATTTTGAAGCCTTAATGCACTCGCTTTACCAAGCATTAAAACCAGGCGGGCAAGCCTATATTAGTACGGTTGTTGCAGGGTCATTAAACGAAATAAAAACCGCCTTTGCTGCGCTTGATTCACACAATCATATTAATCAGTTTGCAAGCCATAATAATATAAACCAATCGGTCGAAAAGGCAGGGTTTAAGATCAATACCTCAAAAAAAGTCATTTATACCGATCAGCACAGCAGTGCATTAGCGGCTATAAAATCGATTAAAGCCATTGGTGCCACCACACAAAATCATGCAACAAGTCGTCGTGGTTTATTAACTAAATCAGCACTAAAAAAAGTCTGTGATGCCTATCCGCTTGTAAACAATAAAGCCCATGTATCTTACCATGTAGTATTGTTATCATTAGAAAAAGCCCAGTAAAAATAATAAGGCCATGCCATGAACCAGTTTTTTATTACCGGTACCGATACCGACGCCGGTAAAACTCATGTAACCAGTTTGCTGTTAAAGTTACTCGCACAACATAAAAAGCGCGCAATAGGTTTTAAGCCGATTGCCTCTGGGTGTGAAATGGCGTTTGAGCAGCTCGTAAACGCCGATGCGCTAATGCTAATGGAAAGTGCCACAGTCAGCGCTAAATACGACATAATTAACCCATTTGCATTTGCGCCGCCAATAGCTCCCCACATAGCTGCAGAGCAAGCGGGTATAAACATAACAGTAGAAAAGCTGAGCATGGCTTATCAACATGTTAAGCAACAAGGCGCAGATTACCTGTTAACAGAAGGCGCGGGTGGTTGGGCTTTACCAATTAATAATAACGAGTATTTATACGACTGGGTAAAAGCAGAGCAACTGCCAGTAATATTAGTGGTAGGGATGAAACTAGGCTGTATAAATCATGCATTACTCACTGCTGCACACATGCAAAGTATGGGTGTTAATTGTGTAGGGTGGATTGCAAACCAAGTTGATGCCACTATGGATGAATACCAAGCAAACCTAGATTCACTGAAAACACGTTTACCATTTCCACTGCTTGCCATTAGCCCATACACAGAGCAAACCCCTAAATTACAAATTTATAAAACCCTGCTTGAAAAATTATCCATAAATCCATAAATAACCCTTGTGTTGTGACATAGTTTGTCACAGAATAGCGCTGACGTTATGACATAGTGTGTCATGACGCAGTGATTGCTCAAAGCCGATCAAACATAGTAAATCGCTCAGCAATAAATGTTATTTTTGGAGAACTCGTATGAAACGTGTATTTTTGTTTTTATTAACTAACCTCGCGGTTATGTTGGTATTAGGTGTGGTGCTTTCAATCATAATGAGTGCGCTGGGCTTAAGCCATCGTAGCCTTGGCGGAATTTTACTAATTGCGACTGTATTTGGTTTTGGTGGATCGTTTATTTCGTTATTTATGTCGAAATGGATCGCCAAAAAATCAACCGGTGCGCAAGTGATCACCCAACCTCGTACCGAAACCGAACAATGGCTGGTAAGCACTGTGGCTGCTCAAGCTAAAAAAGCCGGTATTAACATGCCAGAAGTGGCTATTTACGACAGCCCAGAAATGAACGCGTTTGCAACCGGCCCGAGTAAAAATAATTCGCTGGTGGCGGTAAGTACGGGTTTATTACATAACATGAGCCAAGATCAAGCCGAAGCTGTGCTTGCGCACGAAGTATCGCATGTGGCTAATGGCGACATGGTAACGCTCACGCTTATTCAAGGTGTGGTTAATACCTTTGTTATTTTTGCCGCTAAAGTACTGGCTGGCATTGTAGATAACTTTATCAATAGCGATGAAGAAGAGGGCGGCAGCAGCTGGACTTACTTCTTATTCGATATGTTATTCCAAATATTATTTGGCGTACTGGCAAGCATTGTGGTTGCCCATTACAGCCGAAAACGTGAATTTGCAGCCGATAACGGCGCAGCTCAGTTGGTAGGCGCAGACAAAATGCGTTCAGCCCTTGAGCGATTAAAGCAAAACCACCCATCGCAATTAGAAGGCTCAATGATGGCCTTTGGTATTGCCAGTGGTAAAGGCATGGCTGAGTTGTTTTCATCTCACCCACCGCTTGACGCACGTATAGACGCATTACGTCGTTAAAAAAATTCAAGTTTTTCACAGTACTTGTAAACAAAAAGCCTGCATTTGCAGGCTTTTTTATTTTTAATGTTTTTTATTGCGATTGAATAATGTCAGTAATGCCCTCTGGCGAGAGTATTTCAATCCAGTAACCGTCTGGGTCTTTAATAAAGGCAAGGCCCTTCATTGAGCCACCATCTGGCTGTTTTACAAACTCAACATCGTATTTAGCAAAGCGCTCACAGGCAGCGTATACATCGGGCACGCTAATCCCAATATGACCAAAGCCTTTTGGTTCTTCATTACCACTGTGATAACCGCTAAAGCTGTCGTCGTTTTCAGTGCCCCAGTTATGGGTAAGCTCAATCAGCGCAGGGCGGCGAAACACCCATTGTGTTTTTTGTTTATCATCGCCTTTAGGCATGTCTTGCTCGTAGCCTAAAAAGTACAAAGTAAACTCCATACCAGGAAAGTCATACTTTCCTAATAGTTTCATGCCCAATACGTTTTCATAAAATGCCAGCGACGGTTTTGGATCTTTAATACGCAACATAGTTTGCTGCATCACATAGCCCTCAGTGGCCTGTGCAATTTGCTCTGGAGATTCGTTATAGCTAGACATGAGATAATCCTTAATAAAATGACTGAAAAAACCTTAATGGATTTAAAAAGGCAGGGGTATACGCTTATGATAATAAACAGCAGCAAAAATTAAAACCATCGAGCTAAATTACTTGCAAGTAAGTTGAGTGCTTTATAAGCGAAAAATGGCATATTTAGCGATGCTGTTTATTTATACAGTACTGGGGTTTTGTCCCATAACATTATTAAAAGTCGTTTTGGTGTATTTTAACAATAGTCATTTTATAGCCTACGTAATTTCTTGTTTACATTGAAGTTGTTTAGTGGAATTATTAAGCAATGTAATATACGTCGTTTTGGGGGGTTATAACCCCCCAAAGTGGTGTTTGATAAGCTGTTAGATTTAAAGCCATGGAAGCGACATGAAAAAAGAAAAAACAAGCAGCGTATGGTGGCTTGTATCGCCAACATACAAATATGCAGAAAAGAAAAAGCTTGAACTTATAGCCAAGTCTTGTACACCTAGCGATCTTTCTAGCTCACTGCGAGAATATAATAAGCGTTATTTGCTTATGTCTATCGGTTGGTGTGTGTTAGCGGCTCTTTCAGTTCCTATCGGATATTGTCTGTTTGAGGGTGGGTTTTACGCAGATACTTACTACAAGTATGTCTTTGGCGGACTAGTCATTTTCATATCTTGGATTTTTCTTATTTCAAGAGCTGTGGAAATATTTAAGGCATTTTTGGATGATGCGGTTCAAAAACTCGATGGGGATAAGCCGTCAAGCGACCTTAAGTATGGGCAGAGATTAAGGTTGTCCTTTAATAGTTACGTTGAGCTCATTATAAATTTCGCAACGCTATACTACTTGGTTCCGCCTTATTTTTATAAAGATTCTTATGAGTTTTCGACCATATTTGAGGCGATCTATTTTAGTGGCGTTACAATTACCACTCTTGGTTATGGTGATATAAGCCCGTCAAATCCAATTCTTCAACTACTTTCAGTTTTTCAGGTTCTAGCAGGATTTGCGCTTATTGTTGTCTGTTTTGCAATATACTCTGGTCTTGCCCTAGGTCAGGAAAAATCTAACAATCGCGTTAACTAGGACGCTCGCAAGCTCGCGCCTATTACGCGGGCGTTGAGGCTGTAGAATTACTCTTTTTAGGAACTGGTTCTACACAATTGACTTGATTGTTTTTTGACCTTGAACCCACAGGGTTACTGTGATCTAATAGATATTATTCACCCACGGTAAATT
>NZ_JACJEE010000058.1:0-10468 GCF_014163915.1 Pseudoalteromonas sp. SR41-8
CAAGGTTTAGCGTCATTAAGAGATATTTGGATCAATATTCACTACGGGAGATGAACCGCCCATTGCGGACCCGCATGATGGGTGGTGTGGGGGCTGGAGGTTAGAGACCTCCGGCTACCCGATTAGGTTTATAGGTAGCCCATTGTATTTAAAGAATAATACAAACCAAATAAGCCGACACCACCTACAAATAGTGCCATTATTAAATTATTATAGCTTTGCTCAACAGTTTTTATGGCTATTTTCCCAATGGTGTCCTTAGTAAACCCATTTCCTGATCTATCAAGTTCAGATAAGTGGTTAGTTATAGATTCTATTTCGCTTTCCATCATAAAATAAAAAGTTTCCTTTACCCACATATTTCCTTCTTCAATAGATGAAAAATCAGGTACTACGAAACTATTATTCTTTAATGCTCTTTTAATACGATATTCTTGAGGGTAATGAGAAAATCCGACCAAAGAAACTAGAGCTAATAAAGAAGAAATAATTGCTACAGGTATCCATAATAAAGCCCAAATAGTCAGAGTCTTTGGAGGTGTATCAAGAACTGCCAGTTCACTTACACCTGCAACCCTTGCAGATGCGCTAAATTCTAATTTATTCGAATCAGTAAGTAAGCTAAAAAAAACCTTATCTGATGGATTTAATAATGAAAAATGAACCTCTACAACTCCATTGTTTCTAATTAAATTAACATCTAGATTAGATGGTACTTGCGAGTCGATGATAGCATCTAATACCTTAACTTTTTTAGGTACTTCAATTTTTATGGGCGATACAACTTCAGATTTAAGTAGAGGGCGACTACCTGTATTTTCAATAAGAAATGTAGTTTTTGATAACGTGTTTAATTCGATGCCTTTATAACTTACTTTCAAACCGTCAACTTCAGCAGACGGTGAAATTACAATACTACGGGAGACTACTGTTAAAGATATGTCTTTTTTTGCATTGTAATAATCCCACGCTATAGGGGCTATAACACCCAGCACTGCTACCAACAGTGTCACAAAAGTAATAAAACCAATTCTTTCTTTCATTTTTAATTGAAAATCCTTTTTAATTACAAAAAATACTATTTATAACACCGCGATTAAATATAAACCTAACAGCTTATTCAAAGGATCTAAACCCACAAGTTGCAGACAGAAAATCCTTTGAGTTTTTTAATATTTTCAGTCTAACTCTGTATCTAAATGTAAATCAAGGAATTTATCTTTGTTGTTATTTTGTTATTGTAAATCACAAGAAATAAACCCGCGAGTTGTTAAAAAAACTCAAAACTGTTTATGAATACAGGAAAATAAAGCAGATAAAGATACGCGTGTCGCTCATTTTCCTGAATATGGGAGCAAACAACAGCTTGATTATTCAATGAGTTATTATCCTAAATCTATATCAACGTCAGTTTCCCACTTGAAACAATCTCTAAACTTTAATTTTCACCGTTGGGTTTCGTTGCTCTGAACCACAACCTACGATAATAAATTTTACGCCGACCTGCTTTGGTTTTTCCTAGTTCCTAGCGCCTAAATCCTAGTCCCTCACCCGAATCGCCAATAAAAAAGCGCGAGATTAACTCGCGCTTTAAAATAACTCAAAACTGTATTTTGTCTTAAACTTACCGCTTAAGGCTTACAACTTATAGCTCTAAGAGCTATTCGCCCTTCGCTTTTAAATTTATAAACTCTGCCAATTCTTCTGGTTGCCCCATTAGGGTGAAGATCTGTTGGTTAATTTCGGTCATGGTTTGCCCTTCTGGCAAGCTTGCTGACACGGTTAATGAGCTTAAGCCTTGCGTGAAGTTTTTAATCGCTTCACTCAGTTCCTCGCTGACTGGCGCTTGTTGTAGCTGCATATTGACCATTTGCTGCATTTGCTCCAGCGTCATACCTTGCTTTTCAAGCGTTTGTTCAACGAGTGCTTTAAATTCACCTTCGTTATTGAGGGCAATTTCGATGCTGCGTGGTTCAAGCTCTGCAAGCGCCTCCATTAGTAAGGTTTGTTGCTGTAATTGCTGCTCTAAAGTCGGCTGTTGACTACCTAGTTGTTGCTGCATTTTGCTCAGCGCCAATGAAGCATTCATCAATGCGGTTGATTTTGCTAGACCGAGGTTAAAATTAAGGCCTACAATATTTTTAGCATTAAGCGCAAAGTCGATATCACTATCACCTGATTTTTCATCATAGTTCATCAATGTATGGAGATCATAGCTAGCAGCAGCGAGTTTATTGTTAGCGTCTGGTGGTAACTGCGCTAAAAAATGCTCACTGAAGGTAAAGTTTTTTATGCTCAACTCGGTACGAGGAGCAATTTTATCTACTTCGTATCCCGCCACTTCAATGCTCGCAATATTAGCAACCGGCTGCTGATCAAAACCAGTGATTTGCATATTTGATATTTCAACACTTTGCCCAAGCACGCTGGCCGAAATATCTTCATAACTGGCTGTTACACCCATTTGCTGGCTCATTAATGCAAGCTGACGATCAACCTCTACTTTAACTTCTTGAGTCAGTGCATGATTTGCATAGCTAACACCACCGATAGCCGCAACGACAACAACAGCAACAATTGCGAGTTTTTTCATTCTATTTCCTTATTACGATTTCTATTATCACCGTTGTTATTTAGCTTAGTCTCTAACGGCTTTAGACTTAAGATTTTGCTAAGCGTATCATTCAATAATACCTTTGATTAAGCGTATCATTCAATAATACCTTTGATAAGGCCTAGCATAAGTAAGTGCAAATTGATTTGCACTTTTTTGAGCGTGGCTAATTAATTAAACTTAGCAGTTCATGCACTGTTTTAACTGGGGTTATCTTAGCGCCTAACCCTTCCATTGATTTATGGTAATTACGAAATGGAATAAATATTTCGGTAAAACCATGTTGGGCAGCTTCTTTAACGCGTGGCACGCCACTGTCGATTGGCCGTACGTCACCGTTTAAACTCAGCTCGCCCATTATGCAGGTGGTACGCGGTACAACAAACTCATTTAAGCTACTGAGTAAGGCAGTCACTAAGGCTAAATCGATACAGGTTTCGGTTTCATCAATTCTCAGCCCGCCAACAATATTAAAAAACGTATCATGAAAGATTTTGGTTTTAGTGTGCTTGCGTAAAATACCAGTGAGCATTTTTATTCGGTTCATATTTAAACCTACGCACACTCGCTGTGGAAACTCCGCCTCGGTTTCGGTAGTTAAACATTGTATTTCGAGCAACAAGTTGCGGTTACCTTTTCGAATGCAAGTAATGGTTGAACCGGGTGAGTCGGTACTTGATCCCGATAAAAATATTTCACTGGGGTTATCAACACTTAGCATACCGCGTTCGCACATTCTAAAAATGCCTACAGTATCAATGTCACCAAAGCGGTTTTTATTGGCGCGCAAGGTACGTATTTGCCCATCGTTAGTGTCGATATGTAATAACGCATCAACAATATGCACTAAGGTTTGCGGCCCCGCTATTTCATTATTTTTATTTACGTGGGCAATAATAAACATAGTGACGTCGTTTTGCTTACAGTACTGTGTAAGCGCTTGCGCGGCACTTTTAACTTGTGACGGTGAACCTGGGCTGCCGTTTGCGGTATCAGTAACAACCGCTTGAATAGAATCGATTACTGCAAACTTGATGTTATTTTTTTCAAGCTCGTCGATAATGGTTTCAACACTGGTTTCTGATAACAAATACAGTTCGTCTGGGTTGTAATCGAGTTTTAAGCGATTAACACGATTTTTAAATTGCGATAACGACTCTTCTGCGGTGCAGTAAAGTGATGGCATACGCTGTGACATGCGCGCGACTAAATCCGATAATAAAGTCGTTTTACCTGCTCCGGGATCGCCTGAAATAATATTCACAGAACCTGTGGTTACGCCACCTGATAATACTCGGTCAAGTTCACCAATACCGGTTAGTTGCTTTTCGGCTTCGGTGGTTGCGATGTCATTAATTTTTTTCGAGCCACCGCCAACGCCACCAGCATAGCCGCCAACAACGCTGCGCGTTGCTGCTTTTTTAGTTTGCCCTGCTGAGGGCTTAAATTCGGCTAAGGTATTCCATGCGCCGCAGCGACACTGTCCTTGCCAGCGTTGGTAGTTCATTCCGCATTCGGTGCAAACAAACTCTATTTTTGCCGCTTTTGCCATTAACTTTTGCCTACCTTCGTCATTTTGAAATCATTTATGTCCATACTAGGATGATCTTTAATTTATTGTTACGTTATCGTGCGCTGAATATTGACCTTGCCAATAAGGCAATTCAACGCCACAATCGAGATATATAAAAAAGCAAGGTTTATCACTTTTACTTTAGGGCATATTTTTTGCTTAATCTTTTTAGCTTGGGCTTTTTTGATTAATAAACTAAAGTAATGAGCCATTTATTTGGCAATCTCATAATAATAAAAATTAAAGATGGTAACTCATTACACCGCACATGCTGCAAACCAGCAACCAAGTGAGTGTGTAAATACATGTGCAGTATACCAACTTTTTAGAATAGACGGTGATGGTTTTATAAATGACTGAAGACACTCTGCTTAAATATGAAAGTTTAGTTGATGAGCTTAAATCATATTTAGGTAATGCCAAATTTGACACGATCTTTAAATCGAAGACAGCGGGTTTAACAAAACCTGAGCAGTTCTTGATCAAGATGGAAATGTCGCGCTTGTCGCAACCTATCGCCCGTTTTATTGATTTACGCGGCCAAGTAACAGGCCAAGTTAAACCTTATGAGTATGAAGGCAAACAACACTTTATGGATGAAACCGCTATTGCGGTATTTGAACAAGCCATAGAACGCCATGGTGGTTATACCCTTGCTGTTTACGAAGCTGTAATGAACACCGATAATAACCATCGTGTAATGCAAAAAAAAGCCGCTGAACAAGCTAAGCAACCTGAGTTACAGAATGAACAAAAATTAGATTGCCAGGTTATTAAATTTGCCTCTTATGAAAGTCGCCGTGAAGAACGGATGAACTATTCAATCAAAATCACTGTAGAACTCAACAAAGACAACACCATTGCAGCAACCACCTCAGATATATCTTTAAGTGGCGCAAAAATAAAGCTCTCACCGCGCTATCAAGTCAAAAAAGGGCAGTTATTAGGACTGCGTTTAGTCGGTCTTGAGCAAGATTTTGAATTAGGTTTAAAAAACGGCATTCAATATGAAGTTGTTGCAGTTGAGAAAATCTCTGCGGAATTTAATCATATTCGCTTAAAACGTACTTTTATAGAAAATAACGCAAAATTTGATGAGTTTTTAGAAAGCTTTATTCACGGCAATAAGCGTCGCTATAAAGTAAATTTAGATAATACTTTAGATGCCGTCGTCTCAAAAGGCTATGAGCAGTACTATATTCCCCGGGTGACTTCGTTATTTACTTTTTTTAGTTTGCAAAACGATAAACTCTACCCAAGTTTAGTGCTGACCACTGAAAACAATATTTTTATTCAGCGTTATTTTTGCGATGAGCGAAAGCTGTCATGTTTATACACTATTTTAAATCAGCAACGTTTAAGTCAGTTACTAAGTAACCCAGCCCCAGTTAAAGAAGAGTATTTATACACCTTTACGCACGTGGTTGCTGGAAAAGTATATTATTACTCAGCAACACGCACGGAGTTGACTGCAGAGCCGCAATTAAGCGCATTATTTTTTGGTTTTGGTAGCCAAAAAGAAAGCTGGCAATGTTTTAAAGTACAGTTAATGCCAAGCCATCCAGAAGATTCATTTATTCCATTAAGCTTACCAAATACCGCTGGCAAAGATATTGAAAAATTAAACAAGCCACCAACGCCTCGCGTACAAGGAATGATCAAAGACGTAAAATATCTTGTGATTTTAACAGCAGTCGGAACAGACGTTGAACGAGCGCATTATCAAAGTTTTAGTTACGATAAAAGTATAGTTAATCAGCTCAAGCACTTTGGCCATGGCAAACATAAAACCCCACCAAAGCTTGAAACCGTGGATTTAGAGTATGTAAACCTACGCTCTCACAAACGCTATTTGTATAAAACCGATGTAGTATTAACAACTCAGGATGAGCAAACACATACCGCTCATAGTCGTGATTTCTCGGTGATGGGGTTGCAAATTGAGTGTGACCAACCGGTTACTTTTCAAAAAGGTGAAGTTGTTGAATTAAGCTTACCTGAGCTGCAAAAAATAACCAAAAAGCACACGCTGAGTAAATTAAAGTACGAAGTGATGGCGGTCAGTAAATCGTTCACCACTATCAACTTAAAAGCCTTACGTATTGTTGATAACCCACACGAAGGGGTGAAATTTTTTACGCAGTTAATTGAAAATAATAAAGATAAACTAAAAGTATCTGAAGAAGCGCCAAAGGTGCCAGGATTATCGACAGCGCTGCGAAATATGGTAACTAAAAGTGTCTGCCAATTTCCGTTTTATTTACATAAAGAAGCTGCACATTTTAAAACAGGAGCAATTGGTCAAGGCTTGTACCCGAGCCCATTGCATATTATTTTGCAAAACTATGGCTTGCTTAATAATACCACCAGCATTGATGCTTTTTTATCGCCAGAGCAGCTCAATGGCGTGATCACACCGCTTATAAAAGATCGCAGTCGTCAAGATCCTCCTCTACCTTTCACTTTATTTATTCGTTTTGATCCTAAAAAACCGACCATTAAAGACGCTATAAAAAGCAAGTGCAGTGCAGGCGAGGATTATGCCCCACAGTTACTTTTTTTAAAGAAAGGTCTCAAATCTGAGTTGCTCTTTATAATGCGTATTTATATTTCACGCACTGGCCGCCCTGATACAGATTACTTATCTAACGAGTTAAAATACGTAAGCCAATATGCATTGCACAAAGCAAAAGATCTTGAAGAGGCACTGTGGGCAGTCACTGGTGTTGGTGACATGGTTGATGTAACAGATGAAACGCTTAGTCATTTGGACTTTACCGCAGAGCTGGTAGACCAAATGAATAAGCGCAAGCAGACTTGGCTTAAACGCCTAACTTAACTCCGTTACTTAATAACAGGAATAGTTAATAAATATAACAGTTGTAATAGCGAGCCTTGGCAAATTGCAGCTTGGGCTTGTTCAACAACTTTAGGTTTACCGTGTACGGCAACACCGAGTCCTGCCGCAGCCATCATGGTCAAATCATTCGCACCATCACCAATCGCCACTGTTTGTTGCGTAGGTAAATTTAATCGTTGCTGTAATTGGCTCAACACCACGGCTTTTTGCTGCGCATCAACAATCATGCCTAGCACTTTACCTGTTAACTTATTATCTTTAAATTCCAATACATTGGCATGTACTTCGTCTAGTTCAAGCAGTTTTTGCACTTGTTCAGCAAATGGCACAAAGCCACCTGAGGCAATGGCTAAATACCAATTATGCTGCTTTAGCACTTGGCATAGCGCTTTGATCCCTGGCATTAATGGTAAACTATTTTTTAGTTCATCAATTAAGCTTTGCTCAATACCCGCAAGTTTAGCGACTCGTTGATGTAAGCTTTCACTAAAATCTAACTTACCAGCCATCGCTTGTGCGGTTACCGCTGCGACATCATCATATACATCAGCAAGCCTTGCGATTTCGTCAATACATTCAATCGTAATGGCGGTTGAGTCCATATCCATTACTAATAAACCGGGCTTAGTTAAAATCGGTGGCTTACTAACTTGTACAAGTTGAAATCCCAATGGATGGGCAAATTCATTCAGCACCAAAGGATTAATGCTTGGACTTAGTGTCTCGCTGTAAAAACAAAGTGCGGGGCTTAAGTTTGGCTCTGGTTGATAACGACAAAATGCACTGACAATAAACTGCTGCTGAGCTAAAAAGTTAATTATATTAGCTAGTTGTTGGCCGCTAAAGTCCCCTGCAAAAGCAATACTAAACATTCCTTGCGGATCAGTTGGTAAGCTTGTTGGTACTAATAAAGCATCTTGATAGTGATACCACATACCTAACGACAACTGTGCCGATAACTGCTCTGATGAAAGGCTCGCAAAGCGCTCCAATGTCATGATAACTCCAAAAATGATACTAATGTCTCCCCTGTAAAATAACAATTATACCAATCGTGTTAGGTTATTGGTCATTTATAGCGACGGATAAATAGAGTGATAACAAGGCATAAATTTTATATGTAGTTGTTCTACATAAAAAACTTATAACGCCGTTAGCGCTTTATTTAGCACGCTAGAAAGACTAAATATTTAAGTCGATTGGTATTAATTCGCCATAAAGGGGGATTTAAGGTTATAGTTACGCTTAGTTGTAACATCAAAAACAAAAGCTGTCAGCAGCGTAAACGGTGACTATGAAAAATAACCATCTTAAAAACCCTATTTCAGCATCTCTTAGGCAACGCCTAGTGCGATTAAGTATTGCTGCGGCATGCTTTGTATTGCTGACTTGGGTTGCTGTTAATGGTAGTTTTCAAAGCCACCAGTTGCTTTATGATAGTGCCGACAGCACAGCAAAAAGCTTAACTCGTTTTATGGCTCTCAATGCCAAAACGCCGCTACTTGAAAAAAACAAACCTGAATTAACAGCCTTATGCAACAGCATAAGCAAAGATGAGTTTGTACTGGCTGCAACGATTTATGATCAGCAAGGCATACTTATCGCCAGTAGTGATAATTGGCAAGCTCACCATATTTTAGGTAAGCTGCCCAACTCCACTCCGGGTATTAGTAAACTTAAAACCCCGTTTGTTGAACCGATAATCAGTGATGACGATCGCCCACTAGGATTTGTTGCAATAACTTACTTGACCCGCTCAGCAGTAGCAACCAGTCATAGCAGCTTTCATGACTTAGGCCGCCAAGTATTACTAATGCTAGTGATAACCTGTATTTTTACTTGGCAATTAGGCCGTGGTTTAAAGCGCTGGCAAGTAAATCGTTATATCCGAAAAAGTTCTGAGCACGAATCATAAAGCTGCTTTTGAAAACCTGCCTTATAAGGCGTTGTGATCTGCTTTAATTGGCATAACTGCTCAAACACCAAGGGTAACTGTAACGGCGTGTTTATTTGTCCTTGAAAGCCCGCTAACGGCATTGCAGGTGCATCTGTTTCAAGTAGTAAGTGCTCCGGTGCTATGTGAGCAACAACGGAACGTGTTTTTTGTGCTCGCTGATAAGTGATCACCCCGCCCACCCCGAGTTTAAAACCCTGTTTAATATAATACTGTGCTTGTTGTAATGAGCCTGAAAAAGCATGTATAACACCACCATATTTTGGCTTACAGCGCTTAAATGACTGTGCAATAAGGTCATGGCTTTGTCGATGATGCACAATCAATGGCAATTCAAGCTGATTAGCAAGATCAATATGGTGCTCAAATATCTGAGTTTGCAAAACAATATCGTCAATACTGCGGTCAATGCCACATTCGCCAATAGCGACCAATTGCTGGCGATGTTGCACAGTAAACTCAGTCAGTTTGGCTAAATGACTGTGGTGATATTCTGCTAAAAAGTAAGGATGTAAACCTGCACCGATGCGCACTGCAGAATGCTGTTTAGCAAAAGCGCATAAAGAAAGAGATTGTGCCAAAGTGATCCCCGGCACGATCAATTTTTCGATCCCCAGCTGCTGACATTGCTGAATTAGCTTGCTGCGGGTGGCATCAAATTCAGTAAAATCTAAATGGCAGTGGGAATCAATAAACGCCATAATAAACTATGGGTTTAAACGTGTAATTTGCCAGCTGTTATCAGCTTGACGCTGATATATAAAACGGTCATGCAGGCGGTGTGCACCACCTTGCCAAAACTCAATTTTTGTTGGCACAACACAGTATCCCCCCCAAAAATCTGGCAATGGTATTTCGCCTTTAGCAAACTTGGTTTTCATATTAGCAAAAGTTTCCATCAACACTTTACGCGATGATACAGGACGGCTTTGCTTTGAAGCCCATGCAGCTAACTGGCTTTCTTTGGGACGTGACAAAAAGTACTTGGCAACCGCTGAAGTTGGCAGTGGTTGTGCTTCACCATAAACAATCACTTGGCGCTCCATATGGTGCCACGGAAAATGCAAAGAGATTTTATTATTGCCTTTAAGCTCTTGTGCTTTACGCGAGCCGGAATTGGTAAAAAACACAAACCCGTTATCATCAAGATGCTTTAACAACACAATACGTTGCGAAGGCTGACCGATTTCATCAACCGTTGCCACCACCATCGCCGTTGGATCTGGCAGTTTACTTGCTACCGCGTGCTCAAGCCAGGTTTCAAATTGCTTGAATGGATCATCAAGTAAATTCTCTTCGCTCAGAGCATCTTGCAAATACTCACGACGGATATCTTCAAGTTTCATATCAAATCCTTCTTTATCAGCTGTAAGCTGTAAGCTGTAAGACACGAAATTCAACAATTTAAGCACAGAGTCAAGCTACACCTAGCAACCAGCAACTAGAACCAAAAAACTAACTCCCAAA